>JACQUZ010000046.1 GCA_016210055.1 Deltaproteobacteria bacterium | reverse complement strand
TTGTTGAAGACGCTGCCGTGGCCGACGGTGGGCCAAGCGGCTACGAGAAGAATCAGCGCTCCGAGGACACGTGGCATGCGGCAGCTCGCTGCACAACCCTTGCCAGCCAGGGCGAGGCGATTCTCCAACAATTGCACGCCTTCCGAAAGGCCCTGGAGACAGGACGCCCCATGACCAGGTGCCCCACAGGGGAATGTTGACCCGAGCAGCACGGCTCCGGAATCAAATCGACCGCGGTCGCCCCGAGCGACGTGTTACACCGTCGGAAGGAGGGTGAAGGTGTCTCTCGTCCAAAAGATCGTGCTGTCTCCCGTCGGCCCACTGCGCCTGGTCGCCAGCGATGTGGCCCTTTTGGGGGTGTACTTCCGGTCGCATCGTCGGGCGCCGCCGCTTGCCGCTCGCGAGGTGGAGGAACACGAAGTTTTGGACCACACCGCAAGCGAGCTCGCTGGTTATTTTCGCGGCGAGCGGCGGCGATTCTCGACGCCTCTGTCCGCTGTGGGGACGGACTTCCAGCGCGCCGTCTGGACGGCGCTCGCGAGGATTCCTTACGGCGAGCGCCGTTCCTACTCGGAGCTAGCCCACGAAATCGGTCGTCCGCGGGCAATCCGTGCGGTGGGCATGGCGAACGCGCTCAATCCGCTGTCCATTTTTGTCCCTTGTCACCGCGTGGTCCGCACGACTGGCGAGCTGTCGGGGTATGCGGGAGGCGTTTCGGTCAAAGAGTGGCTTTTGGCCCACGAGCAGCGCTTCGCCAACAAACAAGGTGAATAGGCGCCTTCATTCCAAGCTGATAACATAGCGCCTGGCAACATTGTTCGCCTGCGCGTGGGCCTCATGGCGGGAGCGAGCTTTTACGGAACAGAGCGCTTCGAGGTACTCAGGCGACTCGGTGCGGGCGGCATGGGCGTCGTGTATGAAGCCTTTGATCGCAGTGCGAGCGCGAAGGTTGCGCTCAAGGTGCTCTCCAAGTTGAACATCGAGCGCTTTGCGCGCGCGCAGGACGATTTCGACGCGTTAAAAGAGATCCACCACCCAAACCTGGTCAAGCTGGGCGAGCTTTTCCACGAGAACGACGTGTTGTTCTTTACCATGGAGCTCGTTTCGGGGTGCGGATTCCTTGATCACGTCCGCCCCGGTGGCCAGTCCTTTCGCGAAGGGCACCTGCGCAGCGCGCTCGTACAGCTTGCCCTCGGAGTGGACGCGCTTCACGAAGTCGGCAAGGTGCACCGCGACATCAAGCCGTCGAACATCATGGTGACCGAAGAGGGACGGGTCGTGCTTCTCGATTTCGGCCTGGTCACCGACGCATATGCCCTCGAGGACACGGAAGATTGGGTAGGGACCGTGGAATACATGGCCCCGGAGCAGGCCGCGCAGGGACAGGTTGGGCCTTCGGCGGACTGGTACAGCGTGGGCGTGGTCCTCTATGAGGCATTGGTGGGCATTCCCCCGTTCACAGGGGATCCGCTCGAGATCCGCATGAACAAGCAGAGGGAAGAACCCACGTTGGCAAGGGTAAGGGAAGAGCTTCCCGCGGACTTGGCGACGCTTTGCTTGGAGCTCCTCCGCATTGACCCTGCGGCTCGCCCTTCCGGACGCAAGGTCGTAAGGCGACTAGGTCATCGCAAAGCAGGCCCAGACCTATCGACCCACGCCCTCGTTCCACCTTTCACGGGGCGCAAGGAAGAGCTGGCACTTCTTGGAGGGGCCTTTGATGAGGTGCGACGCGGGCGGCAGATTGGCGTGCACATCCATGGCGAGTCGGGGATAGGCAAGTCGGCCCTGGCCAGGCAGTTCACAGGGAAGGCAACCGAGGAGGCAGGCGCGCTCGTGCTCGTAGGGCGCTGCGACGAGCACCAATCTTCGGCCAGCAAGGCGATGGGTGGGGTGGTGGACTCCCTTGCGAGCGCCGTGGAGCAGCTTCCTCGAGAGGAATCCGCGCGTCTTGTGCCGAGGAACGCGGGGCTTCTCGCGCAGGTATTTCCGGTCCTGAGAAAAGTGGGTGCCATCGCTTCTGCGCAAGCGCACGAGGTCGCCGATCCCCAGGAGCTACGTTCCCGCGTGTTTTCGGCGCTCCGAGAGCTTTTCGGGGGGCTTTCCCAGATACGCCCCACGATCATGTTCATCGATGATCTCCAATGGATGGACGAGGACAGCCTGGCGATTCTCACCGAGCTCCTCAAGCCACCCGATGCGCCGCCACTTCTCTTTCTTTCGACCTGGAGAGAGGCAGGGCAGGATCGGGGCGCCGTCTTGGAGCGGCTTTCCCGGGTAGGAGGAGAGGCCCGGCACTTGAACTTGCAGCCGCTCCCCTGGGAAGACGCTCGTGGCTTGGTGAGCACCCTGCTTGAGCGGTTGGGGCAGGGCGACGAGTCGTTCGAAGACCTCACCGACGCAATCGCGAGCGAGGCTGCGGGGAACCCGCTGTGCATCGCCGAGCTGGTGAGGCAATCCATCTTGGAAGGGGGGAACACGCGGGCCCGCTTGGAGGATATCGTGGCCGCCCGGGTGTCGCGCATGGAGCCTCGGGCGCGCGCCGTGCTTCAGGTGGTCATGGTGGCCGGGCAGCCGCTCTCGCGCGAGCTTCTGGCCAGAGCCGCTGGGTGCACGCTTTCTGAATTCGACAGGAGCCTGTCCGGCCTCCTCGTGGCGAGCCTGGTACGGGCGCACGAGTCCCAGGGCGTGACGATGATCGCGTCGGTTCACGATCGCATTCGAGCGTCGGTCCTCGGGTGTCTTTCCGAGGAAGAAAAGCGCTCGTGCCACTTGGACTTGGCCAGGGCCTTCGAGGCGTCGCGTCATGCGGATCCCGAGGTCATGGCCGTCCATTACAAGGAAGCCGGGCACCATGAGCTGGCGGCACGGTACGCCGTGCAAGCAGGCCAAAAGGCTAGCCAAGCGCTGGCGTGGGGCCGTGCGGTGAGGCTGTTCCGAATGGCCCTCGATCTGGGTGACTCCGACGCTCGAGGCACTCGCAGCTTGCGGGTCGCCCTCGCCGATGCGCTCGCGAACGCGGGGAATGGGCCCCTGGCTGCCGAGGAGTACCTGGCTGCCGCAGAGGGAGCCCCTGCGGCAGATGCCCTGGACCTGCGCCGCCGGGCGGCTCAGCAGCTCCTGGTTACCGGGAATCTCGACAAGGGCATTGCGACCCTGAGGGAGATCCTCGCGTCCGAGGGGATGAGCTATCCGAAAACCCCTGCGCGCGCTCTCTTGACGGTTCTGTGGCGCCGGGTGCGGATAGCCATCCGAGGCCTGCGATTTCAAGTGCAGGACTCAAGCCGGTCTTCGGCAAGAGACCTCGCGAGGATCGATGTTTGTTACCACGCCGGGATGAGCCTGGGGATCGTGGATCACATCCGTGGCAACGTGTTCAATACCCAGGGGCTACTCCTCGCCCTCAAGGCTGGAGAGCCCGAGCGCCTCGTGCGTTTCCTCGTCCTCGAGTCCGGATTTCAGGTCACGCCCGGGCGCCCAGCCATGGCGCGCGTGGCGAAGATATTGGACCGGGCCGAGGAGCTCGCGAAGAAATCGAGTAATTCGAACCTCTCCGCCTACGTGATAGGAGCCAGGGGGCAGGCGGCGTACTTCTGGGGGCGCTTTCGCGAAGCGGTCGAGCGCTGTCAAGAGGCGGAGTCCCTCATTAACACGCGCTTTGTCGGCGTTCCTTGGGAGCTCACGACCATGCGCCTCTGGTCGACCCGTAGCTTGGTATACCTAGGGGAAATCGATGAGCTCAAGCGGCGGGTCTCTTCCCTTCTCCATGAGTGCGAGGGTCGGAATGATCGCTACGGCGAGACCACGCTTCGCGTTTCGGTGTTGCCGTTCCTGCGCCTGGTGAGCGGCGATCCGAGAGGTGCCAAGGCAGAGGTCGACGACGCGTTGGCTCGCTGGTCGCCGGAGGGGTTTCACGTGCAGCACTACTACGCGCTCCTTTGGCGAGCGGTGGCCGACCTGTACGATGGGGCTCCGGAAAAGGCGCTCTCTGCGTTGAAGCAAGAATGGCCCGCGCTCCGGCGATCGCTCCTCCTCCGGGTTCAATTCGTCCGCATCGTCCTGGCGGATCTCAAGGGCCGGATTGCCTTGAGCTTGGCCGCGAGCTCCCAAGGGTCGGCTCGGAGGCGGCATCTTGCTGAAGCGAAGAAGGCGGCAAGGCAGATCCTCGGCGAAAAGATGCCGTGGTCCGATCCGCTGGCGATCCTTCTTGGCGCAGGGGTGCATGCGCTCCGCGGCGAGTCGGACTCCGCCGTCCAGGATCTTCGCGAAGCGATCCGTGGGCTTGACGCGTCAGAAATGGCCCTTCACTCTGCCGCGGCGCGCTCGTGGCTCGGCCGCTTGCTGGGTGGAGACGAGGGGAGCAAGCTCGCCCAAGACGCCCACGCGTGGATGGTTGAGCGAGGGATCATGAGTCCAGAGCGAATGACAGCGATTCTCGCGCCGGGGGTTGGGAAAAGCAGTGAGGGCGTGCCGCGATAGGACGGTTCCATGGCGGAAGTGCACGGGAATCGAACCCGCCGTGCCGCCGCTCTCGCGGAGCACCATCGGTTTTGAAGACCGAGCCCGGCACCAGTCCGGGACGCACTTCCGAGGCCATTCTATTTCACTTCCGCCGGAGTGCAACGAGCTAGCGCACCTACCACAGGAGAAGAACTCGGATTCCACTTTCCTGAGGAGCGACCACGGGCACCACGGACAACGCATGCGGCCGTTCGGCGTGCCGCCTTTCGAGAGCGTAGAGAATTGCGCCGGTCGATAGGGCGGCGACGCCTAGGCCACCGAGCACGCGAGCGATCTTCGCAGAGGCATTGCCCGTGTCGTAGTCGTCCTTCAACCCGGCCTCCCACACCCGCCCCTTCCCTTTCTCCGCTTCTAGGCTCGATTCCAACGACTTCGCCCGGAGTGCCAGAAGACCGGCGCCAAGGGCGAGTCCTCCGCCGGTTCCGAGGGCAACCCATTTCCACGTGCGCAGCGGGCGAGCTTGCGCCGGCGCTCCCGGGGACCCAGGCAACGCGAGACCCTGGGCGGCTTCAGCGTCGGGAGGCTGCACCTCGGTTTCGGGCGCTGGAGGTGGCTCTTCTGCCGGGTGGCCGCTCGTCGCCTCGGTTTTGGGCAAAGACTCATCCACCCCCCGTTCGTGGCTTCTTCCGATGCGCTGATCGAACGACTGAATCTTGTCTTCGAGAACTTCGATCTCTTCCTTGGGGGCGGCGCCCGAATCGAGGTACGCCTTGAGATGCTCGCGCGCCTTGGGAATGTCGCCGAGTCGCTCATAGGCCTGCGCGATGTTGTAAAGCAGGGCGGGCCTTTGGCTGAGCCGGTAGGCCTCACGAAACTCGCTCACGGCCTGCTCGTAGCGCCCTCTCAGGTAGTACTGCTCGCCTGCCTGGAAATGGATTTTCGCCGCTCGCATGGCCTCGTCGTCGGCACCGGCGGCAACGCGGGGAGCCCCTTGACCGGCAGATCCGCTAGGCCATGCCGTAACCAGAATTGCGAGACTTAGAGCGCATCCCAGGGTCCGGTTCACCGCTTGATTTTACACCGGTGCGTCAGGCGAGCATGCGGCATTCCTCCGGCCGCGAGCGCACAAGGACGCACGGGGAATCCCCTCCGTGGCGCCGACACACTGGTACCAGGCGTGCATCGAGTGGAATCGACCCTTCGGGGACTTCGATTTGAGGGAAGGAGGAGCTATGAAGGCGACTCGAATGACAGTGTTCGCTGCGGGCCTGGCCGCCCTCCTGCTGGGGCCGAGGATGGCCAGTGCGGAGGAAGGCAACCAGGAGAATGAGCAAGCCGAAGAAGAGGAGATGCGGCGCCCCACGCAACAGCCAGAGGCGATGCCGCCCGCGCAGCGCCAGGGGCAGGAAGTCGAAATCACGCCGCCCCCGGGCGCCATGGCCATGCCCGCCGAGGAAGAGGAAGAAGAGCCTGGCCTCACTCCGTTTGGGCTCGGCTTCGCGATCGGCGGTGGCGTGGCTGACTTCGCCGACAACGACATGGACGACTTGACAGACGTCGGCGGTACCTACGACGCACGCCTCATCGTGGGCACCCGGCTCCCCGTTTCGCTCGAGGCGGCCTATGTCGGCTCGGCGCAAGACATCGAAGCCTTGGGCCTCGACGAGGACGCGCTGCTCGTCTCCAACGGCGTCGAGGGGATCGCTCGGCTGAACCTTGGGAACCTGACCGGTACCCCAATGGTCAACCCGTTCATTTTCGCTGGCGCCGGCTGGACCCGCTACAACGTGGTGAACGAGGACTTCAACACCTCGAGCGTCGCCGATGAAGACGACACCTTCGTGGTGCCTGTCGGAGTGGGCATCTCCGGGTCCTATCGGGGCCTGATCCTTGACGCGCGGGCTTCCTGGCGCTCGGTGTTCAATGAGGACCTGGTCGCTCCGCCCGCGGGAAGCACCGAAGACATCAACCTCCATCATTGGAATGCAACTGCTCGTATTGGTTTCCAATTCTAGCTATCACGCAAAGAGCACGCGTGCGGCGGCGGACTCCGGGCGAAGGTCCTAGAAGACCGACGCCCGAGTCCGCGCCTGCCGTAGCGCCCTATCGTTGAATCCTTCCCGGAGGGATCAGTTGGGTAACCCATTGATTCGCGACCCAGGTTCAAGGAAGGCTAGTTCCCGCGCGGGCGTGCCTTTATACTTAGTTAAGGGTCGGTTTTTGGGCGCAATTAGCTGTGTGTGAGGAGCAATGCGAGCGCGCAGGCCGTATTCCAACTGGCGTTCGTGGGAGTTCTTGGCTCTCGCGGTCCTCGTCCACTTCCTTTTTCTCTTGTGGTTCTCCCAGGTCAGCGTGACATGGCAGGCGGATCCGGTCTCAGTTCAAGGTAACACGACCACCTCCGGCCCCATGGACGTTACCCTCATTGAGCCCAAGGCTCTCCAGCCCTTGGCACCTCCCACTGACGAGGAGAAGCAGGCCGAAGAAGTCGAGAAGAAGCACGAGGAGGAGACCAAGAAGGAGTCTGATCCGAATGAAAAGGGAGAGGTGGTCGAGGTCCCCAAGCCCGCCGTAGAAATTCGACCAGAGGACGCGAAGCGTCTCTCGGAATACGACTCCAAGGTCGAAAGAGAGACGGTGGCCCGCAGCCCGGGAAAGCCCGATCTTTCACAGCCGCTGGTCAGGCAACCGACTCCCCTCCAGCCAAAAGCTAAGGAGAGCCCCCAAGCGCCAGGACCGCTCGCGATGCGTGCGCCCTCCGAGACGGGAACCGGGGTTCGGAAGGACGAACGGCTAGCGCCACGCGGGGGCACCCATGAGGGCCTCGACGAGGACCCGGACGGCGATCAGGCCCTCAAGGGGGAGGGGGACCGACCAGGCGAGAACGCGCAGCCTTCCGAGGCGCCCGGCACAGGTTACGGGAAACCGCTCCCATCGATGTCCGAGCTACGCCCCTCGGGCGAGGCGATCTCACAAGCCCTGGGGCGTGGGTCGATCGACTATCTCAAGGACGTGGATGAGGGGGAAGAGACGCTCCTCAACACCAAGCGGTGGAAATACTCGTCGTTCTTCAATCGGGTCAAGCGAGCCGTGGCCCAGAGCTGGAGGCCCGACGACGAGTATCGCAAGCGGGATCCGAGCGGGCAGATCTACGGTGGAAAGAACCGCTACACGGTTCTCAAGGTATCCCTGCGCCCCGACGGATCGATTCGCGACCTCTTGGTGGAAAGACCGTGCGGAGTGGATTTTCTCGACGACGCGGCGATCGACGCCTTCCGGGACGCAGAGCCGTTCCCCAACCCGCCCCTCGGGCTTGTCGACAAGGACTCGAACCTCATCACGTTCCGCTTCGGGTTCTTCTTCGAGATCACCTCGGCGCCGACGTTCCGTTTCTTGGAGTACTCGAACTAGCCCTCTTTCCGCCAGCGAAGGCGAGGCTGGCGGGCGGCGCGGGTCTCGTCGAGCCGACGGATGCCGGTGTGTTGCGGTGCGCCCTTGACCAGGTCTGGAGTGCTCTTTGCCTCTTCCACGATGGAAGCCATTGCGCCCACAAAGGCATCGAGGGTCTCGGGCGTCTCGGTTTCGGTGGGCTCGATCATCAGCGCCCCTGGGACAATGAGAGGGAAGTAGATGGTCGGCGGGTGGTAGCCGTAATCGATAAGGCGCTTCGCCACGTCGAGGGCCGTCACGCCGGTTTCTTTCTTGAGCTTCTTGTCCGACAGGACCACCTCGTGCATCGAGGGGCGGGTCGTGGCGAGAGGGTACGTGTCCGCAAGACGCGCACGCAGGTAGTTGGCGTTCAGGACCGCCAGCTCGGCAGCACGAGCAAGTCCCTCGGCCCCCATCTCGCGGATGTACGCATAGGCCCGAACGAGCATGCCCCAGTTGCCATAGAAGGACCGCAGGCGGCCGATCGACTTGGGGCGCGAGAAATCAAAGCGATAGCGGTCACCCACTTTCTCGACGGTGGGCGTGGGAAGGAATGGCTCGAGCGCCTGGGTCACGGCGACTGGGCCGGCTCCAGGACCCCCGCCGCCGTGGGGCGTCGTGAAGGTCTTGTGCAAGTTGATGTGCATGACATCGACGCCCGCGTCTCCAGGCCGGAACTTGCCGAGCAGCGCGTTGAGGTTCGCGCCGTCCATGTACACGTAGCCGCCCGCCGAATGGATCACGTCGGCGATCTCTGCGATCTTCTCTTCGAACACGCCGAGTGTCGACGGATTGGTGATCATGATCCCGGCGGTGTTGCCGTCACACGCCGCTTTCACGGTGTCGACGTCGAGAATGCCGCTCGCACCTGTCTTGACCGAGACGGTGTCGAATCCATTCAGGGTGCAGGATGCCGGGTTGGTCCCGTGGGCGCTGTCGGGGATCAGGATTTTCGTGGGGTGCCGTCCTCGATCGGCGAGCGCCGCCCGGATCATCATGAGCCCCGCGAGCTCCCCGTGCGCGCCAGCCGCAGGCTGGAGCGTGGCCCTGGCCATGCCCGTGATCTCGCACAGCGCCCCTTCGAGCGCGTGCATGAGCGCCAAGGCCCCTTGCAGCGTCGATTCTGGCTGGTAGGGGTGGAGCGCCAGGAAGCCCAGCTGGCGAGCGGCCCACTCGTTGATCTTCGGGTTGTACTTCATGGTGCAGGAGCCGAGCGGGTACATCCCGATGTCGATGGCGTAATTCCACCTGGAGAGGCGGGTGAAGTGACGCGTGGCCTCGACCTCGGAAACCTCGGGGAGCATGGCCGGCGAGGAGCGAGCCAGCTTGCCCCAATCTACCGAGGGATCCCTCTCGGGCACGTCGCACCGAGGGAGAGACGCCCCGCTTCGCCCGGGAGCACCTTGCTCGAAGATCGATGGGCTTTGATGAAGAAGATGTGGGGGGCAATCCGGTGTCATCGGGCGACCTCCTCGAGGACCGAGATGAGCTTGTCCATTTCCTCCTTGCTGTGGAGCTCGCTTACGCCGATGAGCAAGAGATCCCTCTCGAGCTGTGAGAAACGGCCGAGGGCAACCCCGGGCACGATGTTCTTCTCCAGGCAATGCTCGACGACGGTCGTGGCATCTCCGAGCGCGCTGGGCACGCGCACGCACACTTCGCCAAAGATCGGGGCGAGAGGGTAGGGGAGCGAGTACCCTTTCTTCCCGAGCCGAGAAGCCACCTGGTCGCGAAGATAGCAGGTCTTCGAATAGACGAGCTTGGCCAGGGTACCGAGCCCACTCTTGCCGAGCATGGAAAGGTGGATGGTAAACGCCAGGGCAACGAGCCCCTGGTTGGTGCAGATGTTGGAAGTGGCCTTTTCCCTGCGGATGTGCTGCTCTCGGGTGGACAGCGTGAGGACGTAGCCGCGGCGCCCGTCCTTGTCCACGGTTTCGCCGCACAGGCGTCCCGGCATGGCACGCACGAACTCCTCGCGCGCGGCAAAAAGGCCCACGCCCGGACCGCCCAGCGAGGCGCCGATGGCCAAGCCAATTCCCTCGGACACGGCCACGTCGGCTCCCACGTGACCAGGCGCCTGGCACGCCGCGTACGCCACGGGGTCTGTGGTGACGACGACGAAGATCGCGCCCGCGGCATGGGCGGCCTCGCAAAGAGGCACGAGATCCTGGACGACGCCGTGGAAGCTCGGGTTCTGCACCACGACGCACGCGACGTCTTGCCCCAGCCGAGCCTCGAGCGCTGCTCGCGAAAGCGCGCCGGCCGATTTCTCGGAGGCCACGTCGCGGGACATGACCTCGATGCCCCCAGTGAGCGCTGCCAGGTACGTGCGAGCTGTCTCTAGGTACTCGGGGTGCACGCCGCTATCAAACACGACGCGCAGCCTTCCCGTGAGCCTCCGGGCCATGAGGACCGCTTCGGCACAGGCACTCGCGCCGTCGTACATGCTCGCGTTGGCGATGTCCAAGCCCGTGAGCTCGCAGACCATCGTCTGGAACTCGAAGATAGCCTGTAGCGTTCCCTGCGAGACCTCTGGCTGGTACGGGGTGTATGCCGTGTAGAACTCGGATCGAGAAAGGAGCATGTCCACCGCCGCCGGGACGGCATGGGGGTGGAGTCCTGCCCCTGCAAAGACGAGTGGTCCGGGTGAACCGGGTGCGAGGGGGCGCAAAGCACCATTTCGCGCGGCCAGCTCCCCAAGGTGTACGCGAAGCGACGGCTCGTCGAGCGGCGGCGGGAGATCCAGCGTTCGCTTGAGCTGCAACGAGTCGGGAATGAGCTGGGAAAAAAGGGCTTCAAGGGAGGGCTCACCGATGGTGCGAAGCATCCGCGCCACGTCGGCTTCGGTATGGGGCAGGTATCTCATCCTCTATTCGGCCTCTTGCTCCTTGATGAACTCCACGTACTGATCGGCGTTCATGAGCTTTGTCGCCTCGTCGGGATTGGCGATCTCGATCTGAATCAACCAGCCCTCATCATAGGGGTCATCGTTCAGGTACTCGGGGGTGTCGGGAAGGGGCGTGTTCACCTTGATCACCTTGCCCGTGAGCGGCGAGAAGAGGTCGGAGACGGCCTTGACGCTCTCGACCGTGCCAAAGACGTCGTCCTTGCGGACGTTTTCCCCCTCTCGCGGGAGGTCTACCTGGGTGATGTCCCCGAGCTGGTCCACGGCGAAACGCGTGATCCCCACGGTCGCGATTTTCCCGTCAATGCGGGCCCATTCATGCTCACGCGTGTAGAGGAGGTCCGACGGAACATTCTCGCTCATGCTTGGCTCCTTCTGTAGAAGGGTCCCTTGTGCACTTCGACCGGAACGACTTTCCCTCGGCAATCGACCGCCAAAATTGTTCCCGGCTCGGAGTAGGACGTGGGGACGTACCCCATGCCCACGGCGACCCCGAGCGTGGGTGCGGTCGTTCCACTCGTCACCTTGCCGATGGTCGTGCCCCCTTCCTTGTCGAGGATGGGGTAGTCATGCCGGGCAATGCCTCGGCCCTTCACGATAAATCCGATCAGCTTCCGCTTGATTCCCTCTGCTTTTTGCTTGAGGAGGGCCGCCCTGCCGATGAACTCGCCGGCATCGAACTTGACCACCCACGCGAGGCCTGCCTCGAGGGGAGTCGTCGTCTGGTCGATGTCGTTGCCATACAAGCAGAGGCGTGCCTCCAGGCGCAAGGTGTCCCTTGCGCCGAGTCCGGCCGGCTTGATCCCATCGGCCTTGCCCGCTTCGAGCAGCGCTTCCCAGACCGAGCGGGCATCCTTGGCGGCGCAGAAAAGCTCGAAACCGTCTTCGCCCGTGTAACCGGTTCGAGCTGCGGTTACGGAAACTCCCGCGATCTTCGCGGGACCAAAATGGAACGGCGGTAGCTCTTGGAGGGAGGGCGAGCTGGCGAGCCGCGAGGCGAGCGCCGTGGCCTTGGGTCCCTGCACGGCGATCAGGCCTGTCTCGTCGCTGACGTTGGCGAGGGTCGCCATGGAGCCCGCCCGCTCTTGCATCCACGCCCAATCCTTGTCGATGTTGGAGGCGTTCACGACGATCAAGAAGTCGTCATGGGCCCGCCTGTACACGATACAGTCGTCGACGATGCCGCCGTGCTCATAGCACATGACCGTGTACATGGCGGCCCCGTCCTTGAGCTTGGACACGGCATTGGTGGCGAGCTTCTGCACGGCCTCGGCCGCACGCGGACCGCGGAATGTGATCTCGCCCATGTGCGAGACGTCGAATATCCCCACTGCCGTGCGCACGGCCTTGTGTTCGTCGATGATGCCGCTGTACGACACGGGCATTTCCCAGCCGCCAAAAGGCACCATCTTGGCTCCCAATGCCTTGTGCGCGTGGAATAGTGGCGTTCTCTTGAGGTCGGAAGACATGGGTCCCCTGTGCCGTGAGGTCGGCCGATCCTATTCGAAGGCCGCTCGGGGTCAAGGGTGATGAGCGGAGCGCCGCGACATGGCCACGTACACGGCAAGAGCCGCGGCGATTGCGGTTGGCACGATGGCGAGCGGCCACCCTAGAGAAAGCCGCAGGTGCCGCCTCGCCGACGCCAGGGCGTCCTGGACCTGTGCGTCGTGCGGAGCCAGGTCGAGCGCGGACCTTAGGACCCCCACGGCCTTTTCATGGTCGCCGAGGGCGAGATAAGCACGCCCGAGGCCAGAAAGGGACCGCGCGTCCGCAGGGTGGTACGTGAGGGAGATCTCGTACTCGCGGGCCGCCTTGGTCGCGTCGCCGCGCGACAGGGCCAGGCCGGCCAGGTTCACGCGTGACTCGTAGCACGCGCCGTCGATGGCCAGATCGAGCTCGAGCTCCTTCTCGGCGCGAGCATCGTCCCCTCTTTCCAGGAAGATCTCACCGAGGACATGGTGTGAGCTGCCCTTGGGAGCGACCGTGGCGTGTGCCTCGAGCAGCTTGACGGCGCCATCCAGATCACCCTTGCCCCGTAGCAGCTTGCCGAGGAGATAGAGCGCTTCGGGGTATCGCGGGTCCAGGGCGAGGGCCTGCCGATAATGCGCCTCCGCGGCGGAGATCTCGCCACTGTCGGCGAGGGCCTCGCCGAAGTGCCGATGCGCTTCTTTCATGGCAGGACGAAGCTTGAGGGCCGTCTCGAAGTCCGAGCGGGCCGCCGCAACGCCGTGGTCATGCTGAGTGACCAGGGCGCGATAGAGGTAGGCCTCGGCGTAATCGGGACGCAGCTTTAGCGCTTCGTCGAGAGATGTCCGAGCGCCCTTGAGATCGTCGCCGAGCTCGTACAGGCGCCGCCCCCGCTCGAACGCAGCTTGGGCGTCTTGGGAGGGCGGCGTGACGACGGCATCGAGAGTGGCAACAAGGAGTACCGCGTGTAGAGTGAGGGGATGCATCCATCTTCTTCCGTGGTCGGGGTCGAGATCTTGTCCGAAAAGCTCGTCGGATGCGAGGGCGGCTTTCTTGCCATCCGTCGCTTGACCATGGTGAACGTCCGCGCCGACGGTTCCCGATCGCGCCCCTACCTGTGTGATTTCATCGTGCGGCCCAAGGGGGTCGACGCGGTGGTGGTAGCGATATTCACGAGGGGCCCGGGCGGGAAGGTCCGCGTGCTCGTCCGCGACGGCTTGAGGCCGGCGCTGCACCTGGGGCGCCAAGCGGACGATGTCCCGATTCCCGATCGGAAGAAGTACCTCTTTTTTCGCGAGGTGGTCGCTGGGATCGTCGAGAAAGAGGACATGGGCGAGGGTGGGGTCCGCCGCCGCGCAGCCCTCGAGGTAGAGGAAGAAGCCGGTTTTCGCGTGGATCCGGAACGGATTTTCTTCCTGGGCGCGGGCAGTTTCCCCAGCCCAGGCGCCATGGCCGAGAAGTTCTGGCTCACCGCGGTGGAGATCGAGGATCCGAACGCTGCCACGTCCTTGGACGGGGACGGCTCCCCCATGGAGGAGTGCGCCCACGTGGCGTGGCTCGATCTCGACGAGGCGATCGCTGCATGCGAGAGCGGGGAGATCGAGGATGCCAAGACCGAGCTGGCGCTAAGAAGGCTAAAGGGGCGGCTCGTGGGTCAGTGACGCTGAATCGCGGCGACGTCGCGCGCGTCCGGTCATCGCCTCTCATATTTACCGTTGCGCCTGGCCATGGTAGCCCATGCCCCATGCCTGATGCCCTAGAAAGCACGCGCCTTGCCCAAGTGTACAACCGCGTCGCCCGCCATTACGACGCCTACCACGCGCTCGTGACGCTGAGATCCGACGCGCGCGGGCGCAAAATCGTGGTGAAGCATGGCGTCCACCCGGGCGACGCCGTGCTCGATGCAGGGGGAGGCACGGGTGCAACGTCCCTCCTCGCGGCCGAGCGCGTGGGTCCAGCTGGGCACGTGACGGTGCTGGACATGACCGATGGGATGCTCGACATCGCGCGGGCGAAGGCACGCGAGGCGGGGCTCGATGGGCGCATGACGTTTCAGACCGGCGACATCTTGGCGCTGCCCTTTGCTGACGCGTCCTTCGATGCGGTTCTTTCCACGTACAGCCTGTGTCCGCTCTATGACGCTTCCCAGGGCGCGCTCGAGCTCTATCGCGTGCTCAAGCCCGGCGGCCGGTTGGGCGCAGCCTTTTCGGTCGAACCATCGAACACCGCAGTGCGCTGGGTCGCCCATCGGGCAGAGAAGGTGCTGTGGCGATTCCCGTCGCTGACGCTCGGATGCCGAGCTGTGAGCGTGCTACCGGCGCTTGAGAAGGCGGGCGCACAGGTGTTGCTCGATACTCGGATCGGCGTGCCCCTATGGCCTTTTCAGGTGCTCGTGGTGCAGAAGCCGGCGTGAGGACGCCACGATCGGCAGGCGTATTGGGCAGACCTGGGCGGGATCCCGCCAAGCAGGGCAGCGCGCGGGCGCTCGCCGCTGCCCCTGGTGCTCCGATCGGGACACTAGGCAAATCACCGATGCGCTCGTGCGGTCGCCAAGGAGCAAGCGCAAGAAGTCACCGCGGTGCCGATCGAATAGGAACTTGAGCACCGGATCGAGAATGGAGCGCCCGCTTTTCTTTGGCTCTATTGTCATGCCGCCGCCTGCCATGCGAGGGACGACCTAGTGGCACGACGGTACGGGGTCCAGAAAAAATCATTTCGGCGCCAGCGCCGGCGCGAGCAGAATGGCCATGCGCTCGGGGTTCTTGATGCACTGCGCCTCCATCCACGAGCGCGCGCTGTCCTCGAGCGCTCGTCCCTCGTCGCCGCCCGAGACTTTCCCGAGCCAGAAGCGGACGCAAGCGGCATGGAGGCCCATGTCGCTCGCTTGGAACCCTTGCAGCGCGTCGCGGAGGAGGGCGACGATCGGCTCGCCCGTGTCTCCACGGGCGGCCTGTACTCCGGCCCGGAGGAGAATAGCCATGGGGCGAGCCCAAGGCATGTTCTCGGCCTCGATCTGCGCGGCGGCTCGTGATGCCTCGCGGAGGAGCGCCTGCTTGTCCCCAACGTTCCTAAGGGATGCCGCGAGCGCAACACGGCCGCGAAGGTCGTTCGTCAGGGTGCGCACAAGCTGGACGCGCAAGAGGAGCGAGCGGCGAAGGGCTGGCCATCGCTCGCATAGGGTCCGATGGACCTCATCGATGTCGCCGGCATAGAGATCGGCCGAAACCTGCCCAGTCAGTGCATAGTAGTGCTGCACGTGGAACCCCTGCGCCGACCACTTGCCCAATGCTTCGGAGATGTCGTCCTTGGCCCTCTGGGGGTCGTCCTGCGCGAGGCAAATGAACGGCGCCCCGGAAACCCTGAGGCTCGTTTCCCCGTATCGGTCGTTGCGGCGCTGGGACTCGCTCACCAGTTGGGGGAGTCTCCTCGTGAGCTCCCCAATCTTCCCGAGGTACTGGGGTGAACGAGTGGACCACAGCCTCGTCGTCGCCTTGTTGTGTACGGGTTGTCGTCGGCCGCCGGATGTCAGAGCGCCCTGCTATAGTTGCCCCAATCAAGAAATGACAACTCCCCGACG
>JACQUZ010000045.1 GCA_016210055.1 Deltaproteobacteria bacterium | reverse complement strand
CCGACGGATCGCCTCGGAAGTCGGCGCCTAGCTTGTCGATCTCGTCCAGCATGAACACCGGGTTTCGCGAACCTGCTCGCTTGATCCCCTGGAGGATCCGCCCGGGCAGCGCGCCGATGTAGGTCCGCCGGTGTCCTCGGATTTCTGCTTCGTCCCGCACGCCGCCCAGCGAGATGCGCATGAACTCCCGGCCCAGCGCCCTTGCGATCGACCGGCCGAGAGAGGTCTTGCCGACCCCCGGTGGGCCGACCAGGCATAGGATCGGCCCCCGCTTCTCGGGTGCGAGCTTGCGAACTGCCAAGTACTCGATGATGCGCTTCTTGACCTTGTCGAGGTCATAGTGATCCTGATCGAGGATCCTTCGTGCGACGGCAAGGTCGAGCTTGTCGCGGGTCTCCTTGGACCAGGGGAGCTCGAGGAGCCATTCGAGGTACGTGCGCGTAACCGTGTACTCAGCCGAGGCCGCCGGCATGCCCCTTAGGCGTGCGAGCTGCTTGCGGGCGGCCTTCTCGGCCTCCTCCGGCATCTTTGCCTCGACGATTTTCTGCTCGAGCTCGGCGACATCCTCGCCCTCCTCTCCGAGCTCGCCAAGCTCCTCCTGGATTGCCTTGAGCTTCTGGCGCAGGACAATTTCGCGCTGGTGGCGAGAGAACTCCTCACGAACTTGGGTGTCGATCCGCTCCTTGACTCGAAAGACTTCGATCTTGTGCCGAAGGGCGGCGAGGACTCGCTCGAGACGTCGCCCGACGTCGTGCTCTGCCAGGAGGGCAAGGCGATCCTCGGTGGAAACATCCAAGTTCGCCGCGGCCAGGTCGGCGAGCCTACCGGGCTCCTTGATTTGGTCAATGATCCCCGAAGCTTCGTCTGGGATCTCGGGCGACATTTCGATGACCTGCTTGGCCGCATCGCGCACCGCTAGGGCCATGCCCTCCGCCTCGATTGGGTTAGCGAGGAAATCGGGAATTCGTTCCACCCGGGCCATGAGGTACGGACGCTGCTTCGTGAACTCGACGAAGCGCATTCGCTCCATCCCGCGGAGCACGACGGTGACCCGCGTGTCCGAGAGCTTTACGACCTTGAGCACCTCGGCGTCGACACCCACCGGATGCAGGTCCTCAGGCGCTGGGTCTTCAACCTGCGGATCTTTCTGCGTCGTGACGACGAGGTGCGGGAGCGCGCCCTTGCGAAGCACGTCCTCCACCAATCGAAGGGAGCCGGCCCTTCCCACGTCGATAGGAAGCACCACGCCGGGGAACAGCACCAGGTTCCTCAGCGGAAGCACCGGCGATTCGGATCTCTCGGTCTTCATGCTGATCAAGCGCCACGGGCGCCCTCTATATTGTGTAGGTTCGGACGAGATAGGCTGGAAGCCTCGACTTCGGGAAATGCCTTCGCGTCAATTTACTTGCGAGGCGTAACTTTGGTCCGCTCGGCGAACTCACGCAAGAGCTCACGAGCGCGGTCGTCGACGTGTCTCGGCACCACAATTTGCACGACGACGTACTGGTCGCCGCGTCCGTCGACACCCTTGCCTCGCAGGCGAAGCTTCTGCCCGCTCGAGGTCCCGGCGGGTACGGTGAGGTTCACGCGGCCGGTGAGCGTCGGTACCTCCACGCGCGCCCCGAGGACTGCCTCGTCGATGCTGAGCGGAAGGTCGACGAGCACATCATCCCCACGCCGGAGGAACTCAACGCCATTCACCAGCAGCACTTCCTCTCGGCGAGGCTCGGCGGGCCCGCGGCTCTCGTGGGCACGCCTTCGGGACCTACCTCCACCTGGGAATACCTCTTCGAACACGACCCGCGCACCATCCTTGCCTCTTCCGGCCGCAACTCCACCTGCGAACACATGGCGGAACAGCTCTTCCATGTCGCCGACGCCGCGTCCTCCTCCCATGAATTCGGCGAAGTCGATGGGAATGCCGCCCATGCCTGGGCCGGGTCCCTGCCTCATGGCGTCGTATTTCTGCCGCTTTTCCGGATCCGACAAGATGTCGTACGCGGCAGAGATCTCCTTGAAGCGGGACTCCTTGGCCTTGTCTCCCCCCGTTCGGTCGGGATGGTAGCGCTTCGCGAGGTCTCGGTATGCCCGCTTGATCTCGTCTGTCGGCGCGGTCTCCTTGACGCCCAGTATTGCGTAGAGGGTTTTTCCCCTGGATTTCACGCTGCCTCAGTAGTGGCCCGCTTGGCCACGCGACGAAAAATGACCTGCTCCCCTTGGACTTCCGCTTCGATGAGGTCCCCGGGCTTAAACTCCCCTTCGAGGAAAGCGCGAGCCAGGGGATCTTGCAAGGTCCTTTGAATCGCCCTCTTTAATGGCCGCGCCCCATATTGCGGATCGTAGCCGCGCTCCGCCACCAGCGCCAGTGCCGCTGGCGAAAGCCGCAGATCCAAGTCGCGCGCCGCAAGGAGCTTTCGCAGGCGGCCCAGCTGGATCTCGACGATCTGGGCGAGCTCATCCCTCGTGAGGGGCTTGAACACGATGATCTCGTCGACGCGGTTGAGGAACTCAGGCCTAAAGACTTCCCGCAGGCGCGCTGGATCCGCGTTCGACGTCATGATGACCACCGTGTTTCGGAAGTCCACCGTGCGGCCATGACCGTCGGTCAGCCGACCATCGTCGAGAAGCTGGAGCAAGATGTTGAACACGTCGTGATGGGCCTTCTCCACCTCGTCGAAGAGGACCACTGAGTAGGGCCGCCTGCGCACCGCCTCGGTGAGCTGCCCGCCCTCTTCGTACCCCACGTATCCGGGAGGAGCCCCAATGAGGCGTGACACGGTGTGCTTCTCCATGTACTCGGTCATGTCGAGGCGCACCATGGCGTTTTCGTCGTCGAAAAGAAACTCGGCCAGTGCCCGCGCGATCTCGGTCTTCCCCACGCCGGTTGGACCCAAGAACAAGAAAGACCCAATGGGACGGTTGGGATCCTGAAGACCCGCCCGCGCACGCCTGACCGCGTTGGCCACGGCGACGAGCGCTTCATCTTGACCCACGACACGCAGGCGCAAGCGATCTTCCATGCGGGTGAGCCGCTCGCGCTCCCCTTCGAGCATCTTCTCGACTGGAACGCCCGTCCACTTGGCAACGACCGACGCGATGTCGTCCTCGGTGACCTCCTCGCGGAGGAACGATCCCCCCTGCTGAACCTTGGCGAGCTCGGCTCCCTGGGCGGCGAGTCGTTTCTCGAGCTCGGGGACGCGGCCATAACGGAGCTCGGAGGCTCGCCCGAAATCACCTTGCCGCTGCGCCCGCTCGGACTCGCCGCGGGCCTGCTCGATTTGCTCCTTGAGCTCGCGAATCTGGCCAATGAGCTCGCGTTCTCGCTGCCACTTCGCCCGCATGGCCACCACCTGCTCTCGAAGCGACGCAATCTCGCGCTCGACCTCGGTGAGCCTGCCGCGAGATGCGACATCCTTCTCTGCCGTGAGCGCGGCCTTTTCCACCTCCAGAGAGGCGATCTTGCGCTCGAGCGCATCGATGGGAGTAGGCGTCGACTCGATCTCCATCTTGAGCCGGCTCGCCGCTTCGTCGACGAGATCGATTGCCTTGTCGGGGAGTTGCCGCCCGCTGATGTACCTGTGCGACAGCCTCGCCGCCGCGACCAGCGCCGAGTCGCGGATGCGGATTCCATGGTGCACCTCGTATTTCTCCTTGAGGCCTCGGAGGATGGAGATCGTGTCCTCCACGCTCGGCTCACCGACGTACACCGGCTGGAAACGCCTCTCGAGCGCCTTGTCTTTCTCGACGTACTTGCGGTACTCGTCGAGCGTGGTGGCGCCAATGCAGCGCAGCTCGCCCCGCGCCAACGCGGGCTTGAGCATGTTCGACGCGTCGATCGCGCCCTCGGCGGCGCCGGCCCCGACCAGGGTGTGTAGCTCGTCGATGAAGAGGATGATTCGCCCCTCCGCAGCCTGGATCTCCTTGAGCACGGCTTTCAGGCGGTCTTCGAACTCGCCGCGGTACTTGGTACCGGCGATGAGCGCCCCGAGGTCGAGTGCCAGGATTCGCTTGTCCCTCAAGGACTCGGGAACATCCAAGGCGGCGACGCGCTGCGCGATCCCTTCGACAATCGCCGTCTTGCCAACCCCTGCTTCTCCGACGAGGACAGGGTTGTTCTTGGTGCGGCGGGCAAGGATCTGCATGGCGCGTCGGATTTCCTCGTCGCGGCCGATGACCGGATCCAGCTTTCCCTTGCGCGAGAGCTCGGTGATGTCGCGGCAATAACGCTCGAGGGACTGATACTTCCCCTCCGGATCGGGATCGGTGATGCGGACCGTGCCTCGAACCTCGCCCAGGGCACGCATGACCGTTTCGTAGTCGAGACCCGACTGCTTGAGGACGCGGGTAGCAAAAGAGGCATCCACGGCTAGCGTGGCGAGGAGGAAGTGCTCCGTCGACACGTACTCGTCGCGGAACTTTTCGGCCTCTTTTGCTGCTGCCTCGTAGAGCTCACGAAATTGCCTGCCAATGCCTACTTCGAGGCCGGCGCCACGCACCACGGGGAGCGCCTCAAGCTCACGATCGCACTCCTTTTCGATCGCCTTGGGATCGACCCCAATCTTCGTGAGGAGCCGGGGGACAACCCCCTCTTCTTGCCTAAGAAGGGTCACCAGAAGATGCTCGGCGGTGATTTCCGGATGCCCTTTTCCAGCGGCGAGGTCACGCGCATCGGCGAGTGCCTCTTGGGCCTTGATCGTGAGCTTATCGGTGCGCATGCGCCGAACGTAACCATCAAGTCCGAGGCGTCAACGAGAAGACGCCCCGGCTGACCAATCGGTCGCACCACCCGATCCTGAAGCGAGACGGCCCACAAGGCGACAATCGCGAACACGTGTAGACTGGGGCCGCGTGCGGCGAGCCGAAGTGCACCGGGTGATCTTGCGAATCCTGTGGCTGAACCTCATGGTCGCCGCGGCGAAGGGGGCTTATGCCCTCTGGTCCGGTTCCTTGGCGGTCGCCTCGGACGCTGTTCATTCGCTCCTCGACGCCGCTTCCAACGTAGTCGGGCTCGTCGCCTTGAGCTTGGCGTCGAGTCCTCCGGATCCGGAGCACCCCTATGGCCATCGCAAGATCGAAATCGTCGCCGCGGCACTCATCGGGGTGGTGATCGCTGGGGGTTCGCTGCAGTTCGCCTGGTCAGCCATGGACCGGTTGATTCATGGAAAGGCAATGACGCGCTTCGCCATGCCGGGAATTGTAGTCATGGGCATTACCCTGGTCGTCAACACCCTGGTGGCACGATATGAAGCACGCCGAGGCAGGGAGCTTGGCAGCCCATTTTTGGTCGCTGACGCAGCACACACCGGGAGTGACATTCTGGTAACCCTGGGCGTCCTGGGCTCGCTGGTTGCGACCCGTCTCGGGTTCACGTGGGCAGACCCAGCGGGCGCGCTCGTTGTCCTGGCCGTGGTCGCTCGGGTCGCTTTCCGCATTCTGTCGCAGAACCTGGCGGTGCTCGTGGACAGGGCGGCAGTGGAGGCGAGTGTCGTCGAAGAGGTGGTCCTCGGGGTTCCGGGCGCGCGGGGATGCCATCGCGTGCGATCGCGGAGCACCGGCGGGGTCGCGCACCTGGACCTCCACCTGCTCGTCGACGGAGAGCTCTCGCTCAACCGAGCACACGGCATCAGCCACGACGTCGAGCAGGCGCTCCGCGAGCGCTTCCCCGAGCTCGTGGACATCACCATCCACGTGGAGCCTGAAGGAGAGCCGGTGGAGGGGCTGTAGGAGGCCTTCCGGTCGGGAGTACGGTCGTGCAGGCTAGAACTTCTCGTCGATTTCCTTGAGTAGCTTCTCTGCTTTCTTCTTCTCGATCATCTGCTCGGGGACGAGCTCGGGAATCGAATCGGCAGGAGTCTCGAGGACAAGCCGGAGCTCGCGCTCGTACAAGTCGCGATCCTGAACCTTGGTGGCATAGGTGTCAGCGACGAGGACGTGGGTCGCCAGGTAGTTCTTGGCCTTGCTTAGCGAGGCGTCAAAGTACTGGCGGCTCTTGTCTAGGTCACCGCCCGCAAAGCTCGGGGCCAGCGCATAGTACGCGCCAAAATACCGGTCGGGAGCGCCAAAAAAGTATTCTGGGTCCAGCTCCTGGACGCGTTGCATGGTCTTGAAGATCCGCTCCTTGTACTTGAGTGTCGTCGAAATCCCCTGGTGCTTGGCCCATTTCCCCAGGTTCACGTCGTACCAGTACAGCAGCGGCACCGCCTCCTTGCCAAGGGTCTTGGCGGCGTCCTCGAGCTTGGCCCCAGCGCGCCGTTTCTTCTCGTACTCGGGCGATAGGGCCATCATCCCTTGCTCGGCGTAGGCAACACCCTTCTCATGAGTGGCCATGAACTCCTCGCTCCTGTCCTGGTCAAACGACAAGAAGCCATCCGCGAGGAGGTAGCAAGCCCTGGTGAGCTTCGCGTAGATCGCGTGAGCGTCCGGCTTGACCTGAACCGCCTCATCCCACTTGGCGATTGCTTGGCGTAGTTTTGCCTCGTCTCCTCTCTCGAGCCAGAGGGCATCCCCTTCGGCCACGAGCTGCGCGTGCTTGTCCTGTGCCTCGGCGGTGAGCGGGGTACGAGTGATCTCCCGGGCAAGCGGCTTCGGCGTCGCGCCGCAGCCAAGGGCGACGAGAAGCACCATCGGGTAGGCGTGTCGGACGATCGTCATGCGTGGCACCCTCCTTGGGAGGGCCACTTTACTTCAAGCGGCTAGCTCGCGCCAAGCTTCGCCGCGATGGCCAAGGCATGGGAGTCGTTGTGCCCACGAGCGGTGAGGACCGTGCAAACGGCCTCTAGGGAAGGTCCTGGAGGCGTGCAGAGGATACGAGCAGCGCGAGCCAGGGCGTCGTGGCTTGGCCCCCCGTTCTTGCGGACCGCCGCCTCTGCCAGCGTGGCTGCGAGATCCCCTGCCCCGGCGCCTCCCATGGCGGCCGCGACTCGGGCGGCGCGCACGCGGTCCTGGGACAAGGCGGCCGATACGCCGACGCGCGAGAGGGTCCTTGTGTTCGTCTCCGGATTGACGAGCTCGCCACGCGCCTCCAGCTCGCCCGCCAGCTCGCTCAGGCTCGAGTCGTCCCCCGTTTCCCAGTAGTAGTCGATGAGCCTGCGCAGGGTAGGAACGTGTCTCGGATCGAGATCGATGGCCTTGAGGAACGCCTCTGCCGAGCGCTCTCCATCGCCGAGCTGCAACCGATAGATCTCTCCCATGCGAAACAGGAGATCGGCCCGTTTCTCTGGGGAAGTTACAAGGTACGAAAGTCGCCCCAGGATCTCGGCCCCCTTCTGCCAGTGACCGGATCCGAGGTAGAGCTCCGCAAGCGGCGCCAGCGCGGAGATCCGCGTTGGATCCTCGGCGAGAACCAGCTCAAAATAGGTCCGAGCCGCCGTGGACTCGCCCACTGCGTTGCAGAGCTCACCCAGCTGCTGCCTCGCTGCGGTCACGCGGTCGACATCATCCTTGGGCAGGAGCTCGAGCAGCTTGCGCAGGGCGGCGATGGCCTCCCGGGCCTCGCCGCGGTAGAGGGACAAGCGGGCGATGGCTTCGAGGGCGGGCAGGTTCGATGGGTTGACTTGGATCGCCTGCCTGTAGGCGGAATCGGCTTCATCTTCGTGCCCGAGGACATCGGCCAGCTCGCCCCGCCGATTGAGAACCACGTCACGGCCATGGGTGGACAGGTCCGGGTCGAGCCGCCAGTACAACGTCTTTGCCCTCTCCCAGTCATGCTGGCGATACGCCAGCTCGGCGAGGGCATCGAGCGCTGGAACGTGGGTGGGATCGTGACGCAACGCTGCCTCGAACGCCAGTGACGCCCGGGACGGGTCCGCGAGCCGCTTCTCACACAGGCGCCCGAGGTCAAAGTAGAGGACTGCCTTCTCCTGGGCGTCGTCTATGGCGTCGGCGCGAGCGCGGAACAGCTCGGCGAGCGCCAGCCAATCCTGGCGCTTGGCCGCGACGCGCCTGCGTTCCACGAACGCCGCCAGGTCGGACGGATCGCGCGTCAAGACTTCCCTGGCTCGCACGTCTATCTCATCGTCGTCGTGAAGCTGCACCGCGACGTCGAGGAGCTGGCGCAGGAGATCGAGCCGCTCGGCCTGGTCTTCGGTGCCACGGAGCCGCTCCTCGAGAGCGGCCTGTCGCTCGGCCGGTGTCACGGAAAGCTCGGCAATCCGCCGGAGAGCAGACCTGGCCAACTCTGCCGGCTCACCGCCGCCTTCCACTTGGGCAGCGGACTCGAGCAGGCGCTGGGCATCCTCGAGCTGGCCCACCCGCTCGCGGTGTTCTGAGGCCCGGAGCAACCGCTCTGCCCGCCCAGCTCCTCGCTCGAACGCGGCTGCCGCCTCCTCGGCCCGCGCCGCGTCGTGGTACCGCTGCATCACCCCGTAGAGCCGCGCTTGACCCATCATGGGTTCTGGCAGTCCTGGATGCAGCGCTCGTGCGGTCTCGTAGTTCCTAAGGGCCGCTTCCAGGTCGAGCAGGCGTTCCTCATAGATGGTCGCCAGCTCCACGTGGAGCGTCGCCCGCTCGACCGAGTCTGAGGTCGCGTCGATTTCCCTGTACAAGAGCTCTGCCGTCAAGGCCCACTCGCCTCGCGTCACGGCCATCGACCTGAGCGCCCGCACCACGTGCGCCGCTTCCGGGTCGTTCGCAAAGGACTCCTTGAGACAGCGGTAGGCCTCGGCACCACGCCCGAGCTCATCACGATAGATCACGGCGCGCTCGAACCATAGACGTGCCCGCTCACCTCGGTCTCTTGAGATGAGGATCTGGCGTCCCAGGAGCTCGGCGAGGAGTTCATGGTCTTGCTTGGCCCGGGCGTGGGCGACCAGCGCCTCGACAGGGCGCGGATCGAGGGGCTCGAGCTCGCTCGCCTGCGCGTAGGCCTGGGCGGCGCGCTCTGGGTCCCCCAAGGCATCGTGGGCCTGACCGGACAGCCAGTGCGCCTCCGCCACCTTGTGCGCCTGGAGATCGCCATCCTCGATGGCAGCCTGGAGCTGCAGGATCGCCGCGTCTGGATACCCCTCGGCCAATCGCAAGCGTGCCCGCACCAGGAACGCAAGCCCAGGCGGTGAGCCGTGGGCGAGGACTGCTGAGAGATCCGCCTTGGCTTCGTCGACGTTCCCGAGCTGCGCGTGGAGATCGGCACGCTCGGCGAAGATCCTCGCTCGCGTGTCTCCCTGCGCGGGCGCGGCCGCAAGCGCGCGGTTCAAGAGCGAAAGCCCTTGTTCGCTTTTTCCAAGCCGACTTGCCGCCATGAGGCCGGCCTCGAGCAGGAGGAGCGGCGCCTCGCTGGGGTTTTGCTCCGCGTCCGACTCGAGGAGCGCCACGAGCTCCGCCCATCGTCCCTCCGACCTGAGGGACTCGCGGGCCGCCGCATCGTCCAGTGCGTGCGCAAAGCGCGTCGACGCCTCGCGGGCATCCGAGTCGACGAGCTCGTCAGCGCTCCGCGCCGGAGTCGCGTCGGCCGGCTCCACGTGGGCCGTGAAGTCGGGAATCACCGCGTCGAGGCGCGCTCGTGCCAGCGCATCCGAGGGGTCCCTCTCGAGAATCCGAGCGTAGATCTCGCCCGCCTCGCTCCCACGGGACAGGGGGCCTTCGAGCAACGCAGCGGCCTCGTGGAGGCACGTCGCCTGCTCCTCCAGGTCGGAGAGCTTGTCAGCTTTCGCGAGGAGGATCTCGACCAGGCCCTGCCAGTCCCCGCTCAAGCGAAGCGCATGCTCGAGCCACGACAGGGCAGCGTCAGAGCTGGGATCGAGCGACAGCGCCTCGCGGAACCGCTCCGCGGCACGTGGGGGGTCACCCTGCTTGAGCCCGACCTCTCCAAGCTTGACAAGGACCGACACCCTGTCTTCGGCGGCCAGGCCCGCCTGAGCGAGTGCCCTTTGGTAGTAGTCCTCGGCAGGGCCCAGCTCGTTCTCGGAGAAATGGAAGTCCGCCAGGGGCACGAGCGCTGGGGCAAAGCCCGGATCCGCCGAATGCGCGTACGCAAAATAGGTCGCCGCGCGCGCGGGCTCGCCGAACGCGTCGGCCCAGGTTCGCCCAATGCGGTGCAGGATGGGCGCCCGCTCGCGTCCGCGGCTGGCTTCAAGGTGAACCTCGTACACCGAGAGGAGCCTCGCGAAGTCCCCCTGCTCGCCCAAGAGCTCCTCGAGCTCGGACACCAGAGTCCCATCCCCGGGACGGAGAGACAACGCCCGACACAGGGACTCGACCGCCGCTCCTGGGTCCCCGAGCTGGGTCCGCTGGATCTTTGCCGCCTCGCTAAGCCACGCCGTGGCCACGCCCGGATCGGGCTCGACGCTCGCCGCGGACATGAGGCCGCTGGCCAGGGCATCGAGCCGACCCGCTTCCCAGGCGGTCGCGCGAAGCTCGGATACCAAGCGCTCGACAATCCCCGGGTCTTCGGGAACACGGGCGTCCGGCGACGCGACTTGCCGCTCGCTCGCCAGCTCAGCGAGGGCTCTTGCAAGGGTGCCTGCAGCCTCGTTGACGAGCCTTCTTTCCTCGCGGCCAGACAGGACGTCATCGAGAGCATCGACCGGTGGGCTTTCACTCGGCGGTAATGAACCAGCCTCGTCGGCCGTGCCCGGCGCAGCCCCGTCTCCAAGCGAAGCGAGCCTCTCGGCGATCCAGGAATCCTCGGGATCCTGTGCGCGCAGGCCCTCGTAGATCTCCCGCGCGCGGGCGATCTCTCCGAGTCGCGTGAGGATTTCCGCCGCCCTAAGGAGCCCTTGCCGCTGGGATCCCACGTCGGTCTCGAGCGCGGCCAGGCGAAGAAGCGCGTGGGCCTGCTCGAACTCATCGCCCGCCGCCTCCGCGCAGGCCGCGAGCAAGGACAAGAGGCGAGGCTCGCCTTGCAAGTCGGCAAGCGCATGACGACACGCGCCGAGGGCCCGTTCTGGATCACGCGCCTCGGAAAGGAGCACCTGAATCCGCTTCTCCTCGAGGGCGACGCGGACCGCTGGGTCGGTCGTGCGCAACGCCTGCTGGGCGAGCAAGGAGGCAAGCTCGAGCCAGTGAGAAGTGGCTTCGTACTCCTTGGCGAGGTCGGAGAGGATGGTTTCACGACCGGGATGATCGTGGAGCAGGTCCAAGGCAGCGGACAGGTACTTCTCGACGTCGTCACCGCGGCCGTCCTCACGCGCCAGCGTCGCCAGCATGCGAAGTGCATGAACCCTCTCACCAATGACGCTGTCGGTCTCCTCGGCCCAGTCATCCCCCGGGCTGGCGAGCCGCTCGAAGTAGGAGCGTGCCGCGACGCGATCTCCCACGTCGAGGGCATCCCTCACCAAGAAGCGGAGCGCCGGTCGGTAGTCGGAGTCGAGCTCGAGCGCCCGCTTGAGCGCCTCTCGTGCCGCATCGGTCCGGCCAAGACGCTCGAATTGCACCTCGGCCAAGCGCAGGAGAACCGCCTTCTGTCTCTCGGGGTGCCTTCCACTCAAGCGGACTTTTCGGCCCAGAATCGCAGCGACGCGCTCGAAGTCACCGGCCTCCGCGTGCATGGCCTCGAGCGCATCCAAGGCAGGCATGTGCTCGGGGTCGAGGCGCAAGGCCGCCTCACACTCTTCAATGGCGCGCTCGGCCGACGACAGTCGCCAGCGAAGGAGCTCGGCCGCAAGGTGATGCAGCTCGGCGCGAGTGGCAGGTGAGTCGGCAGTCCTCGTGTCTTCTGCGGCCTGACGCAAGATCTCTACCGCCTGTGAGAACTCGCCCTGTCGCTCGAGAAGCTCAGCGGTGCGTCGCCAAGCCATGGACAGGGGCTCTCCAGACGCCTCGGGGGCGTCGAACGCCTGACGGTAGGCTTCGAGCGCTTCTTCCTCTCGCCCCGTGCACTCCAGCGCCACCCCCAACCGCCGGGCTTGCTCGGCCTGGAACGCGGGCTCCACGGAAAGCCGCTGGTACGCATCGATGACGTCGACCCATGAGCGCGCCTGCCATGCCGCCTGCCCGAGCATGCGACGAACCACATCGTCGTTCGGCAGAAGGTCGAAGGCCCTTCGGGCAGCCGTAACCGCCCCATCGCGGTCTCCCATGCCGAGGCGAGCCTCGGCCGCTTGGACGTGAAGCCGGGCGCTCTCTGCCGTATCGGTGGTCTCCGCGGCAATCTCCTCGAGTAGGGCCGCCCTCCCCTCCAGATCATCGAGGGCCCCCATGGCGTTGGCGAGGAGCATGCGAGCACGGCGGCGATCGGCCCCGCATCGGAGGGCGTGTTCGACCAGCGCATGTACCCGCTCCGGTTCACCAGCTGCGAAGAAGAGCTCGGCTCGGCGTAGGGTTAGCTCACCGGCGTCTGGGGCGCCTCTGGCCACGGCCAAGAGCGCATCGAGCCAGCCCGCCTCGCTCGCCACGTCTCCACGGTCCCTCGCCAGGATGGCCAGCGCGCGCGCGGCCTCTTGTCCCGCTCGGCTCTCGGGGGAGAGCTCAAAAGCGAGCTCGAGCGCCGACATCATGTCGCCCGAGAGCCCCTGGGCCTCACAGAGCCGGGCGCTACACAGCTTCAGGAGCCGGGCCCTACAAAGCTCCAGCTCCGCGGCGCGCGGCGCGACAACCATTAACGCCGCCGCCCTCCCGTACAGCTCGGCAGCCTCGGCCAGTCGATCCGATCTCTCTTCGACCTCGGCCAAAACCACCAAGGTCTCGGGATCGGGGCTCTCGACCGAGACGGCGCGCAAGAGGTGCCTTTTGGCTGCTTCCACGTCCCCGAGCTGAAGGCGCAAGCGTCCGAGATCTCTCTCGGCACGTGCCCACGCCGGCCCACTCTCCGGGAGGACATCGGCCAGCCGCAGAGTGTACGTGGCAGCATCTTCCAAGCTCCCGGCCCGCGCGGCCAAGGTCGCCAGCTTTCCAAGGACATCGGGGTCTTCTGGCAAGATGGCCAAGGCCCGCTCGTAGCAGGCCCGGGCACTGTCTAGTTCTGCTTCCCGCTCCCACAGCCCGCCCATGAACGCGTGGGTCTTCCCTTCGCCTACCGCGTCCCCCTTCGACGCCTGGAGCTCTGCCAGCCTTCCAAGCGCTTCGATGGCATTCGCTGTGTTCCCGACCGCTGCCAGAGCTCGCCCCAGGAGATCCCAGGCCCTCCCATCACCGGGTGAAAGGTGGGATGCGGCTTCGAGCTCCTCGAGCGCACGGTCGGGCTCTCCCAGGCGGTTCAAGAAGATGTCGCCCAGGCGTAGGTGCTCTCGCGCTTGTTCTCGCGGGTCGCTGGCGTGAGCGATGCGGCGCCTGGCCAGGCGGATGACCTCTGGCCAACGTTCCTCGGCGGCATACCGCTCGGCCAACATCTCGGCCGCCTCGCCATGGGTCGGGCGGCGATCGAGCACCCGTTCATAGAACGGAGTGGATCGTCCCGGTTCAACGTCTCTCAAGCAACGGGCCGTGGTCAGGGCGGCTCTGACTGCCTCTTCATCGTTCCCGGAAGCCTCGGCAATTTCGAGGAGGCGCGAGAAATAGCTCGCGGCATCCAGCACCCTGCCGCGCTCGAGAGCAATTACGGCGAGCACCGCGTGTGCGGGGGCATAGTCGGGCCAACGACCTAGGACTTCCCGCGCCAACTCCTCAGCCTCTCGGAAGGACGCCTCACGTGAGGACAGGAGTCCCAGAACGCGCTCGATGAGCAGGGGATCCTCATGCCCCCTCCGCGATAGCTCGGTCCGACAAGAAGCGAGCGCGCCATCGAGATCGCCGGCCAGGATCTTCTGGTCGATCCCGTGGTGCATCTCGGCGGCCCTGAGGGTCAAGGCGACGCGTGGCGGACGAGACGCCGTGGCGGGTTCGGCCGCCGCGTCAGCAGAGTAGGAGACCTCGATGCGCCCCCGACTGACATGCACGCTCGCGATGCGGACGAAGCTCGCGTCGGGAAGGCGCCAGCCCAAGGGCGGAAACAGGCGCCAAAGGACCATCTCGAGCGGCTGCACCGCGAAATCCCCGAGGCCCAAGATGCGCGCGAAAGAAAGCGGCTCGCATGCCGCTGGTACGAAAGGAGGCTGGACCGCCACCTTTGACGCTTGCCCCGGCGGGGGCCGTGATGGACGCTCGGCTCCCGCCCTTGCCGGCAAGTCCAAGAGCGCAAGCACCAAGTCGTGCATGACGAGGGGCGTTGGCCTGTTCGTGAAAGCCAACGCGTGGGCGTCGAGCAATACCACGCGCAGGCCATCCGGCCCTGGCTCGAGCCAAGCCCGCCCGGTGACGTCGGCGGCGCGATCGTCCACCCTGGCACGGCCACTGATTTCCAGGATTCCTTCCAGGATACGGACGCGTACCTCGTCGAATCCAGCCGCGGCCAGCCTATCCGCGCGGCTCCATAGGAGCGATTCGATGCTTCGGTCGTCCAGGACGAGCCTTGCCCCCAAGACGCGCAGGCGCCGACGCTGAAGCCGCTTAGGATTCGCAAAGGCGCTTGCCAGAGCGTTGGGGCACGGAACGGCGAGCTCTAGGTTCTCGATCCAAGGGCCGCCGGCAAGTGCGCGCGTGGCGAGCACCAGGCGGGGAAATCCTGCGCCATCCTGAACCTCGAGCTCCAGCGGACGGACATCGTTCTCCGGCTGCCTCGCATCCATGGGTTGGAAAGTCACGCTCATGATTCCACGCCCGTCCTAATCTATCATGGAGGACGGACCTTCGGGCCTTGGCGTTAGAGATCTACAGCGCGATCGCTCCTCGCGGGCTCTACTCGTTCATCCGCTCCCGGGTGCTCGTGGCCCTGGTTGTGGCTGCGGCAGGTGTTCTTCTCGCCATGAGCGCCTGGAAGCTCCTTAACGCAGCGAACCATCCGCGGCTCGGAGCGATCCTCCTCCCGGCGCTCCTTTCGCCACTCCTCTTGTCAGCGCGCCTCTTCCGGCGGGCCGCTTGGAACCTCTGCATGGCGCGCAGGGGCGCGGGAAGCTGGCTCAGGCTGGATCCAGCTGGTTTCGGGTGGACCCAAAGCGGAGGGACCGTGGAAGCCTCGTGGGCCGAAGTGGAGTCGATCGCCCTCGAGACTCCGTGGCCGGGCGAGCCCCTCGGCAAGGAGCTGGTCCTCGTCATTGCCCCTCGCGTCGACGCGCCAGGGCGGCCAGTCACCCTTCGGTTCCATGACCACTATGCCGCAGAGCTCGAAGTCCTCTGCCGGCGCATTCTCGAGCTCCGCGCCCAGCATGACGGGTCCGCCGCTCTTGCCGAGGAACGGGCGAGAGCGCTGGACATGCACTGCTTTGCCATGGCGGCAATCGGCGACCTGCTCCCGCCAGGGTGCTTCGTGGTGCGCGGAAGGCGGACGCACGAGGTCTCGCTCCTCTTGACCCCACGCGCCATGCTCGTGGGCCAGAAGGACGCGTGCCAGCGCATCCCGTGGAGCGTGGTCACGCGGATCGAGCTCGGCGACACGATGTCCGACGTGCTTGGTCAACGCCTTCCTGGGGAATTCCTTCGCGTCGTTGGACCGGGGGACACGGTGCTCGCCAGCGTACCCGTCGTCTCGCTGGCGATGTGCCCTGAAGGGGCATGGGAGGTCGCCCAGGATTTCCTCTCGCGCGGCCGACATGGAGTGCCCTACGACATTGAGGCCGCGGCCAACCGCGTCTAGGCTGTCGACCTGGAGCGGAATTTCGGGAACCGGCTCTTCCTGGACGAGGAATCACAGGG
>JACQUZ010000044.1 GCA_016210055.1 Deltaproteobacteria bacterium | reverse complement strand
CGGGTGGCGGGGGTGCCGCGCGCGGCTCGGGTGCGGCAGGCTTGGGTAAAGGCTCTGTCGGCTTCTTTGGTTCTCGCGGATTCGAGGTCTTCTTGGGCGTCTCGACGTCTTCGAGCGCAGGTGGATCGATTTCCTCACGCTCCGGGAGCTTGATCCACTCGACCTCGACCTCCTCGGGGATTTCGCGGGAATCAAGCCGTAGGGCGGAACCCTCGGGCCTCGGCCAGAGCCACGTCGAGACCACCCAGAGAGCACCTGCGTGGAGGAGTGCTGCGACCACGAGCCATGGCACGAGCTCGCGGGCGCGGACTCCTCTTCGCTTCGGCATGACTAGATGGATATAGCAGCCAGGTAGGGTTACGGCTAGTGAATCGCGCCCTTCCCTTTGGCCTCCATGGAGAGTACCCTCCTCTCGCCATGAGGCCTTCCGTGTACCTTGATAATGCGGCGACCACGTTTCCAAAGCCCCCCGAGGTGTACGCAGCGATTGACCGATTCATGCGCGAGTGTGGGGGTTCCCCAGGCCGAGGCCTATACGCCAAGGCTGTCGAGGCCGAGGAGATGATCTCGGAAACCCGCCAGCTCCTCGCCAAGCTCCTAGGAGCTCCAGACGCCTCTCGCATCGTCCTCACGGCCAACTCGACCGAGGCGCTCAACCTAGCACTCAAGGGTTACCTGCGCGCCGGCGATCACGTGGTGACAACGGTGCTGGAGCACAACGCGGTGCTCAGGCCCCTGCACGTGCTCACCCAGGCACGCGGAGTCACGGTCTCCTACGTCGATTGCGACCCCCTTGGGCGCGTGAACCCCGAGGACGTGGCGCGTGCGCTGCGTAAGGAGACGCGGCTGGTCGCTTGCGTGCATGGGTCGAACGTCTTGGGCGCGGTCCTCGACATCGCAGCAGTGGCGCGCGTTGCCCACGACGCGGGAATCCCCGTGCTCGTCGACGGGTCCCAGACCGCCGGAACGTATCCTGTCGACCTCGCGGCGCTGGGCGTGGACATGTTCGCGTTCACTGGTCACAAGGGCCTGCTCGGCGCACCGGGCACTGGGGGCCTATACGTGGCCCCGAACATCGACCTGGAGACGTTCAAGGAGGGCGGGACGGGAAGCGCATCGGAGAGCCTCGATCCACCGTCGTTCCTGCCCGATCGCTTCGAGCCTGGCACGCCGAACACGTATGGCATCGCGGGCCTGCGCGCGGGCGTGTCGTGGGTCCTCGAGCGAGGCGTGGAGCGCATCCGAGCCCACGAGACAGCCTTGGCCAATCAGCTTCACGAAAGACTCTCAGCTCTTCGTGGCGTGCGCGTCTTGAGCCCTGGGGCGGCAGATGCACGCCTCGGGATCGTGTCCTTCGTGCTCGAACACATCAGCCCGACCGAAGCGTGCGCGATCCTGAGCGGCAAGCTTGGCATCATGACGCGCTGCGGCCTCCACTGCGCGCCGCTCCTCCACCGCCGCCTGGGCATTGAAGACAAGGGCTCGCTTCGCTTGAGCCCAGGCCCCTTTAATACCGAAGAGGACATCGACCTGGCAGCAAAGGCAGTGGAAACGATGATTCGGGTGCTGTATCGCCGCTAGCAGCCGTTCTTGACCACCGAGGGAACCCTTCATGAAAGTATTCGTGAGCGCAGGTTGGCCGTACCTCTATGACATCCCAGGGCTTCACAATTGCGTGCCCATGCTGTTCGCAGACGTGGCCGCACGCTTTCACCGCCTCCACGGAGATGATGTTTTCTTCCTTTGCGGCTCGGATGACCACGGCGCGCGAATCGAGTTCGTTTCCGAGGGGTATGGGAAAAAGCCGGCCGACCTGGTGCGCGAGAAATACGAAGCCACGCTTCCACTCCTCGGGCGCCTAGGACTGTCGTTCGACCTGTTCGGCCGGACTTCGGACGAGCGGCATCGCGCCTTCGTGCAGGGCTTCTACGCGCGCTTGCGCTCACGGGGAGCGCTCAGCGCGCGCGAGGAGTCGATTCCGTTCTGCGAGCGGTGCTCCAAGTTCCTTCCCGATCGCTTCCTCGAGGGGAAATGCCCCCACTGCGGAGGCCGCGCCTACGGCAACCAGTGCCAGAACAAGAAGTCGTGCGATCGCCTTCTCAAGCCGTCGGAGCTCGTGGAAGCGCACTGCGCGGCATGCGGGGACGTCGCCGGCTTCCGCAAGAGCAAGCACTGGATCTTCTCGGTGGGCCAGCATGCGGAAGCCGCCACGACGCAGGTCACCTCCACGGCGGCGTTCCAAGACGAGGTCAAGGCCATCGTCCACCGAACACTCAGGGAAGTGCCCGAAATGGTGGTCACCCGAAACGTCACCTGGGGAATCCCGCTTCCGTGGGAGGACCCGGGGATTACCGCCTACAACTGGGTCGACTCGCTGCTCGCCAAGGTCTCCTTCACCCCGGAGCCTTTTTTCAAGGATCCGTCGGCCAAGAAGATGTTCTTCCTCGGCAAGGACAGCGTGCCGTTCTATGGCGTTCTGTTCCCGGCGCTCCTCAGCGCAGCCGACATGGGTCATTCACTCAATGAGTGGTGGGTTGTCCCCAACGAAGTCTTCATCTACGAAGGGGGCGTGTGCTCCAAGTCGACGGGCACGGGGATCTGGCTCCGCGAGGCGCTCGCAGTTCTGCCCGGAGACTACTGGCGCTTCTATATTTTCTATGCCTACGCCAGGCGGAATCAGGTTGAGCGAGACGTCGATTTTCGCTGGGAGCGATTCGCCAAGGCGGTGAATGAGGAGCTCATGGCACCCCTTTCGCAGGCGGTCGCCGAGCCGGGCGATGACAAGGCCACTGGGCTCGTGGACGAAGCGAAAGATCTACTCGCCCAGGGACGCATCGGCCGCGCGCTCGCCACCCTCCTCGAGCTGGTGCGACGGCGTCCGTCCCGGCAGGTCCTCCACACCGCCTTGCCGCTCCTTAGCTGCTACATCCCCGAGACGGCAGCCCGAGCGGCGGCTTGCCTGACCACGGGTGAATCGCTTTTCCCCGATGGACCCGTTGATGCCCGGTCGGTCCAGCGGCGCTACCAGCGCGAGGTGGAAGTGCGGCGCGGCGAGCGCACGCTCGAGGAGGAGATCACGGATGCGCGCGCTGATGGGTTGTGCGTGTGTCCGATCAATCTGTCCGAGGGTTAGCACACATCGAGTCGCTACCTTAGCTTCCTGTAGACCCCCACGACCACGCCGATCAGGTTGACCGACTTGAAGTCCTTTTTCTGCACCATGATCGGCTGCATGGTGGAGTTCGCGGGCTGAAAGCGAATGACCTCACCCTCGGGGAAGAAACGCTTGACCGTAGCCTCTTCTTCGATGAGCGCCACCACGATATCGCCACGCTCGGCGTGGAACGTCTTGCGCACGAAGATGAAATCGCCGTCGTGGATTCCGTCTTCAATCATGGAGTCGCCTTTCACGCGGAGGGCAAAGACCTCCTTATGGGCGCCGATGAAGAAGCGATCCACCTTGACCGTGTCCTCGACGTTCTCCACGGCCAAGACGGGCTGCCCTGCGGCGACCCGACCGACGAGCGGGATTTCCACGAGCTCCTCTCCGAGCAGCGGTGCTCCAGGAGAAGATGAGATCGCCCGAACCACATCGTTCCCCCCAGGCAACTTGAGCGGACGCAGGGCCCGCGACTTCAGGTCTTCTCGGGCAAGGTACCCTTTCTTTTCAAGAGCCTTCAGATGATCGTTAACGCCGTTGGTGGACCTTATCCCCATGTGTTCGCCGATCTCACGCAGCGTCGGTGGATAGCCCCGCTCGAGGATGGAGCGCTGGATGAACTCGAGCACCTCTCGCTGGCGAGAAGTCAGGGCTCCGTGTTCGGTCATGGTTCACCCCTTCTTATCTGAACAGATAGATGGTACTGAACAAATACCTGGGCGTCAACATTTTCCTCGCCGATGAGCGGACGGCACCGGCTAAGGACGCGTAGTGCTAGTCTCCCGCCCATGCGCAACCGAACTTCATTTCTGGGCGCCCTCGTGCTCGGCGTCTTCGTGATTTCGTTTTCCTCCTCGACGCACGCCAACCAAGCCGCCGCCTATCGCAAGTACAAGGGCCAGATCGTCGTGAGCGAAGAGGAAATCCCCGGAAGCTTCAGCAGCGACAAGGAGATGCTCAACGTTCTGAAGAGGGTCAACCGACAGGTCGTCTCCCGCAAGGAGGGGTCCGAGTCCTGGACCCTCTACTGCATGGGCTTCATGAACAAGAAGCCGGGCGTCTCGATGATCAACCTGGTCTTCTATCGCCTGACCGGCGGCAAGCGTGAGTATGTCACCAACAAGGAGATTGGCATCGACGGCGAATCGCTCGTGGTGGTGACAACGGTGGACGTGAGCGACGAAGACGGCGTCAAGCCGGGCGAGAAATACGAAGTCGCGCTCGCCCGCATGGTGGATGGCAAGGAAACGATCTTCGCGAAGACGAAGCTGACGTTCAAGTGACCCCCAATTGGAAACGATGTCACATCATGTACTCAAACCGCGCGGGTAGCGCGTGGCAGGGGGGAGGCTCCGAGGGCTTTGCCCGAGGAGGGGGGACGGGAACGTCCCCCCCTGATAGAGGCTACACAGAGTCGCGTTGGAGATCCTTCAACGCGACTCTGTGTAGAGGCGGGATCTGGATCTGCGCACTCGCACTCGTGCTTGTCGTCGGGAGAACTGCGATGGCGAAGGGCGGGAGGCCGACAGCGAGCGACCTCACCCGGGCCGTCCGGCGCGGTGATCCCGAGGAGATCGAGCGCATCGTCCGGCGCATGGGCACGCCCGCCGTCGCCGCCATCATCAACGATAGAGCCAGCGAACACCGCTTGGCGGCGATCGAGGCCGCGCCGCTCTGTCAGGACTCCTGGACCCTGCTTACCTTCCTCGTCCCAGTCTTGTCGTCGCCTGACGACCATCCCCGCGCCGAAGCTGCCGCACGGGCCGCGGCCGAGATCGCCAGGGCAATGGCGAGGGATAGGGTTCTCGTCGAGCGCATGGAGCCGCCCCCCGACGAGCTCGAGCGCGCTCGCCACGCGTGTGGAGTGGTTGCCCGCAGGCGAGGCTTGCCCTCCCCGCTCCGCGTGCATGCGATGGCGTGTGCTTTTGGGCTGGCGAGCGTCCTGCGAAGCGCGTCGGAGTGCAAGGATTGTCACGTGGCCCAAGCACTGCTCGACGACCCGGATCCAGAGATCCGGCGCATGGCTGCTTGGCAGGTCGTGGACGCGGGCACGCCCGAGGCATGGGTGCGCCTGCGCGACGTTGCCCTTGCCGACGCAGATGCCCTCGTCGCAGCCGCTGCCACCGCTGCGCTCTGCACGGGAAACCCAGATGCGAGGGCGCTTCTCTCCAAGGACGGCACTATGGCCCGGATTCGAGCGCTCATGGCGGATCCCAACGTGAACCGCGGGCTGCGTGCGGCAATTCGACGCTGCCTGCCACGCCGAGAAAAGAGAACAAGGTGAAGCGCCTATCGAACCTCATCGCCACGCTTGCGCTTCTAGCACTACTAGGCTGGGCCGGGGCTTCGGCGGCCCGCGCGGAGCCGCAGCCACGGCGCGCCAACCAAGGAAACGCCACCGTCCTGTACAACCGCTACTGCCTCGCGTGCCATGGTGAGCGCGGCGATGGCCAGGGTCCGGCTGCGCCGTGGCTTTACCCCAAGCCAAGGGATTTCACTACCGGCCGTGCCAAGTGGCGCACCACGCCGAGTGGCCTTCCGCCGACTGGCGAAGACCTTGGCCGCGTCATCCGCGAAGGAGCGCCCGGCACGTCGATGCCGGCCTTCGAGGGGATCCTCGATCCGAACGACATCGCGGAGCTCGTGGCGTTCATCAAGTCGCTTGGACCCATGCACGATGCCGGGCAGCCCGTAAAGGTCCCCGATCCACCTCACGACGTGCAGGCGCTCGCGGCCCGCGGCCGTGAGCTTTATGCCAAGGTCGGCTGCGCGCTCTGCCACGGCGACGAAGGGCGAGGGAACGGGCCCCTTGCTGCCCATCTCAAGAACGACCAGGGGCGTCCGAATCCGCCGCTTGATTTCACCACGTCGCCGCTCCGCCGAGGCCGGCGCGGGATCCGCGATATTTTCCTGACCCTTTCGACGGGACTCGACGGCACCCCCATGCCCTCGTTCTCTGCCCTCCCCGAAATGGATCTCTTTGCGCTGGCCGCCCACGTGGACTCGATCCGCTGGAAAGGCGATTCGCCGACCCGGGACCCCACGTCCGTACCGCCGCCCGCGCTAAATGAGGATGGGAGGGAAACGCCTGTAGGACTCAAGATACCCGCGCAGGGAGCACCGCCCGCCTCGCTGCCACCGGCCGCGACCTCCCTCTCCTCGGCGCAGTGCGGCCGCTGCCACGAAAAGCAGCTTCGCGAGTGGCAGGAAACCCTTCATGCGGGCGCCACCTCGCCCGGGCTCTTGGGCCAGCTCATCGCAGGAAAGCCGTCCCTCATCGCATCGTGCCAGAGCTGCCACGCGCCCCTGGCCGAGCAGCAACCGCCGTCGGGAAACCACGACCTTCGCCTCGAGGGGGTCACCTGCGCCGCCTGTCACGTGCGCGGGCACGTGCGCCATGGCCCGCCAAGGCGCGAAGGCTCGGCCCTCCTGGCGATTCCGTCTTACCCACTCGTCGAAGATCCTGCCTACGAGCGATCGGATTTCTGCCTCCCGTGCCACCAGCTCCCAGCAGGCCTGGCGGTCTCTGGGCGCCCTCTGCTAAACACGTACCGCGAGTGGCTCGAGGGCCCATACATGCGGCGAGGCGTGCAATGCCAGCACTGCCACATGCCGGATCGCGAGCACCGGTGGAAGGGGGTGCACGATCCAGACACGGTCCGCCAGGCCACGCTGCTCGAGGCGTCGGCAAGACGTGAGGATGGCGGCGTGGCGGCGCGGGTTCGTCTCACCAACATCGGGGCCGGGCACTATTTTCCAACCACCCCGACTCCTGCGATCTCAATCGAAGTCGCGCTCGTGGCCAAGGGGCGCGTCATCGACTCGACGCGCAAGCGCATCGGCCGCTGGATCGAGTGGCGTGAATCCTGGAAGGAGATTGAAGACACGAGGATTCCACCCGGGCAGGCCGTGGAGCTCACGCCTCGATTCGAGGGTCCTCTGGCTTCGTCTGCCACCAGCGTGCGGGTGATCGTGACCGTCGCGCCCGACGACTATTACGCAGGCTTGTACCGGTCCCTCCTCGGGAAAAAGCTCGCGGAGAGCGCGAGGAAAGAGCTGACGTCGGCCCTGGCCCGGGCCGAGGCGTCACGCTACGTCCTTGTTCGGAGAGAAATCGAGATTCCTTCCGAGTAGTTTCCTCGATATCCTCAAATGGGTTCGTTCATGCTGTCTCTTAGCGACCACTCCGACATTGCAGGGGAGCAGCTCCGCGCCATCATTTTCTACCTCACGACCGTCGGCTACATCGATGGCGACCTCCACGTGCAAGAAAAGGCGTTCATCCGGGACCACGTCAAGAAGCTGATCGCCCACAGGGTCCATGCCTCACGCCTGGGTTCGAATCAGGGGCAGCGAGCCACCATCATCGAGCAGCACACGGCACATTTTCTCAAGATCGCAGACGAGATCGAAGGACAGGTCCGGGCAATCCTGGTCGAGGCGGTCGTGGGGGACGAGGGGCGCACGGCGTTCGTTCACCACAAGCTGAAGCTGCGTTGCTACGAGTTCTTCCGCTCCTTTGATGAGGATGGGCGAGCGGCGCTCCTGGACACCGTCGAGGAGCTCATCGTCGCGGACGGGGTTAGGCACCCGAGCGAGGCGGCCTTTCGCGACGAGCTGGCCGCCCTCTTGGCCGCGCCGCCCGCGCATGTCGAGGTCGATGTCGGGGCCATCCCCCCGACGCGCCCCAAGGTCATGGCGCCGATCGAGCTGCCGCCCCGGGTCGACGATCACCCGTTCTTCAAGCCACTCGAGCAGCATTACGCCGAGGACGCCAAGGGGAGGAAGGCGCAGGTGGCCGCCGACATGAAGCTCGTCAAGCAGGCCATCTCCCTCCTTGCCAAGCAGCGTCAAGCCGGGCAAGGCAAGCTCGTCGGGAAGCAGCGGATCTCAGAGCTGGTGGGCGAAGAGCCGTTTCTCGACGGCCACGTGTACGTCGTGTTCCCAGAGCGCGACAAGGAGTACGAGCTTGTTGTCCTCGGAGACCTGCACGGCTGCTACAGCTGCCTCAAGGCCGCGCTCCTCCAGTCGGACGTGCTCACCAAGATCGAGGCGCACAAGAAGAACCCCAACAAGCACCCTGACGTGAAGCTCGTGCTCCTCGGAGACTACATCGACCGGGGCCTGTATAGCTTCAACGGGGTTTTGCGCACCCTTATGACCTTGCTGCTCTGGGCTCCCAACCATGTGATCCTCCTGCGCGGCAACCACGAGCACTGGGTGCGCCACCTGGGCAAGGTGAACGGCGTGGTCCAGCCGGCGGAGGCCATCAAGTCGCTCGAGGAGCACTTGCCTCAGGAGCTCTTCGATGGCTACCTCCAGCTGTTCGACTCCCTTGCGAGCGTCCTCGTCTTCGGCACCACCCTGTTTGCCCACGCCGGGATCCCGCGGGACCAGACACTGGAGGCCAAGTGGAAGGACCTCGCCAGCCTCAACGACCCGGATATCCGGTTTCAAATGATGTGGAGCGATCCGAGCCACGCGGACCATGTCCCGGCGGAGCTACAGGCGAAGAACGCGCGCTTTTCATTCGGAAGGCTGCAGCTTCATCGCTTCATGTCCATGCTGGGCGTGAACACGATGATCCGGGGGCATGAGACGGTCGAAAACGGGTTTCGCAAGGTCTACGACGACGGCACGGTGCTTCTCCTCAACTTGTTCTCCGCAGGCGGCCAGTTCAATCGCGATCTCCCCGTGGGCTCGAGCTACCGCATTATCCAGCCCATGGGGCTCACGCTCCGCCACAAGAATGGCGAAAGCGTGATTACCCCGTGGGAGATTGAATACGAAATGTTCAATCAGCCGGAGCGAAACGCGCTCTACAAGAGCGCACCGGTGGTCGGGCTCTTCTAATTGTAGGGGCTACGCGTCGTGGAGGAGGTCGTCGGCCGTAATCTTGTCGGCGGCGGCTCCAGAGAAGTACTTGGCGAGCCCCGCCTTCTCGTAGCTCGGCATGATTCGAGGGCCAAGGAGGCCGATCTCGCGCAGGTTGGGCACGAGGCGGCGGAACATGACCTGGCGGAACTCGGTCATCCCCGGCGAGTTCATGACGCCCTCGCGCCACTGGGCGCGGGTCATGACCCCTTCGAACCACTCCTCGTAGACCTCGTAGGCCATGAAGCGGTTGCGCATGAGGAGGGCGACCTCGAATGCCCAATCCTCGCGCTCTCTTCTTTCCGACTCGGTGAGCTCCTTGGTGTAGTGCTCCCGGAGCGCCACGACGCCGTAATGGACGTGTCGCGCCTCGTCCTGGATGACCATCTTGAGGATGTTCTTGAGAAGAGGCTCCTCGGTCATCTTGTAGAGCGTGCCAAATGCACCGAGAGCGAGCCCTTCCACCATGATCTGCATGCCCAGGAACTTCATGTCCCAGCGGCAATCGGAAATCAATGAATCGATAATGACGTACAGGTTGTCGTTAATCGGATAAAGCTTGGTCAGCTTCTCGTCCAGGTAGCGACGAAACACCTCGACGTGCCGCCCTTCATCCATGACCTGAGTGGCGCCGTAGCACTTGCCATCGAAGAACTGCACGGCCTCGGTCACCTGGGCTGCGGCGAGGAGCGCCCCCTGCTCGCCGTGGAGGAACTGGCTCAGCATCCAGGTGACAATGCTGTACTTGAGGCGGAGCTTCTCTTCCGCGGTGAAGCGGATGCCGTGACGTTCGAGGTGTGCGAAGTCCACGAAGGCATCGGGCAGGAGGATGACCTCGGGGTTCATGGGATCGACGCTGGTGTGCCAAGGCATTGAATCCGCGTCCCACTGCCCTTGCTTGGCGCGGCGATAGAGCTCGGCCATTTCCGGCTGGTCCGCGGGGTAGGTCCAATCAAAGTACGCCTGATGGGACGAGGTGAGCTTGGTAGGCACGCCCTGCTTGCCTCGGTGCAAGAGGAGACCCCTAATGCCCGACGGAAGGAGAGCCTTCGCGACGCGTGGATCCTTGACCGACGTGAACACCTCGAGGGTTTCCAAGTACGAGTCGAGCTGATTCCGCGTCTTTCGTCGCAACTTTGGCGGGAACAGGTCCACGAGCCGGTTGACATTCCACATCGGGGGCCTCCTTGATTAAAGAGAAACAAAGAAATTGCGCGCCTTGGTGGCGTGGAAGCGCGCGAGGAACGCGTTCATGAGGGGCAGGGCCCTGCCAACCATTTCAGCGACCTTTTCGGGCGGAAGTCCGGCGAGCCTAGCCGCGAGGAGCGCGGTCTCCTTCTCGAACAGGGCCGCAATGGCCTCTTCGTACATGACGAAATCCTTGGGGGAGAATCCGAGCTGGCGAGAAAACCCAGCCGCCTGGAGCTCGCCCCAGAGCTCGATCATCCAGGCATCGTCCTTGGCAACGAGGGTGCGCCCGGTTTCGTCGACAATAACTGCGAGGAGGCCAATGGCGACCATGTCGCCGAGCACCTCGCGGTCGAGGTTGGCCTTGCCAAGGAGCGCGTGGGCGTCGACGGTATCCCGTGGGCCCTCTTCGTGCCCGAGAGCGGGCGCGAGCCGCTGGCGGACCTCGGCGAGGAGGGCCCGCTGTACAGGGGTGAAATGGTCGTCTTTTTCCTCGAGAAGGGCACGGATGGCCTTGAGGGGGAGGAACCGCTCGTGCTGGAGCTTCTTAATGAGCTGAATCCGCTCCAAGTGAACGTCGCCATAATAGGCCATGTTGTGGCCGGTCTTGCGCCCCTCGGGAAGGAGCCCTTGCTGGATGTAGAAATGAATGACCTGACGGGGTAATCCCGTCTTGTCGCACAGGTCCTTCATGCGGTAATGCCAGTTGGCGCAATCGCGCCGCCCGTGCCGTCCTTGCGTCGTGACGGGCTTCCCCACTAAGGTATCTCCAGGGTCACTAGGCCGCGCGGGCGGCCGACGCAGGCAAGGACGAAGCCGTCGGCACGCTCGGCGGGGGACAGGCAGTTGGGCTCGTCCATGTCGACCTGTCCGTCGACCACGCGGAGCTTGCACGCGCCGCAGCCGCCCATGGTGCAGGAGAATGGCATGGCCAAGCCGCTCTCGAGGCCGGCTTCGAGGATTGACTGGCCTGGCTTGACGCGGATGACCTGCGAGACACCGCCACGACGGATGGTGACTGCTTGCGGGGTGCCTGCACACGGGGTGGGCTGGGCGAGCGGGGAAGGACGGACGAAGCGCTCTTCATGAACGTGCGTCTCGGGGACTCCGCGGGCGGCGAGGGCAGCTCTGACCTCGACGAGCATGGGCACGGGGCCGCAGGCGAAATAATGGGTGCCGGGGCTGGGGTTTAGGGTATCGAGCTCTTGGGCGACGCGATGGCGATCGAGAATCCCGACTCGACCATTCCAGGCGGCAGGCGGCTCACCAAGGACGTGAATGACCGCAAGTTGGTGCTCATGGTCGCGTTGGAGGTCAATGAGCGCCTGGTGAAAAATGATGTCCTCGCGACGTCGATTGCCATAGATAAGGCTTACGCGGGCATTGAGCTCATTGCGCAAGTGGGCTCGGGCAATGCACATGAGTGGGGTAATCCCGCACCCACCTGCGACGAGCACGAGCTCCTGCGGCGGCGGCGCAAGCCTTGGCACCACAAAGTTCCCTTGTGGACCAATGACCTCGAGGGTATCGCCCACGCGGAGGTTGTCATTGAGGAAATTGGATACACGCCCGGCCGGAATCCTCTTAATGGTCAGGGCAAGCAGTGCGGCGTGCTCGCCTTCCCCTTGCGGCATGGAGGCTGAGTAGGCCCGCCGCACGGTTTCTCCGCCCACGGACACGAGGACAGTGAAGTACTGCCCTGGCGAGAACTTGATGGCACGCCCGACGGGGTCGCGGAGGACCAGGGTGACCACGTCGGCGGTCTCTCGCCGAATGGCGTCGACACGAAGGGTGCGCGGAGCCAGGGGCGAGGCTGCAAAGGGGGGGGATGGACGGTTCCGGCCAAGGAGCCCGCCCAGCAACATCCCCATGTCGCGCCGCACCGTTTCGTAACGCCGGCTCAATGACCTGGGGGCGATACGCATCACCCAGGGAACCACTCCGCCCCCCCGCTCTCTCGACGGCATGACGCCAGGAAGACTAGGGTCGAGACGACCAAGTGTCAAGTGATACTTTACACCAAGCGCTCGCTTCTCGCTTGCCGGAGTGCCCGGCGTGGTAAAGTCCTCGCCTATAAACGCCTATTAGAGGAGGTCGCATGCGCCGACGATTGCTTCTCTTAGCGGGGCTCGCGGTAAGCGCAGGGCTCGGATGCGGACCGTCTGGTGTTACGGGTGACGTCGGGGACGGCGGGATCGACGGGGCGACGGTCAAGGTTCCGGACGGCAGTCCCATGGACAAGATCGATGGCTCTCGTCGCCCGGTGGATGCGGGCGGCCCAAACCTGGATGCCTTCTTCGCCAAGGATCCACCGCCCCAATATTGCGGACCCCCCGACGGCGGAGTCACCCTCCCCGAAATTGGCGGAACCCCCGATTGCCCGAGCGACAAGAACCGTGAAGGCTGCCCGTGCAGCAAGCCGGGCGAGCCTGCCCCTTGCTGGCCAGGGCTCCGCGTGGACCGCAATCGTGGGATTTGCAAGGACGGCGTGACCAAGTGCGAGGACGTCGACGACGTGCAGGCGCGCTGGGGACCTTGCGTGGGGTACGTCTTGCCGATGGAGGGGGCAACGAATGGGGCGCAGGCCTGTAACTGTTTTTCGGCGGGGACGTGGGAGATCGATAACCTCTCCCCGTGCTTCATTACCTATGGCTCCAGCGATACATACGCCGTGTCGACGTACCTGGATAGCGACGGGAAGGCCAAGTGCCCGACTCAGAATTCGAACACGCCGCCGCCAAAGCCATCGGGCGTCTTTTCACCCAATCGTCTGAAAGTCGACTGTGCCGGCCAATTCGCCCTTTGCTACACGTTGAAAGCAGGAAAGGAGAACGATCCCAAGCCGACCGATTGCGTCCTGGCCAAGACCTGCACCGAAGCGTGGTATCCGGAGGCCAACAAGATCCAGGAGCTTCCACCGCTGCCTGGGTGGACGTCGGCTGACAAGGCGTGCGCTTCGGCGTTCATGACCACCGGGGGCTATGGGGAGATGTCGGTGGTGGGCAAGAGCGTGGAGTGCGACGTCATTGCCCAGGAAAGCGAGCCCTATGTCTTCCACCGCATTGGCTATTGTCCGTTAAAGTGCACCGAGCAGCCGAGCCTTCCAGAGTGCGCGAATTGCGGGAACGGAGCTTCGGGGGGGTTCTGACCCCCTACCCCGACGGCTCGTCCTTCACCTGCCCGATCTTCCGCTTTCTCAGCTTCGGCTCACCCACCCGGTACACGACCTCGTTCACGTCGTCGACGCCATAGTCTGCAAGCTCGTAGCCCTCGAACCTCAAGGTCAGGGAGTCCTCGCTCCAGCGCACCTTGCGGATGCTCCTGTCCTGACGCCATTGCCGCGCAGCGGCGTCACGGCCCGGGCGCCGCGCATGCGGCCACGCAGTCGCCGTGGGCAAGGTGCGCGTTGAGCGCCGCAGGGGACACGGTGATCGTATGTTCGCCGGCGCCAGCGCGGTGGCAGATCGTCACCCGGTTGTTGTCAGTGTCAACGACGGAGGTCACCTCGACCGGCACCGCGCGCGTGGAGACGCAACCGCCGTATTGATCGACGGTGAGGGTCACGTCATGGGTGCCCGCGGAGCCGAAACGAACGCCGCTCGGATTGGGCTCGGTCGAGATCGAGGGGCTCGCGTCGGGTCCGAAGTTCCACAGGTACGTGGCATCCGGCGCCACGTCACCGGTCGCGGCGAAGTCGTAGACGAGGTTTTTATCACCGCACGCGTGACGGACTTGCATGTCGGGAGCCGCGTCCAGTCCGTCGCGCAGGACATGGTGGGTCCGGTTGGTGATGACCGACTCGTTGTAGTCGAAGTAAATGGCGGCATCGTTGGTAATCTCTGTACCCGCGGGCAGGCCAGCCACGGGCGACACCCGGTATATGACGTGGCCGGTGCTCGCCGCGGCGTCCCACGACTCCGGCGGCAGCTCGAGGTCGTCGAAGCGCAGGACCAACGAGCGGTCCGGCTTTATCTGGGCAGCGGTCAGCGTGTGGCTCGTGTCGAGGATGGAGAAGGTCGCGAGGTCGAGGTCGTCATCGAGCGCGTCGACGAGGACCACCTCGTGCGCGGGAGCGGTGCCGACGTTCTGGAAGCGGATCTGGTAGGTGAGCGGTTCGCCCCGCGGGATGTTGTCGGCGCCACAAGCTGGAGGAGAGAGCAGGTGCTTGTCGTTGGGGTCGCAGGGGCACTGTGCCGTCTCTTGCCTAACGAAAGGATCGCCGCCGCAGGTGCCGTTCCATGAGATCTCGACCTGGGGAGGGGGGGCAGGCGGCGAGCAAAAGGCTTCGGTGAAGCACACGGTGCATGGGGACGACCCGAAATTGAGAGGATTGGTCAAACAGTTCGGCGGCGTCTGGCTCACGGGTGTCGCCGGACCGGTGTCTATGGTGACCGTCGCCCAGGGGTTGCCATTTATTGGTAGAAGCGCGCCAAAGCCATTGCCTACAGAGAATATGACACAGAGTTGGCCGAGGCCAGCGGCGTTGTTGCCGCAGTTGAGAGCGGCGGTTGCGTCGACCGGATCGCAGTGGTTGTGCAAGGCGTTTCCGATATCCGGCACGACGAACGACATGCCGTCCGCGACGCTCACGACAAACTCTGGTGCCGAACCGGGGCAGATGGGCTCGAAGCCGACATCGACGACCTCCTCGACCGTGTAGCTGCCGGCGGGAACATCGAAGGTGTAGTCGCCCGCTCGGTTGGTGATTGCGTAGTACGGGCCCGGCTCGGCCTGCACGATCACGCCGGCCATCGTAAGGTCGCTGCCGGGGTCGTAGGAGCAGACCGCGTCGTCCTCCGCGTAGACGCGCCCGGTCAACGCTGCGCTCGCGGGCACGGGCAGGTCCGCTTTGCACGGCGTCGCGGCGCCCGCGTAGTCGCTCACGCCTTCGATCACCCGCACGAACTGGTCCACGGGGACATCGCGGAACCGCTGCTCGGTCGCCGACGTGGGCCACACGATGCGGATCTCGTCGATCACCGACGCATCGCCCAGTCCGAAGTGAGCGCGACCTCCCGTGACCCCGCCCGTGTCTGCGTCGGCGTGAATCTCGCGCATCTGCGTCGTCGACGCCCCGCCGATAACCGCCGTCACGTAGACGCGCGCGCCGACGGCCATGCGGTTTGTCACCGTGCCCTGGCAGTCGATCTGCACCCAGTGATTGCCGTTGCCCTGGTTGGTGTAGACGACGTTGTCACCGCGCTGTGGCAGAAAGAGATCGACGTCGCCGTCGTGATCGAGATCCACGAACGATCCCCAGCTCCTGCCGGTCTTGCCTGGTTGGGTGAACTCCTCGGCCGCATCTTCGGTGAACGTGCCGTCGCCGTTGTTCCAAAACAGGTAGCTCGGGTCGCTCGTACCGATGAAGACGTCGAGATCACCGTCGTTATCGACGTCGCCCCAGATGCTGGGCAGGCCATACTGTCCGAGGTGTCTCGTGATCGGCGTGCCGTCCACCCGCGAGAAGTCCGCGATCCCGTCGCCGTCGGTGTCGCCCTCATTGCGGTAAAGGTATGCGCGGCCCATCGCGCCGGGGCCGACAAGCAGATCGAGATCCTGATCGTTGTCGTAGTCGGCCCATGAGTGGTCGTAAAAGACCCCGCCGAACCAGTGATCCGCGCCCGGATCGGTGACGATGAGCGACGTCTGATCACGAGTGAAGGTGCCGGTTCCGTCGTTCCAGTAGAGGAACGGCCGGTTAGGCTGTGTGCCCCAGTTGGGCCACGTGTTGGTCATATAGAGATCCATATCGCCGTCGTTGTCGATATCGACGAAGGTCGCGCTCGACGAGTCGGCCATGTCGGTCGCCACGGGGCTCGTTACGTCCTTGCGGAAGGTGACGGCCCCTGTCGCGTCGTGCCCGTTGGAGAAGTACAGATCGCTCGTCGTGTACGCGGTCGCGGCGAGGAGGGCGTCGAGGTAGCCGTCGTGATCGAGGTCCGCCCAGGCCTGCCAGCGGTTGTCGTTGGTGTCGCTCACCAGAGGGCCGGCGCCGGTGACGCGCTCGAATCGCCCGCCGAGGTTGCGGTAAAGGAACCGCTTGCCGTAGGTGGCCGCGTCGCGATAGTGCGCTGCCCACGGAACGAAGAGATCGAGGCGCCCGTCGTTGTCGTAGTCGATCCAGCGCGCCAGCCACGCCGGCATCCCGACGTCGGTGAGCACGCCTCCTGGAATCGCCCGAATGCGCGAGAAGTGTCCATCGCAGTGGTTCTGATACAAGGCGGGCGGAGTCCCGGGCACGTAGGCGTCGAGATCGCCGTCCCCGTCGAGGTCACCCCAGGCGGCGTTGCCGCGATCGGAGTCGTCGAGCCGGAGTTGGCTGGTCGTATCGCGGACGAACACCTCCGCCTGAGCCATCGCTGCGGCGCCGAGTGCGATTGTGAGCGCTACACTTCCGAAAATCCGTGGTCGCATCATGGAGGGCCGCATGACTACCTCGACTGTCGAAAACTTGTCAAGCTTCTGTCTGTGCCTATCGAGGGGATTGTCGCCGAGAGCCTTGCTGACCTTCGGGCCGCGAAACTGACCTGCATGCTGTCGCGTTCAGAGCCACGCGACTTGGTCGATCTCCTCTTCCTGGATCGCGCTGGCTATCCTCCGGAAGACGACCTTCCTCTCGCCCTTCGCAAGGACGGTGGAATCGACCCCGCAGTCCTCGCTTGGCTCCTCGGCCAGTACCCCACGCACCCTCTGCCCGAAATGCTTGTCCCACTCAGCGAGGACGACCTGCGTCGCTTCCGTGACGAGCTGCGCAATCGATTCAAGGCCCGGAGCCTCCCGTAACGATCGACCACCAGATCGGCACCAGCAGCCTGTGATAAACACCTACGCCAGCATCGCCCCGCGCCGCCCCTCCTCTGCTATCCTCGCGCGCATGCGCGCATCCACATCCCTCGCCATGAGCGCCCCGGCCGCAGCGG
>JACQUZ010000052.1 GCA_016210055.1 Deltaproteobacteria bacterium | reverse complement strand
GCTCTACATCGGCGAGAAGGTCGGGCAGGGGTGGAAGGATCCCGGCAGCAAGGCGCCGAAGGCGGACATCGCCGTCGATCCGCTCGAGGGAACGAACCTCTGCGCCACGGGTGCGCCGGATGCCATTTCCGTCATCGCGCTGGCAGAGGATGGGCAGTTCCTGAATGCACCTGACACGTACATGGACAAGATCGCCGTGGGTCCTGAGGCGCGGGGGGTCATCGACATCACCAAGAGCGCCACGTGGAACTTGAGCGCGATTGCCGAGGCCAAGAAGGCGGCGGTCTCGGACCTCACCGCAATCATCCTAGATCGGCCGCGGCATCAGGAGCTTATCGCCGAGGTGCGCAGGGCGGGCGCGCGTATTCGCCTGATCGGCGATGGCGACGTGTCTGCGGCTATCGCCACGTGCAAGCGAGAGACGGGCATCGACGTCCTGTTTGGAATCGGCGGCGCGCCCGAAGGCGTGCTTGCTGCCGCGGCGCTCCGCTGCGTGGGCGGCGACATGCAGGGGCGGCTCAAGTTCAGGAGCGTCGAGGAAGCAGAGCGCGCCAGGCGGATGGGCATTACCGACCAGAACCGGGTGTACCGGCTGAGCGACTTGGCCCAGGGGGACGTGATGTTCGCCGCCACGGGGGTGACCAACGGCGCATTCCTCGGAGGCGTGCAGTTCTTTGGCGGAGGCGCGAAGACCCATTCGGTGGTGATGCGTTCCAAGTCGGGGACCATTCGGAACATCGACTCGACGCACCAATTTGACCGCAAGCCCCACTACGGTTGGCTGAACGGCCTCGGGAAGTAGTACTAGAACATCCCCCCCACCGCCAGCCCGCGCTCGCCCTTGTTCCCAACAAGCGGAAACACCTGAAGCGGAAGCGTGCTGGCCTGTTCGTCCTCATCCCCGGCGTCGCCCAACGAATAGAACATCAGGCCAAAGCCCGCCGAGGCGCCGAGCGCCGCCGTGGTCATGATGATGTCTCCACGGTGGTCCGTGTCGCTTGGGAGGAGCAGGTACGTCAGGCCGGCCGCGGTGAGGCCTCCGGCGATGGTGCCCAGATCGACGAGGAGTCCCCGGCCGAAGGAGAACTCCTTACCAGCGAGCAAGTAATGTCCCGCAGTCAGGCCCCCGATGCCTCCCAGCATGAGCACGTTCGCGATGACTTCCTCATCGTCGGGCTCGACCCACAGGAGTGGCACCCCAGCGGCAAAAATCCCTAGCGCTCCGGCCATTCGCATGACCTCTGCGTCCCCATAGTTGTGCTCGCTGGTTTCGGAGTACCACTTCCCGAGGAGGAGCCCAGCGCTGCCCGTCGCCAGCGTCAGCGCGGGCATCCAACGCTTGCTCCCGGGATTCTCGTCGAGCTGGGTCACGACCGAAAGGTAAAGGCCGAAGAGGGCGCCAAAGTCCCCGCCGTTCTCGATGTCATGGGCATTGCCCGGCGAAAGATCCGCAAGCCCAGCGTACACCGAGCCGGCCACGCCGCCCGCAATACTTGTCGCCATCATGGTGCCGATGAGCGCTTCGTCGCTGCCTGGATCGAGATCCCCATCGGCCTCGTCGGCATCCCCGGTTGCGGCAAAATAGAGGGCGAGCCCGGCAGGGATCCCTCTCGTGGCCCCGTACAGCCCGAGCACGGTGGTGCCATAGGTAACGGGCGCCTTGCGGGTCACGAGGTAGGGGATGGCAAAGCTGCTCCCGGCGGTGAGCATGTACATCCCGACTTTCCCCTTGTCGCTCTCCACGTCCAATGCCGTGGGCAGGGCCCATCCATAGAAACCGAGTCCCAGCAGCGTGGAACCTCCGAGGAGCAACGAGCGGGCGCCCTGGCTCGTGCGTGCCGTTTTCGTGGGCGGCGCAGTTATCGAAGGTGTTGGAGCTGGCTGGGTTGCTGGGGCGCGCGTCTTCAATTCGCGCACTTTTCGGGCGAGCTCCTCGGCAACCATGCGGCGCGTCGGATCCACGGAATGCTGGCGGACATGATCGAAACCGGACACGGCGGCGTCGAGGTCCCCCTCAAGAAGGGCGTCGATGGCCGCATCGTAGGCACTGATGACGCTCGTCGAGTCTTGGGGAGCCGGCGGAGTCGTCGCCTCCTCGGGGTGTTCCTGCCCGAAGACAGGAAGGCAGTCAAGAGTCAGGAGCGCAAGGATGGCAAGTGGTCGGAGGGCTCGCACGAGCGTGAACTTAGCATGAGCGGCAGCTGCCCGTTCATCGTCACGTTCTGGCGAGCTCCTCATCCACCACTTTCTTCACCGCAGCGGCGTCCACACGCCCCTTGTGCTGTTTCATGACCTCTCCGACCACGCGGCCGGCCATTTTCGGATCCTTCGCGCCCGTGGCCTCGATTGCCGCTCGCACTGCGGCGCGGAGCTCGTCTTCGTCCAGGCCCTTGGGGAGAAACCGATCACAGAACTCGACCTCCCACTGAAGCTGGTCCGCCTGTTCTTTCCCCTTTTCACCGACGGCGAGGAACTCTTCTCTCGCCTTCTGGAGCTGCTTCTTGTACGCGGCGATGACGTCCAGGTGCAGAGCGTCGTCCACCTGTCCGCTGAAGCCCTTGGCGGTTCGGCGCTCCATGACCTTGGTGTTGATCATGCGGATAACGTCGGCCGTGCGGAGATCCTTGGCCTTCATGGCCGCGGTCAGTTGGTTCCTAAGTTCCTGTTCGATAGGCATGGGAGGGATATCTAAGCAGGTTTTGGTAAGATGCGCACTGGTCTCTTGGGCCCCAAACGACAAGATCGCTGGACCAAGGCGCGAGCCGTCCTAGCCCTCGGGCTCGCCGCAGGGGGGTGTCAATCCGACTCGGGCGTGATCGAAGGGCGTGCGGTGGACCGAGTGACGGGTGCGCCCTTGGCTGGCGCCGCTGTGGGAGTTGTGGGCCGTGGGGAGAGAGCGACAACTTCGGCAGACGGCAGCTTCATTTTTTGGGTCCCCTCGGGTGCTGCGCAAGAGCACGCCTTAAGCGTGTCGGCGTCCGGGTACCTCGACATGAGGGTGGAACGGGTTTTGGTGCCCCATGGCCGCGCGAGTGGCGTCCTTCTCGAGTTGTTCCCGGACACGCCACCGGCGAGCCCGGCGGATCCTGCAGTACGGATGCTCCTTCCCACCACGCGCGCTCCCGCACGTGGGGACCTTCGTCCCCACGTGCCTCTCCCGGACGAGCCCACGGGCACGGGCCAGCTTCGCCGTGCGCTTACCTCGCTCCCTGGGACGATCCGCATCTGGAGACGGAGCCTCGACTCCGGGGCGAGCTCATGTTCCGGACGGGTGGATACCATCCCGTTCGAGAAGTACGTGAGCGGCGTGCTCCCTCACGAGTGGATTCCTTCGTGGGATCGCCGGGCCTTGGAGATGGGGGCGGTCGCCATCCGCACCTATGCCGCCTATTGGGTTCGTGCCGGCGGCAAGTACGACTGCGCGGATCTCGACGACACCACGGCGTCGCAGGTGTACAAGGACGAGTTTCTCGCCAAGACCGACTCGGCGGTCGCTGCCACGGCGGGCATCGTGGTCGTCAAGGAGGGATCGCTCGTGCTCGCCGAGTACTCGGCAGAAAATGGGGATCCCACGGCGGCAGGGGTTTCGGAGCCGTATTGCACGGGGCTTGCGCGCAACGGACACGGGCGCGGCACGTGCCAGTGGGGCACGCAGCGATGGGCCACGCGCGAAGAGAAAGAATATCCTTGGATGGCGTCGCACTACTATCCGGGGGCCCAGCTCTTTGGCCAAGGCCAAGATGCAGGCGTGAAAGGCGGCGGCGATTGGGACGGCGCCGTGCCGGACGCTGAATCTGGGATCGACGCCGCCGGAGTGCAGGGAGATGCTGGAGATGCCCCGCCGACGCTCGTCGGAACGAGCGGCTGCATGGTAGCCATGCGAAGTTCCCCGAAGGGGACGGCATGGGTACTCTTACTTGCTGGATGCTTGGCGGGGCTCACCTGCTTGCGAAACAAGCGAGGCGAATAGGGCGTTTTGAGTAGCGACTAGGGAATCGCGCAGCTATCGTTCTTCCCGTCGGTTCCTTGATCAAAACTACCGGACTGTGCGCCTGGCTTGAACTGGTCGGTGCAGGCCATTCCGGTGGGGCAGTCGTCGGGCTTGTCGAACTGGGCGCCGCAGAGGATGCCGCAGTAGTTCGTGACCGGGCCGTTCTCTTCGAAGCTCACGCCCAAGTAGCACACGGGCATGCCCGGGCCCTGGTAATGGTTCGAGCAGGTGGTGCGATCTTGCGGCCCTTGACACGGGATCGAGCAGAAGCCCTGCTTGCCTTGCTCGAACACGAGGCAGGTGTAGCCTGCGGGGCAATCCCCTTGGGGGTCATGCCCGCCGTTGCAGACTTTCCCGAGGTCGTGGGCATTGGTCGTCGTCGGAGTCGTGGACGCGTCGGCCCCACCGTGGTTGTGCGGATCGGTGGCGGCATCGATGGACTGCTGAGCGGCATCAGGCTTCACGGCGATGCCCGCGTCGGGCTTGTCGTTCGGCTTGGTGTTTTCTTCGTCGGTCTCACCTGCGCAGGCAAAAAGCGCGAGTGCTAAGAGGGAGCCAAGAATAAGAGACGTTCGACGCATGTGAACCCCTTTCTCAGTGCAAGGACGCGCGATAGTAGACCGAGCGCTCCTCTTGTCAACCGCTTGCTTCTAAAATGCCTCTAACAGGACGCTCGTGAAGGACTTCCAGCGCTCGGGCGCGGCGTGTACACTCCGCAGCCATGAAAACCGAAGACCTCCGCATCATTGTCACTGGTGCTGCCTCGGGGATGGGGCGGCATTTCGCCATGGAGCTCGTCAAGGCAGGGGCGCACGTCGCTGCCGGCGACGTCAACGAAGAGGGGCTTAGGTCTCTCGCCGAGGAGACAAAGGGTCTTCCAGGCAAGCTCGTAACCGGGAAGCTCAACGTGGCCGACGAGGCCAACGTGGTCTCTTTTGTCGAGAACGCCGCCGAAAAGCTCGGGACGCTCAATGGCCTCATCAACAACGCGGGCATCCTGCGCGACGGGCTCCTCGTGAAGAAGGACAAGGAGACCGGGGCCATCAAGAAGCTCACGAAGGAGCAGTGGCAGCAGGTCATCGACGTGAACCTCACCGGCCCGTTCCTCATGGCCCGCGAGGTAGCGGCGAAGATGGTCCAGAGCGGGCAGAAGGGGGTCATCGTCAACATCTCCTCCCTCGCCCGCATGGGGAACCGCGGGCAGTCCAATTATTCGGCAGCCAAGGCGGGGCTGGCTGCGGACACCCGCACCTGGGCGATCGAGCTCGCCCCATTCGGGATCCGGGTTGGCGCCGTGGCCCCAGGCCTTGTCGAGACGCCGATCATCCTGGCAATGCCAGACAAGGCGCGCAACGCCCTCATCGCGGGCATTCCCGTAGGCAAGATCGGTTCCCCACACGAGATTTGGCTCGCGGTGAAGTTCATCGTGGAATGCGATTACTTTACGGGGCGAGTGGTCGACGTGGACGGGGGGGCGTGCTTGTAGCGCTTTCCTCGGGATGGGTCCCGCCGAAGCGTGGTATGAACCCCCCGCCATGGCGATGACCCGTCCCTTGCACACCCGTGATTTCCGTTTTCGCCGCGCCCAGAACTGGCTCACCTTGGGGTTGACCTACGCGGCGATGTACATGGCCCGCTACAACTTCGCCTTCGCGAACAAGTCGCTATCGGACCAGTACGGTTTCTCGAAGACCCAAATCGGCGCCATCATCACCTTCAGCACGCTGCTCTACGGCGTGTCGGCCATGTTCAATGGCCCGCTCGCCGACCGGATCGGTGGAAGGCGGGCGATGCTCATCGGCGCCTCTGGGGCGCTCGTCTTTAACGCCGCGTTCGGCTTGGGGGCGTATCTCGGATTCATTGGGACCGGCACGGTGCTCCTCGGGTACCTGGCCACCACCTGGTCCCTGAACATGTACTTTCAATCGTTCAGCGCATTGGCGCTGATTAAGGTGAATTCGGGCTGGTTCCACGTCAGCGAGCGCGGCGTGTTCTCAGCGATCTTTGGCTCCATGATCCAAAGCGGACGCGCGGCCGTCTACGCCCTCATGACGGCAGCGGTGGTCGTCGCCTTGCCATGGCAGTGGAAGTTCTTCCTGCCGGCCGTGGCGGTCGCGGTGTTCACGGTTCTCACGTTCTTGTTCGTCCGCGACACGCCCAAGGACGCGGGCCTCGCCGACTTCGACCCAGAAGACGCCACCAGCGGGGATACGGAGGAGGTCAACTTCGCCTACGTGGCGAAGAAAGTGTTCACGAACCCGGTGGCCGTGACGATTGCTTGCGCGGAGTTTGCCACGGGCCTGGTGCGCAAGGGCTTTGAAGAATGGTTCCCTCGCTACATGGTCGAGGTCCAGAATCTCCGGCTCGACAACCCGATCTTTCAACGCAATGCTCTCGGCATTGTGGTCGCAGGAATTGCCGGTGCCTTTGTGGCCGGCACCCTCTCAGACTGGGCGTTTCAATCCAGGCGTCCGCCCGTAGCGTTCATCGGGTACGTGCTCCAGGTCGGCGCCCTTGCCGTGGTGTGGCACGCACCAAGCGTCAATGCGGTGGCCCTGGCTTTCGTCGTTAATTCCTTTGCTATTTCAATGGTCCATTCAATGCTTTCTGGAACGGCTTCAATGGACTTCGGCGGCAAGCGGGCCTCCGCGACGGCCGCGGGCATGTTCGACGGCATGCAATATATCGGTGGTTCGGTCATGGGGTTCGGCATGGGCTGGCTTCTCGACAAGCACGGTTGGGGTGCGTGGGGACCGAGCATGATCGGCTTTGCCGCGATTGGTGCCATCCTCGTGGCCACCTTGTGGAATGCCCGACCCAGGCGAGGGGGCGGGCATTAGGCGCTTCGGGCGCCCGTATTGACAATACTCTTGCAATGCCGCACCCATCGTTATGGTTATGGACTAGGCGAGAACCTCAGCAACCGCCCGGAGAACTTGAACTCGCCGACCCATAGGTACGACCCGTCGTGATGGATGAAGGTCGGCCAGAAGACCTTGTTCTGACCGATTTCGGGGCGGACATCCGTGATGTCGCTTTCGCCGAGGATCACGTCGGCGGGCTCGCCGGCTCCTGCTTGGAAGTCGTTCCAAAGGTGCACCTTGTTGCCGCCTTGGTTGGCGACGAAGAGCTGTCCGCTGGTCGTGATCACCGCGGAGCCGGGCAGGTTGAAGCCGAGGAACTCCATGGCCGGATTCGTCAGGGCGCTCAAGTTGAACACGTTTACCCGATGCATGAACGTCTGCGTCACCACCAGGTGCGTGCCGTTCGAATACACGTGGCCCGGCTGGCCGATATCCAGCGTTACGGCAGGCGAGTCGGCCGACGTCGGGAAGCCGTTCCAGATATAGACCTTGTTCAAGTCCTTTGAGCTCGCAATGAGCCGCGTGCCATCCCAGCTAATGCCGGTGAGGCGCAAGATCTCCACGTTGCCGATATAGCCCGTCATCTCCATGTCGGGATACGCGCCTGCCGACGGCAGCGTGTTCCACGCGATGAGGTGCCCCTCGCCAAGAACGAGGAGCTTGCCCCCGGACAGCGAGATGTTGAACATCTGGTTGGGCGTGTGGAAGATGTAATCGGGCGCGGCGCCGCTCTTGTCCGGGATCCGCTTCCACACGTACAGCGCTCGGTCGAAGTCAGACACCACGTAGAGACTTGTCCCGTCGGAGACAGGGTTGGGGTTGGTGATGAAGTAATTCGCCAGGAGAGTGTTGGTGTTGATGTCAGGAGCGCCGATGGCGTAGTCGGGGAGCTGGCCGCCAGAAGTCGGCAGCTTGTTATAGACGAGGAGCTTGTTGCCGTTGGTGCCGCTGACCACGAGCTTGTCGCCGACCATCGTGACGCCCGAGCCGTCGCCGCCGTCCCAGTCGTAGTAGGTCGCCGGGTTGCCGGTACCAAAGCGGCCCACGATGAGATCGGGCTGGGCGAGCTCCGACGTGGGGAGCTGGTTCCAGAGGTAGAGGCTTCGCCCCAGCAGGATGAGCTTGCTGTCGCTGGTGATGGTCCCCGACATCCACGCGTAGTTCGAATCAAGGAGCGGCTTCCGATAGAACGTGGGGGTCGTATCATTGGCGGTTGGCCAACTGGTCCAGAAGAAGTTCATCTGGTCCTTTTCCCCCACGGTCGCGTTGTGGTCGCCGACGACGATGTAGCTGCCGTTGGAGGCGATCGTTCGCGGCGTGCCCATTCCCTGGCCGGTGATGGTCCAAGTCGGCGGCTCGTCGTTCTGGGTCGGGAACGTGTCCCAAAGCAGGAGCTTCGACTGGCTCGTGCTCGTGGCCGCGAGCTTGGTCCCATTCGTCCAGGCGCCCCACGGCCATTGGATAGCGATTGACCGGTCTGCAGGTTGCCCGCTGGCCGTGGGGATGCTGTCCCAAATCAGGAGTCGGTTGTTGTACGCGTCGCTCACCACGAGCTTGCCGCCGCCCACGCTGGCGCTGACCGGCCAGTTCATTTGGCTAAGCCCCGTGCCCGGGTTGTTCGAGTCGAAGTCCGGCTGGCCGAGCACCAGGTCAGGTGCCGTGTTGCCGCTCGGCAGGGTGCTCCAAATGAGCACGCGATTGTTGTTCCGGTCGGGAAGGAAAAGGCGCACCCCGTCGGACGCCGGCACGCACTGGTGGTTGAAGAGGAGGGCGCCGCCGGTCTTGTTGAAGTCCACGCCCGACAGCATGATGTCGGCGTTCTGCCCGGTCTTGAACGTGCCCGTGGTGCCCGAAGGCGCGGCCGAATACGAGCTCACCACGTCCTCTCGCCAGATACCGAACGACTCGAGGACGGTGAAGTCGCCCTGCGCCTGCGTTGCCGCGTTCTGGCCGCGCACCTCGATGGTGGTCTTCCCGGCCTTGGACCTGAGGGGCACCTTGGCTTTGACCGTGGTCTCGGAAATAACCGTAAAGGACGCCGACTCGGGTCCAAAGCGGATCTCGAACACGCCGCTAATACCTTGCAGGGTTAGCGTGACCGTCTCGCCGATGTAGCCGCTCTTGGGCTCAAAGGTGACCGAGAGGGGCGGCGGGTTGATCGTGATCTCGAGGGTGGTGGAAGCGCTGCCCCCATCGTTTGACGCCTTCACCTTGTAGGCGGTCTTCGGCTGCGCCTTTGTGGGCGTGCCCGTGATGACTCCAGTCGTGGGATCCAGGGACAGCCCATCGGGCAGTGGAGGATCGACGGTGTACGACGTCGGCATGCCGCCGGTGGTCTTGGGGCTGTTGGAGGGGATCGCTTGTCCTACGGTGTAGGTGGCAAGCAATGTCGTGTAGGTCAGGCTGGCCGGTGCCATCGGCAGGACGGTGATGTGAAGCTTGGCCGTCATGCTGCCGCCTGCGTTCTTGGCGGTGACGGTGTGGACCGTTTCGGCCTGGGTGGCCGTCGGCGTGCCGCTGATGATGCCGCTCGTGGGGTTCAGGGAGAGACCCGCAGGGAGGGCGGGATCCACCGAGTACGACGTCGGCGTCCCACCGGAGAACGACGGCTTGTTGAGGGCGATGGGGGTGCCGACTTGGTAGGTCGCGACGGGCGCGGAATACGAAAGCGATGTGGGCGGCCGCGGGAGCACGGTGATGTGAACCTCGGCCTCGGCGCTCCCCGCCACGTTCTGGGCCGTGACGACAAAGCGGGTCTCGACTTGCTCTCCCACCGGCGTGCCGCTGATGGCGCCCGTCACGATATCCAAGAGAACCCCCGAGGGAAGATCCGGTGCTACTTCGTACAGGGTCGGCGTTCCGGCCACGAGCGTCGCGAGCATGGGCTCGATCGGCTCATCGACGGTCGCCACCACGCTCGATGGGTCATACGAGAGGCCCGATGGGGCTACGGGGTGGATCGTGATGCGAATCTCGGCCTTCGCGTCGCCGCCGGGATTGGCCGCCGTCACGGTGTAGATTTTTTCGACCTGCACCGTGGTCGGCGTGCCGCTGATAATCCCGGTCGTGCCGTCGAGCGTTAGGCCACTTGGCAGGCTTGGTGAGACGCGGAACTCGGTCGGCTTGCCACCGCCATGCGATGGCGTGTTGGGTACGATTTCGAGACCGACGGTGTAGGTTGCTTTGGGTTGGGAATACACAAGCTGAGTTGGCGCTGGCGGCGGCGGTGGTTGGGCGTCGGCGGCCGGTGGGGCTGCGTCGGAGGGGCTTGGGGCTGCATCGGGTGCGCTCGGGGGCGCGTCGGGTGCGCTCGGCGCCGCGTCGATCGCTGGTGGGGCCGCGTCTGGGTGGCTTGGTGCAGCGTCTTGCACAACTGGGGACACGTCTGGCCGCGCAACGGGCACGTCTGGCGGCGTCACCCTCGCGTCCGGAGGCGCCGGTGGTGCGTCAGGGGCACGCTCGGCAGCATCGATGGCGCGTGGCGCCGCGTCTGCGGGCGGGGCCGCGTCGTCGGAAACTGCCGTTACGGTGCATGCGCTAGGAACGAGTATCCAGGCCAGCAGCGCTAGCCTTCGACCAGACCCCTGCATTGTCCCCCCTCACGCGAATAAACTGCGTCCGCGCTGATCGTATCATGTAGCGATGCGGTGGAAACGGGGTTCGGTCGACCCTCAAGATCCTACACATTTCTAGCTCTACCGAGACGCCTGTACCCTGCCGGCCCGGGCGCGTGGGGGCGCGTAGTAGGTATCTCGCGACG
>JACQUZ010000051.1 GCA_016210055.1 Deltaproteobacteria bacterium | reverse complement strand
GCGTCCTCGCTTGCTCCTCGGCGTGCTTCAGCACGCCTTCGTCGCTCGCTCCGGGCGCCGCCGCGATCTGCCGCGGCGGGCTGCGCTCTCGCGACGGCGTGGAAATGACGCAGTAGTGTTAAGAGTGGGGAGAATCGCATGGGCGCGCATCCTAGCACCGCGGGCGCTCCTCGAGGGTGCGTGGAAACGCGGGCGGCAGGGGCCCTTCAAAAAACTGAATGCGCTGCGCTAATACCCTCAGATCTTTGAGCTTGCGCGCGATCGACCGCTCGAATTAGAAGCGAGCGTGAATTGAGGAGGTAGTACCTTGCGTAACAGTCGTTTTCCTTTCATTAAGAAATCCTTGGCTGCGCTCTCGGCCTTAGTCGTGGCCTCGGCCTGCGGCCAAGACCCACAGGGCTCGGGCGACAGTAGGGTTGGACGGACCCAGCTCGAGCTCGACGACGTTGGGTTTCCTCCAAAGTCGGTCTCACTCCTGGTGCTGACCGATGGTACGAGCCCAGACAAGGTCGCCAAGGCCGTGGAAGAGCTCGGTGGGGTCGTGCTTCACTCCTTGCCTCCACGGCTCGTCTTGGCACAGCTCCCTGGGAGCAGCGAAAGCATCCAGAGGGACTTGGGGATTGTCGCTCGCTACGACCAGGCGGTCGATCCCAGCGTGGTGGGTGCCCGGAACTTGAATGAAGAGCGCTTTATCCGTGTTTTTGACAATCGCTACTATCCCAAGGAAGTGACACCCGAGCTTCGCACGACGCTCCTTAAGACCGCTGGAAGGGACGAGATCAAGGACGAGCTCCCGCCTTTTGCGCCTCCCCGGCCGAGCGGAGCAGCAATTCTTCCTGGAGAGCCGACGCCGGAGCCTCATGACTTCCTTCCGGTTCCCTACGCCGCTGGAACCGTCGTCGTGTCCGTGGTCCTTCCCGAGTCGAACGGCGTCGCTGAGCCGTCGACCGAGGATTGGTCCGAGGACATGGTCGTCGAGACCTACGAGAAGATCCAGGTCGCGCTCGAGGCCGTCTCGCGCTCCGAGCCGAACGCCGGGCTACGGTTCATCCTGCATTACGAATCCCATCCCGCCAAGGACGGACTGCCTGGCACGGTCGATGTCGATTGGGAATTCGGCAAGCAGGTGGCGCTCGGATACGAGCACGTCGTTGACCGGCAGATCCTCTCGCGTCTCCTCGGTCGGGAAGTCAATGAAGGGAACGCCTGGGAGGCCCAGTACGAGTACACGACGAAGCTCAAGCGCCAATACGGCGCCGACGGCGCGTTCATGATCAAGGTGGCCGCCAATCGAAACTTCACGGCTGGCCTTCGCGCCCACGCCGCGATTTTCGGGCCTTACACGACGCTCGACACCAACTACAGCTACCACACGTTCGCCCACGAGTTCGGTCATATCTTCGGAGCCCTCGACGAGTACTGCCCGGACGCGTGCGTCTCTCCCACTGCCCTTGGGGGATACCTGGGCATGGCCAATGCCAATGCTACCTATCGCGAAGGAGGCGAGGGCATCAACAATGGACAGGGGGAAGATATCCCGTCGCTCATGATTGGAAACGACCCCAATCAGGTGAACGGATATACCCGCGCCGCCTGGGGTTGGCTTGATACCGACGGTGACGGGATCCTCGAGGTGCGAGACACCTCTCCGAGCGCAGCGATTGATCCCGCTCTGGAAGGGAGCGTTGTCTTCCTGCGAGGTGCTGTCGAAGACCGGGGCGCCACCCGGATTTATTCGACCGACAGGCGTTCCATCAACCGCGTGTCTGCGGTGCTTTATCGCTTCCCAGCCGTGGATCCGACCTGGTTCCGAATCCCCGTCGATGCACCCGGTTACCGCGTGACGCCGGTTGACCTCGAACTTGGGGTGCTTCCGGCAGGTCGTCACGTGATCGAGATCTCCGCCGAGAACTCGGTCGGAAACGTCGATCCTGCGCCGAGGCAGCATGAGATCGTCGTCGCCGAGCATGGGATCAACACGCCTCCGCATGTCCGCCTGGAGGCCTCGCCGCGGGCAGGGTCGGCGCGCACGCCCGTTGTGCTCACGGCGGCTACCCTGGACCTCGACGGGGACCAGGTGCAAGTTCGCTTCGACTTGGATGGAGACGGCAGGTTCGACACCCCGTATTCGACCGAGCTTTCCACCACGGTGCAGCTGCCCGCGGGCGTGCGTCAGGTCAACGTAGAAGCGCGCGACGAGCGAGCGGCTACGGCGACCGCCCATGTCGAGGTCTTGGTCCGCGACGACAATGCCCCGCCGAGCCTTGCCCTCGCGAACCAGCCTTCCCTCCTTTTCGGCAACCACGAAATAGCGCCCACCTTTGAAGTGGCGAGCGTGAACGACCCCGACGGAGACCCGGTGGAGATCAACTGGATCGCCGAGTCTGCCACCATGGACTGGCCGTTTCGCGTGGAGACAGGATTCTCTGCCGACAACTTGAGCTTCTCGGCGGCGGCGAGCCTTCCCGCCGTGCTGAAGACCACGTCCTTGGACCTATCGGGCGGCGACAAGGAGCTTTATGACCGGGCGTTCTTGCGCGGTGGGCTCAAGGTCGGCCCGAATCTCGTCGCCACTGCGGCAGGCGGGCTGGGCGTGATCTTCACTGACATCGCCGACCGCAAGTCGCCTCGCCTCGTGGCGCGTGTTCCCCTGGAGACCAACGCCGAGCAGATGGTTCTCGACGGGTCCAGGCTCTTTGTCTTGGGTTCCCTGCTGACGGTGATCGACCTTGGCGATCCAACCCGTCCCCGCGAAATCAAGCAAGCCAAGCCCGTTCGGGGTTCGTTCGCCCAATCGCAGAACGACGCCCAGCCGATCGAGGACGGTGCCGAGAAGGGCACGGGGCACGACTATTTCTTGAGCTACGGCGAGAAGATCGATTCGTTCCAGATCGATCTGGACATCGAGCACAAGAGGCCCTCCGACTTGCGCATCGTGGCCGCGCTCACCGGGGAATTCGGCGAAGAGCGCCAGATCGTGCTGTGGGACCACAAGACGGCACCCGGCGGCCGGAGAACCTACTCGTTCACCATGCGCAATGCGCCTGGGCTCCGAGAGCTCGCCGGGAAGCTTGCCTTCGGCAACCTGAGCGTGCGGGTGGCCGATGACAGGGCGAACGGTGAGGCGGGGACCCTCCACTCGGGACGCGTTTCCCTTGGCACCCTCTCTCGTGGCGTTCGGCTCCTCCCAGGCGCGCAGGCCCTCCTCGGCGTTCATAAGGGGCGTTACGTCGTGGTGGCCGGCAAGGGCCTTCAGGTTTTCGATGCGCGGATCGGGCGCCATGTCTCCGAGGTGTCGCGCGTGACGGGCACGGGCACGTATTCGGGGACGCTCGCTGGATCCATCGCCCTCGTGCTAAGCCCCCTCAAGGTCGAGCCACCGAAGGATCCCGCTCTTGCTTCCGCCGAGGAGATGGAGGCACTCAGGGCGCCGCGGCCAAGGACTCGTGGTTTCTACGCGGTTGATCTCACTGCCCCAGCATCCCCGAAGATCCTTCGCATTGACGAAACCTACGCCGATGGCGGCGAGATCTTCGCTTCGGGAGACCGTTTCTATTTCACCCCGGCGGCTCCGCGGGAGAAGGGCGAGGGCGAAGTGCGAGGGACCCTGATCGGAGACGCACGTCGCTTTGCGTCCCGTCGTGATTGGATCCTTGGAACGCTTCCGCTAGCGATTACCGGGCGTCCGATCATCGACGGGGACGCTCTCTGGGCATCCGTTCTTTCAGGCGGAATTGCCGGATTCGACGTACGGTATCCAGCGAAAGCCAGGCTCACGCACCGGTACGTGCGGCCGAGCTGGGGGCAGCTCGTGTCCCTGGGTGGTGCTGAGGCAGTTCTCCTCGAGGGCTTGCTCAACGCCAAGGTGGCCAACCTCTTGGATCCGCAGTACACCATCTCGCGCACCATGCGCATCACCGCCGAGGCGCGCGACGTAAGGGGCGCTGTTACCCGCGCGAGCCGAACGATACACGTGATTCCCTACGATCACGCGCCGGTCGTCCAGTCGCTCACCGTCGAGCCCGATCCTGCCGGTGGGGCCGGCGCCTACCTGGTGAAGGTGTTCATCAGCGATCCAGACGGTGACGTGTCGTGGGACTCCAATCACCTGGTGCGTGCGGACCTCGATGGTGATGGCTGGTTCGAGACCCATTGGGAGTTCGTGTGGCGCAACAAGGAACGCGAGTGGGAACCGCTCGTATACCGTACTCAGCTCTCGAGCGGGCGGCATGCGATCCGAGTCCAAGCGCGGGACGGGTTCTACGCCATCGGACAGGCAGAGACCGTGGTGGAGATTCCGTAACCACGAGATCATGAGAGGGGCTGCACTGGGCAGCTCCTCTCAAGAGCTGTCGAAAAATCGCCCGCTCTTGACTCGATCAGGGGGGGACTTGCCCGTCCCCCCTCGTCGGGCGCAGCCCGACGAGCCTCCCCCCACCGCGCGTTACTCGCACGATTATTCGACGTTTCTTCACTACATCTACATCTCCGTCGAAAAAACGTCGTCCACGCGTCGTCGCAAGGATCGTGCGCTTGGTGGATCGGCATGTGTGATGCGAAGCAAGATGACTTGGGCATGATCCTCGGGAACAGGGAACAAGTGCCCGAGCTTTTCATCCACCTCTTGAAGCAGCGCCCGTTCGTCGTCGGCATACCCCTCCCCATGTCTTAGCCGCGCCAAGAGATAGGGGAGCCCAAAAGGTTGGACCGCAAGCCCACGCGCGGAGGCGAAAAGCCACACCCGCTGCATGTCCCGTCCGCCGTGGAAATAGTCGCGCGGCCGAAATCCTGGAACTGCAAGGAGGCAGGCTGCCGATGCTCCCTCGAGCATTTCTCTCGATGGTCGCTCCAGTGCGCGACCTCCGCCGAATTTCCGCAAGTACGTCATGGCGCTCGGAGAGGAGAGAATGCGCAGGACTGCCTTGTCTGCGGCTTTGAACTCCAGGGTGGCGAGATCCAGCCCGTCGCGGGTCGCGAGCACCTCCTTTGGCGTCCAGCGAAGCTCATGCATGAGCTCCTTGTGCATCACAGGTGACAAGAAGCGAACCCGATCTGCAACGCCCAGAACCTGCCCCAAGGCATCGAGCTTGGGACGATCGGAAACAAAGGCGAGCTGTGCCCCCTTCGCCGACAGAACCGAGCGCAGCGCCTCCTGGTCAGAGCGCCCAAAGCGGCGCGGCTCGCCAAGCCGCCGGTTCGTGCAACGTGCCTGGATCTGGTGAAACAGAGGCGATGCATCGGTACGGCTGGAGCTCTTGAATGAAATAGTCGCCACGTGTTGCGGTTGACTTGGACTGGGGAAAGGGTCGACTTCTGCGTCGAAGCCCATGGCCTGGGAAGACAGGCAGATATTCTCCACTGCGGCGCCGATCGCGGCATAGCTCGCAAGGTGCTGGAAGTTGGTGAAGGAGAACGATCGCTCCTCGTCGAGGGTGCAGTGAAGGTGCTTGCCGTCGAACTTGAACCTCCAGGGTTGGCAATTACCCCCAGAGGGAGCCCATGCGGCCTGTTCGACCAGATAGCGCGCGTCCTCAGGTCGCAGTCGACTCGGTGAAGACCTCCGCGGTGCGGACACTGGTGCTGGTGGGCGGGCCGCTTCTTCGACCACCTCGACCGCCAGTGGCTCTGGTGCCGGAAGCTCGATTGCGCTCCCATTGTGGATTAGAACCTCGGGATCGACGTAGTACCGCCCGGACTCGGTGAGCTCGCCCAAGAGGATGCGCCTGGCGACGTCGGCGACCAGTGCTCCACCCAAGGTCACCGACGAGCCAAGCTGAGGCCAGGTGGAGATGGTCTCCTTGACCTCACATAGCGAAGCAGCCATGGCGGCGGACATCCGTGAGGCTCCAAGAATCGCCAAGACGAAAGGTACCTTCTCCTTTGTCGTCAAGCCTTTGAGGGAGTCGGCCTCGAGCCCCGGGACCAAGCCATGGAACAGCTCGCGCGTGGGTTCCCTATCGAAGCGTTCGATATCAATGAGCCCCGCGTCACTCGTATCCATGAGAACGGGGATACCAAGCTCACGTGCTCGCTCCCGCAGCCGCACCTTCATGTAGAGGTCGTCACATTCCTCGACCAGTAGGTCGAGCTTTCCATGACCAATGAGAAACCGATCGATGTTTTGTTCGGTCACGCCGTCTTCGAAGGTCTCGATTCTCAGGTAGGGATCGAGCTCGAGGAGCTCGCGGGCCGCAAGGACCGCCTTGTTGACCCCGATGTTGTGCACGCCGACGCGAAGGCGGTTCAGGTTGGAAAGAGCGAGCGTGTCGAAGTCCGCCAATCGGAACACGCCCCCAATTCCCTCGAGCGCGAGCGTGACCGCCGCAGACAGGCCAACCGATAGCCCAGCGATTCCAATGCGCCTCTCACGAAGGAACTGCTGCCCGGCAGGGAGGATCTTGTAGCGATTTCGGCACGTGCGAAGCTCGTGGAACTCATCGGGCGGAAGCAAGTGAACCAGGCGATGGGACCAGGGCATGTACACCCACCGACCGTATTCGGGGAGCGAGCGGCCTTGAAGGTGGGAGTCCACCGCCTCCCGAATGTGGGCCCCTTGGAGCGGCTGGTCTGGTCGGCGGGAATTGATGAGCTCGCGAAGTTGCTCTTCGATCGCGTCATGCACGGTCGGCGGGGGTTGAGCCTGCATGAGCTTAAGCAGGCGTTCTCGGTCCTCGTCCGTCGAAGGATCGAGAATCCAGGCAAGAGAAGAGCTTTCTCGCCTTTCGACGGGGTGCTCAATGGCTTCGAAAGGGCGATTATTAGCCATGTTCATTTATTGTCGCGACTTCCGCACTCCTCTTGTCAAGTCGCTTCTTTAGCGCGTTACGTTCTGGGCGCGGTCACCTCGTACAGGTATTCCAACATCTCTGGGAGGCGGTGGGCGGCGAGGATCGTCATGTCTGCTTCGCCCATGTCGTTCGCCATGGCGCAGGCCGCATCGGGCAAAGAGGAGCCGTTCTCGAGGAAGCAGACGAAGCGGGACTTGCCCATCTCCAGAAACCACTCCCTCGCCGCATCGATAAGGTGAGCAAAGTGCTCCTCGCCTCCATCGGACATTGGGAAGAGCCGCACGAGATCGAGCAAGCCGAAAAGGTGTGTCCCCTCGGCAGCCATCTCGAGCACCGCCCCGGCGACCGCACGCCCGTCCTTCCGGGCGACCAAGATCTGTCGATCTCGCTCCAGGCGGGATCCGCGCCAGATTCGCTTGTTGCGTGCCATGTCCATGCGCTCAGGGACCAAGTCGAGGGCTTCGCAATAGGCCCGAGGCCGGAGGCGCGCCACCGCCTTTGCGAGGACCTCTACATCGGTGGGCGAGCCAACGTCTACCACGGCGTCACTCCCGGGGAGCTCGAGCCGCCTCGTGGATTCAAACTCCAGGGCCCGGAAGCGGACCACCGCGGCTTCATCAGAAGAGACATATCGCTGTGGAAGATCGTGGTGGACCAGGGCGCTCCACACGCGCTTGGCCTGAGGGTAGGCGATCACCCAAGCGAGGTCTGGATCCCGTTGGATGTGCTCGTACGTCCGAAGGTGTATCTCACGCAAGATCTTGCGACCCGATACGCCTTCGGAGTCGCCACTCATCTTGGCCATCTGGAAGCCCAGCCACGTTCCCTGATAGACCTTGAGAGCACTTAGCGCTGCCGTAGCGCCCTCCGGCTCGCGGTGCGGCCAAGTGACGTGAAGCCCGACGTGCGGAGCATGATCGAGCTGCCGGCTGACGCTCAAGAAGGCACGTCGACGGCGCTCGAAATCGACCGGCCGCTTGCCTGAAAGCCCGAAATAGCCGCAGCGGCCGTAAAGGTCCCAAACATGCTCAGAAAGGGCACTCCCCACGCGCGTGCCGGGGTGAACCTGATCGTCGACGAGAGTGATCCAGCCCCTCTCGTCGCCGTCTACGCCCAGTACCTTGAGGCCGTACACGCTTCCCCGCCCTGGAAGGCGAGGCATTACCCAGCGAACTTCGGTGTCCAGAATGGCGGCTTTTCCGCTCTCGTCGCGGACGCGCAGGCCATGGATGACTGTGGCGGGTGAGAGCGAAGGCACTGGGACATCGGTCTCAATGGCCAGCCCGAGGTACGAGATGTCGCGTACCGCTCCCACCAGGATGCTCGGCGGCGCGCCAAGAGTGAACGACGCAGTGAGCGCTGATGACACTACGTAGCGGCGAAGCCAGCGCCGCCGCACGCAGAGAATGGCGCTGGGCATGGCGCTAACGAGGTGTTCTCCATCCACGAAGCCGCGGTCGATGCCCAGGTGAAAGACGGAGTTGAAGCCGCAAAGCTCGATGACGGCTGGCAGCTTGCCCAGGACACCTTCGATCCGCCATCGAATGGCGTCCAGGTCGCTCGCGTACGCTACCGGCGTGACGGGAACCGTGAGCTCTCCATGGCGAAGGACGCCGCGGGAGTGATGCCGGACGAGCGCTCCCACGATCTCCCTGATTCGCTCCGGATTTTCGATCTGCTCGGTGTATCCCTTGGTGCGTGGATCGTCGGCCAGGACCAGTGAGCCAGGCTGCGCCTTGATACGGTGAATCGGTTTCGCCACTTCGGCGAGGTGTCTGTTCATCAAGCCCTCCTCAGGCTGGCGTGAAGGGCGTGCACGAGGCGAGCCACTCATTGCGTCCGTCTGACTTCTCGGGCTTCATGCGAAAGAAACGCTCCGATGCCCACGGACCTAATCTTTCCACCGACTTGTCTTGGTGGGAGACCCACCCCCTTCGAGAAATGCGGCGTTGCTTGTGAGGGCTCCTGGGAGAAGCGCGCAGGACACTCTCGCCGCCACCGGCTAGGACTCTTGTCCCCAGCAGCGAATCAAGCGCCGGGGGCGAAGATGGAAAGGAACCGGTCCGGACGTTTCACACCCAGCCTCTCCAGCCTGGCATGTTCCACAGCCTGGGGATCATCCCCCTGCGCCGCACGGGCGGCTGCAGCATGAAGCGCCATTTCGGCATTCTCGAGCTTCGTGGCTGCATCTTCCAGCAGCGTGGAGGCTCGCTCGCGGTCCATGGCGAGCGCGACCTGGGCATCGATTAGCTGGGCTAACGCATCTCCCCAAGAGCACTTGTCTCGCCTGATGCGGCGCGCCGCCATGCTGGCCTGCCTGAGCAAGCTCGTGGCCTCGCTTGGAGGTGCGACCCTGGACTTTCCGAGCGCCACCCGCGCGCGCAGGTCGAGCATGAGGACCCGATTGAGCTGCAGTTGCAGGAGGCCAGATCTCTCCACGGACGGCCAATGGGCTTCGAGCCGCTCGAATGCGGCTGTCTGGTCGCCCGCATAGAGGTCAATCTGAACCTGTGCGAAGAGATCAAATAGGTGCTGCAAGTGGAATCCTTCTTGTGACCATTGGGCGATGCCCTCCGTGGTCTCCCGTCGTGCCGTCTCCACGTCGTCGTCGACAAGCCAGATGATGTTCGGAAAGCCAGAGCGGGCGCTCATGGAAGCATAGAGATCGCCACGTCGCTTCGCCTCTGCCAGCGCGTCGCGCACGATTCGGCCGAGCTCCTCGAGCCGGCCGAGATAGCAAAGCGCCCATCGGGACAGCTGCTGAACGCAGTCTATTTCCCAGCGGACGCCAATGCAGCGCTCCCGCAAGATCCGCTCGGCTTCAAGACCATGCTGGTACGCGGCCCCCCATGAGCCCGAAAGGTAGGCGACGGCACCGCGTGCCCAACCCAACCAACCGTCGGCATACGGCTGCGAAAGTCGTGCTGCGAGCGCCCCCGAGCGCTCGAGCAAGGCGCCACTTTGCGATCGTGGTGCGCCGACCGCAGCGAGACAGGCCGCTTCGGTTGCAAAACCCTTGGCGATCGCGAGAGGGTCACCTGCCGCAAGCGCCATGCGCAAGTATCGAACGTGGTAGTCAAGGCCTCGGATCTGGTCGGCGGTGAACAAGCCGAGGAACGCTGACCAGCAAAGCTCCATGCGAGCGACGTCCTTTGCCGGCATTGAGCCACATGGGCGCTCGCGGAACCCGAGCTTGGGGCGGCGCAGCTTGAGGAGCGCTCGACCTGCAAGGAACGAGAACACGGCCCGACCAGAGGTCTTGGGCATGGTAAGGCCATGGGCATCGAGAATGGGTGCCAGGACTTCGATCCCGCGGTCGATATGGCCCGTGCGGAGCAGCAGCTCGGCCGCTTGATGTCGAAGGCGGGACGCCTCGGTAGCGGAAGCTAGCTTGGCCGCCTGCTCGTAAGCCTCTGCCGACCCGGCCCCCAGTCCAGCATTGGCGAGCGCATCGCCGTAGTGCTCCCATGCAACATGGCTGTCCGTGCCCATGTCGATCGCCTGACGGAACAGGCGCACCGCACGCTCGAACGCAAGGCTCTTGGCCGCCTGCTCTGCAGCGGCCAGCGCGAACCGCGCCGCGCGCGCCTGATCGCCGGCCCCACCCCAGAGAATCGAGAGCGCCTCGGGATCGGCGTTCCCCGAGCTCTCGAGGGCGAGCGCAAGGCGCTCGTGGAGGCTTCGCTTGCGATCCGCAGCGAGAGTCGCGAGCACTGACTCGCGCACGCGGTCGTGGTAGGGCTCGACGGAATCGGATCGCCTGGTCCCATCGGTGCGCGCCAGGTTCTCGTCGCGCAGCTCTTCGACCGCGTCCATGAACGGGCCGATCTCCATGCACGCGGCCTGCGCGGCGGTCGTCTGCTGGATTGGCCGTCCGGACATGGCGAGGAGCTCCACGATGCGCCGCGACTCCTCGCCGAGTCGGTTCACTCGGGCGAGGATGGCGTCGTCGAGCCTCGCCGCGAGGCCAGGGGTGCCGCGGACGGCATGCCTTACGAGCTCGTCGATGAACAGCGGGTGGCCGCCCGCCTCAGCGGCGATCGCCGCGATCGCCGCCTCGTCCAGGAATCCCGTCGGCGCGGCGCGCCTCACCACCTCCGCGGCGAGCTCACGGGCGTGCTCTTCAGGGAGCATGCCCACCATGAGCTCGCGCGCGCTCGGGATTTGGTGGATCCTCGCGTTGAGCTCGCTCACCGCATTCCCGTCAGACGTGTCGCGCACCGTGGCCACGAGCAGCATCGCGGGTGGGTTGGGTGATCGCGTGACTTCCGAGAGCAGAGCGAGCGAGTCTTGATCGGCCCATTGCAAGTCATCGATGACGAGGACGAGCGGCGAGTGCTCGGCCAGGCGACACAAGAGCTCGCGCAAGATCTCGAACACGCGGGCGCGCTGCTGGTGCGGCTCGAGCTTTTCGACCGCCACGGGTGCCTTGACGAGATGCTCTACCCGCCGAAGTACCGGGAAGGCATGAAGAAGCCGCGAGGCGGAATGTGGCATGAGCCTCGCCACCTGGTCGTTCGGCAGCCGCGACAGGTAGTCGGAAAGAGCGTCGATGACTCCGTCGCACGCCTTGTACGGCACCGACTCGCGCTCGAAGCAGCGCCCGGCGAGCACCACCGAAAAAGGCGCCACGGTCTCACTGAACTTCCGCACGAGCTCGCTCTTGCCCACGCCCGACGGACCACGAACGAAGACGGTCACCCCGCCTCCTTGTCGGGCGTCATCGTAGGCGTGGTGGAGCTTGGCGAGCTCCTCCGCGCGTCCGACGAAGGTGCTCTGGCGGATGGTCGCCGTCGCTCGTTCGAAGACATGGCTCGCGTCGGCACCCAGTCGCCTCAATATCTCGGTTTCCGCCGGGCGTGCCCGCGGGTCGAGGCGCAGAAGTTCCACGCACAGCTTGTCGAGGTCCTCGGGAACGTCGGTGGTGAGGGCATGCGGCGGCGGCGGCTCGCGGTGGAGCTTCTGCTCGAGCACGTCGAGAAGGCTGCCGTCGAAGGGGAGCCTCCCCGTGAGCGCTTCGTAGAGCACCACGCCGACCGCGTACCAGTCGGCCTCGGGACCGATGGCGCGCTGAGCGGCCTGCTCGGGGGCCATGTAGCGCGGCGTCCCCAAGAGCTCGCTATGGCGTCCCGCCCCGAACTCGGCCGAAAGGCCGAAATCGAGCAAGACCACCCGCCCTTCGCGGGTCACGAGCACGTTCGATGGCTTGATGTCTCGGTGCACCTTCTGTGCTCGGTGCAGGGCGTTTAGCCCGAAGGCGAGCTGCGTGAGCGCGCTGCGGAGGCGTGGCAGGTTGAGCGAATCACCTTGGCGAGCGTGGACGAGCGGTTGCGCGCCGCGTGGCTCGGCCAAGGACCCACGAGCCAATTGGGACGGTAGGGTGTCCTCGACTGCCAGAGGCAAGTTCCATGGAGTGCTCGACGGGCGCACGTATTCCAGGAAGTCCACTCCTTCGAGCAGCTCCATGGTGAAGAACCACTGACCGTCCTTTTCCAGAAGCTCGTGGAGGCCGATGAGGTTGGGGTGCCTGAGCCCTTGGAGGCCGCGAAACTCGTTCTTGAACCGCAGCACGATGTTCCCCTCGGGCGGTAGCTGCAACGCCTTGAGGGCGACGACTGCGTCGCGCTCGCGATCATAGGCCTCATAGACAACACCCATGCTGCCCGCGCCGATTCGGCGAACGGGCTCGAAGCGTGAGGTCTGCGGAAAAGCGCCCATCCTCCCCATGCTGTCCTCCATTGTTGCTCCGCGGCTCGCTCTGGCTCGGGGCTCCGCCTCGCTCGGCTGCACCTCGCTCGAAGTCGCCTCATTCCTCGCCGTCGCTCACCGCTTGGCTCCTAGGGCCGCGGCAGGCTCCAGGAGACGTAGATCGGCGGTTTCGGCCGGAGGGTTAGCCTTACGCCCGGCCTAGCGATAGACCAGGAGCTGTGCCGAAAATCTTGCGTAGGGCGCCGAGTGGAGGCTCCAGTCGTAGTCGCAGTTGCCCTTGTTGGAATTGAAGGCGCAGCCCTGGCACAGGTTTTCGGTACCTCCTGCGCCGGGCCGACACGAGTTCACGTAGTCGCTCCCCTTGTCGTCGAGGATTTGGTGGCGAAAGGCTACCGTGGATCCCGTTTTCACCTGGGCGCTCACATCGACCACCTCGGGCGCGACCAGCGCACCCGGACACCACCCGGCGCGGTCGTGCTGCCATGTACCCGACTGGTTGGTCAGCGGATTCGTCGCGCAGTCATTTCGCCATGGCGCGAGCGCGACGTCGCTTTCGCCGAGCGTGGTCTTGTGCGTGAGCCGGCAGAACTCGGCGCAGTTGGCGAGGTTCCCTTGGCCGTGCCCCGTCACGAGGAAGCGGAGCTTCACGGCCTTCGCATCGCTGGGGATGGAAACCTGCCGCTCGGGCAGCTCCTTATCGATCGGTTTCGAGGGGTCTCCGAGATCGATCAGGCGATCTTCGGCCTGGTTGTTCCAAAGAGGGATGACTTCGTCGGCAAACGCCGCGCGATCTTTCGTCCCCGGGTAGAACACGAACTTGGTGGTCACGCGCCAGCCGTGACCTTGGCTGTGCGTGGGGCCTACCCACGTGTCAATAAAGGAACGCACGGTCTTGGTGCCGACGAGCCGGGAGGAGAAATCGGTGACGTCGAAGGCAAAGCAGAGTCCTACTCGATAAGGAGTCATGTAGCGCGCAAGCTCGATCGGCTGTTCCTTGTCACCGACCTTCTCGACGAGGGAGACCGAGGCGCCGCGATCCCAGAAGTCGCATTTCCCGTCGGCAGGGCACTCGAGATCGACGCGCATGAGCACTCGCTGCCAGGACCCCGTGCTCGGGAACTGCGCTTGGGTGTCCACGCTGCGTCGGTTCTGGCCAGCCTCCCAACCGGACCAGTACTGATCCACCCGGTCGTGGGCCACTACGGTCATGGCGTGAGGTGGCGTATCCTCGTCGGAGCACCGGTTCCAAGGCGCAACGGGCTCGGTGACCTTGGCTTCGGCAGCGTCGATCCCCCCCGCGTCGGGGGTGCTGGTGGGCCTTGCATCCGCGACGCTGCCGTCGACGTTGGACCTATCTGAACCCGTGCAGGCGAACGACATGCCGCAGGCGATGAGCAAGCTGGCCATTCGGATGTTCATGCGGGGCGTTTTACCACTTCCCATGGTTCCGGGGGCATCGTGCACGCTTCTTGGCTGCTACACTCAAGACAAGAGATGAGACTGGCCGCGGTAGGTGACCTTCATTTTCACGTCGGGAAGAGGGGGCACCTGCGCCCTCATCTCGCGAAGCTGGAAGAACGCGCGAGCGCGCTTCTCCTCGCCGGTGACCTGACCTGTCACGGGACCACGGCAGAGGCAGAGGTCTTGGCCGAGGAGCTTCGTGGGGTCAAGGTCCCGGTGGTCGCCGTGCTGGGCAACCACGATTACGACGCCGGGAAGGAAGGGGAGATCCGAAGGCTCTTCCAGGATGTCGGCGTGGTGGTGCTGGAGGGCGAATCATTCGTCCTCGATCTCGAGGGAAAGCGACTTGGCGTGGTCGGCGTGAAAGGGTTCGGCGGTGGGTTCAAGGGTGCGTGTGCCTCTGATTTTGGCGAGCCCGAAATGAAGGCGTTCATTCGAACCACGAGGCGGGTCTCGGAGTCTTTGGGGGAGCGCCTGGCAGGGCTCCAGGCGGAGTGCGACCGCCGCGTCGCGCTCCTCCACTACTCGCCCATCCCAGGCACCTTGGTGGGTGAGCGGTTGGAGATCTATCCGTTCCTCGGATCGTACCTGCTCGGCGACGCGGTGGAGAGAGGCGGGTGTGACCTGGTCATCCACGGGCACTCCCACCGTGGCACGAAGAAGGGGAATATCGGCGAGGTCCCAGTTCTCAACGTGGCTCAGCCACTGATCGGCGAGCCGTTCGCGACGTTTACGCTGGGCTGATTTCTACTCCTTCTTGCCGCAACCCTCGATGGGAGCGGCGTTTATCTTGCTAGCCAAGCGCGTGAACTTGAGCTCGACTTGCTGCGGTTGCTCGGAGCCCACGGGCCCGGATTCGAGGAGTCCCATGAGCTCGCCTGCGCCATTGGCGATCTCCAAGAAGAGCGACGTGCGGGTGCCGGAGAGCGATGTCTCTGCCAGGACGACGGTGGAAACGCCTTCGTTCAGGGAAAGCGCCCACGCGCTCGACTCGGCGGCTGCGCCAAATGCGATCGGTTCGTGGCCCGGCCGCTCGAGGACGACGACGAGGTTGTTCTTCGAAGTCTGATTGGTGATCTGGATCACGCCGCTCGGCGAGCCCTCGTAACGGCCGCTCACGTCGAATGAGCAATACTGGGCGCGATAGAGCTCGGCGATTCCTTTGAAGGCTTCTTCCATGCCGTCGGCAATGGCGGGGGGAATGCCTTGGGCCGCTTCCTCAGCATCGCCGAGCCCGCAGGCAGCGAGAAGGAGCGGGAGGCAAGGGATGAGTGCTCGTCTGGGGTTCTTCATGGGGATCTCCTTCACTTGGGAGGTCGCCTCCTTGAGCAGGTCGCGTGCCCGCGGCAAGTGGGTGAAAACACGAGGGAGTGATTCTTAGCGTTCGGCGCCCTAGTGGAAATCCCGGACACGCATGTCAGGGCATGGGGCCTCCGCATGCCAAGGAACCAGTCCCTTGCTTTGGTTGTGCGCAAGCTCTCAGAGCGCTTGCGGAAGCGGGAGGCGAGAGTGAGCGGTTGATCTGAGCGGCTGCGGACAGCGGTTCCGGAGCCCGAGTTGGCGATCTCAGACGATGCGGGAGGCCTCTCAGCGTGACGCGAGTCACGCGCAGCGGCTTAGCGATCGAGTCGGTGGTCTCCGGGTCGCGCTTGCGGGCTTCTTCCTTGCGGCATGCCAAGTCGAGCACCCAGTGCAGCCGTTCTCGACTGACTGGGGTGCGGGTGGGCGCGGGATCTACCCGTAGATGGGCGGGACCCGCCAAGGCGGTGGTGCGGTCCCAGCATTGGCCATGCCGTCTCACATGGGCACTACCGTGCTGGACTGGCCGAGCACGCGAAGTGCTTCGCGAAGCAGCGCCTGAAAGTCGCTCCGCGGTGGAGCCGTTGCGAGCGCCTGCACTACGGCTTGCTCGGCTTGCCTCGACCCATACCCAAGGTTTTTGAGCGCAGCGCCGACGTCCTTGGCCACCTGTGATTGCTCTCGTCGCTCCTGTATCCGCGCCGCCACGTGCGCGGCGCCGAAGTCTGCCTCGGCTTGGAGCTGGTTATGTGCCCGGCAATAGATCGTGAGTCCGTGAGGGGTAGGTTGTCCGCCGCGCGCGAAGGGGACGATGTGCTGAACCTCGAGCTGCCAGGTCGTCCCGCAGCGCCTGCCTTCGGGCCCCACGTACGCGCACGTGCCCTGCTCTCGATCGTAGACCTCGCGCCGGACCGAGGTGGGAATGTAGCGGCCACCCTGAGTCGGGATCTTCTCCGACGGACAGGGCTGCGGCCCTGTCGGCCCGAGTCCGCGCTCGCCTGTTGACTTGCGTCTTGCGCTGCCAAATCGCCGTCGCTCCTTCTGCTTCCGATACGTGTGCATGACGTGAAGGAGGACATCTTCCGCCTTGCCGCTCGGTACCACGTGCGAGGCGAGGTCGCGCACGCGGGCGAGCTCGTCACGGAATTCCTTGCCGACTCGCAGCGTGATGGCGACCAGCTCTTCTCTTTCCTCGACGGTGCATTCGACAATCGACGTGGGGGTCAAGGCCGTCTCACCAGTGGTGGCCACCGAAGTCGCCGCCGCCCCGGCGGCAGCTCGAGTGGCCACCAAGCCCGGAAGCTCAGGCTCGGGCGAACGCGCGCACTTGATCCGCGCCACCAGCTGGCGCACCTCGGTCTCGCTCATGCCGGCAGCGCGCTCGAGCACCTGGGCGTGGGTTTCCTCGTCGAGGATCTCCCGGAGCGCGAGGAGCGACGTCACGGACAGCCGGCGCGAGAGCAGGTACTCGGCG
>JACQUZ010000047.1 GCA_016210055.1 Deltaproteobacteria bacterium | reverse complement strand
GCCGAGTCCTACACATGCAAGAAGGGGGGCTCGCCCTACAAGACCATTTACGAGACGTTCAAGGCCCAGCGCGCCAAGATTTGGGGCTCCATGTCCCCTTCGGCTCGGGCAGCACTCGAGCCGTTCTCCCCCAACGGCTGCTTCCAGGGCCCCATCGGGAAATTCAAGCTAGACAAGAACCAGAGCCTCACGACGGTCGGGGGGGCGTCGATCGTTCTCGAGGCAGGCGAGCACGGAATAAAGACCGACTTCAACGGGGACAACAAGCCGGACCTCATAAACGAGTGCATGATGTGGAACTGCCTGCTGTCTCCGGGCACCAAGAACTGTCCGCTGCGGGCGATCATTCAGGAACTCCCCACGTCCAAGCTGGCGGGCAACCTCGTGTGCGAGGACGTCAATATCGTCGAGGTCCTGAAGAACCCCGACCTCATGCTCTCAGCGACGGCCGTGGACATCCCTCGTCCGTTCTACAAGAAGCTCTTCCTCGAGCGTCGTTTCCCACTGGGAGCTGAGCCAGGAACCTTGGGAACGTACTCATTGGGTGGCTTCGTCCCCAACGGCGTGTACGCGGCGACTGACCTGCTCCGGGTCATGACGGCGGCTCTCGACGGTCTCAGAGAGCCCGTCCGCTACATCGCCGAGAAGTGTACCGGCCTGGGTGGCGCACCGAGCCTCATGGAGTGCCAACTTGCGGCCAAGGTCGCCGCGATCCGGTCGGCCATGGACATGGGCATCGCTCTTCTCGTCGGGCTCGGCGCCGCCGCCCAGGTGATCCCGTTCGTGGGAACGGCGCTCGGGGCCGCGTTCTTCGCCGCCGCCGCCGTCCTCACGGCGGGCGTCGTGCTCCTGGACCAGGCGATCATCCCGGGTCTCACGCTGCCGCTGCAGGCCATGCGGGAGAAGCTGCTCCTCCTCTTGGAGGAGAAGTGGGTCGACACGATCATGAACAGCGCTCATGCCATGAGCGGCAAGACGTGCATCAACACCTGTGGCGGCGGGCCGACCGACTGTGCGGAGCACCGCTTCCTCGGTCTTCAGGCGTACTTCGACTGGGCTATCGATGCCTATCAAATCGTCTCGTCGTTCCGCTGCGAGGAGAATAGCTACGTGACGCGCCTCCTCGAAGGTGGCCTAAGGACCCGGGATTGGTTCGATCTCATCAAGTCTGGATTCACGCTCTTCCTCACCCAATACCTCGGCTGCAAGGTGCTCGACTACTTCTACACGAACTTCCTGCGCGAGAAGCTGCGCGAGGCCCTTCAGGCGTCGCTCGTGGAACAGGCTGGGAGCGCCATCTGCAAGGTGGGCGCCTTCTACCTGACCGAGGCAGAGAAGGTCGCAGGCCTCAAGCTCATGCCAGATGGCTCCTCGTGGGAGCGCTCCTGCAAGGAAGCCATCAAGACGCTGTACGGAGATCCGGAGGACCCCATCACGATCATCAAGAACCTGCGCGAGCTCATCGCGGCCCTGGATCGCGGGGGCATAACACCGGCGCAAAAGGCGAAGCTCTTCCCGGTCCTCGAGAAGGCGCTCCTCGTGACGACTGGGGTACGCGTGAACTTGTTCGCCCTGGACAAGATGAAGGAGGCGGTCGATTGCAGCTTCGTCGTGGACCCCAAGCTCAAGATCTCTGCTCGCGATGTGGTCATTGAGGCTTTTCGCCTGGTGCTCGGTGAAAAGGCCGCCGCCTTTGTCAGTGACGTCGATAGGGATCTGGGCTACTACAAGGAGCTTCTGGCCAAGGGCTTCGACGACCTGAACCCCATCCCCATTGACGTCAAGAAGTTCTATCCGCTCTACAACACCATTCAGCTCAACAAGCTCATCCTATTGGGGAGCGGGGAATCCGCGTGCGAGCGAGCGCGCCGCAAGTGCCAGGGAGGGGAGCTATTCGCGTGCGCCGAGGGGTACCTGTCCTCAATGATAGGCAGGAACTGCGCCCCGGCGGGTGGCCTCTTCGAGCTCATTAGAAAGGCCAATGCCGTGACGCTTCCGCCAGCGTACCAGGCCGCGTACTCCACCGCGCTCTTGGACGAAGCGCCGTCGTCGTACCGCGACAGCTTCTTCCAAGAGGCGTGGATCGCCGATCCCGCGAGCGCGGTGTGTTCCGAAGTTGATTGGAACATCATGTGCAACGCGCTTTATTCATTGGATGATCCCGATGATTATTGCCGAGAGCTGGCCGCGTGGGACCTTGGTTACTTCGTCTCCGTGGACAAGGACAAGGCAGGTGTCACGAATGGCGTGATTCCAGAGTGCGGTCCTGCTCTCAAGGGGATTGACGATAGCGCCAGTGCCTATTACTCGGGTCAATACCTTCCCAATGGTCGCCGGATTAGCGCCCCTGGAGGTGATCCACGCGACCAGTACAAGACCCCTCTTTACAGCGAAGCTCACGCCAATGCCTACAACCACCGCTCGACGGTCGTCGATCGGGTTGTTGGACAGAGCGCTTGGGGCGATGCTCTCCCGAGGTCTGGAAGCGACAGCACCATCCTCTACTACCCGCACGATCTCTCCCGCTTCTCGCTCACCAACCAGGATTCGCACGTGGCGCGGCTCTACTCGCGCATCTTCGCCCCTTATTACTGTCCCGACGTGGGATACTTTGGCACAGCCGACGCCGGGCAGGCCGACCAGGATTGCGACACGGTGCCGGATGAGTGCGACAAGTGCCCGGAAACCTACAATCCCGATCAGCTTGATCAGGACTTGAACGGAATTGGCGACGACTGTCCGGGCTACAACCCCTTCACCGGCAAGACGCCCGTCGAGCAGATCCGCAAGCTCTGTTCCCACGAAGAGCTCCCCAAGGGGAATCTCATTAAGAATGGGGGGTTCGAGGCAGCGCCATACGATCTAATCGATTGGGCCAGGACCCTGGGCGGCTCGGCGTATTCCCGTGGACCCGACGGGAAGCAGCGCTCGGGGAGGCGTGCCATGTACCTGCAGGCGAACCCTGGGTCATGGCTTGCCGGCGTTCAGTCTGTCTCGGTAAGCCCGAATCGACGCTACCGCTTGACTGGATACGTTTTGGCCCCGGGCATTGGCACGGGCAGGTTTAGGGTGCAGAAGATGGGCAGCACGACCACCTTGGCCGAGAAGACCTTTGGGTCGTCGTCGAAGTACCAAAAGGTCGAGCTCGAGTTCTCGTCTGGTGATGCCACCGGCGTGTACGTCCAGCTTGGCTACACGGGCAGTGCTGGATCGTGGGTCCGCATCGACGACGTCTCACTCGTGTTCACCGCGTTCGAGCTTGTTCCTAGGCCGGTCCGGCCTCCTTTCCGGCGGTTCTAGTCACCGGCGCCGATCACCGGCGTCCGCCCCACCCTACCCCGGTGTATTCTCCGCCCCATGCCCAACCGCCTCGTCGAATTCGTCTATGACTATGCGAGCCCGTGGTCGTACCTGGCCAGCGCGATCCTCGACCGGCAGCTTCCAGGCGCGACCGTCGCGTGGCGGCCCGTCTACCTGCGTGGCTTCCCTGCTTTTTCCGGCGGGCTCACCTACTCGCCCGACCGCTTGCGCTATCTTGGGCAGGATCTCCTGCGTTGCACCAAGTACTGGGGGGTTCCGCTCAAGTACCCGTCGGCGTTTCCGATCAATGGTCTCCAGGCCGTCCGTGCTGCCCTCTGGGTCCTCGAGCATGAGCCTCACCGCTTCCCGGCGTATCACGAGGCCATGTTCCGGGCGGCCTGGGCTGAGGATCGCGACATCGCGCGGGCGGAGGTCGTCGTCGGGGTCGCGGCCGAAGCGGGGCTCGACCCGGGGACCATCCGCGCTGGGCTTGAATCTCCCGAAATTAAGGAGCGCCTCAAGCAGAAAACCCGCGACGCGCTGGCCCGCGGCGCGTTCGGGGTCCCAACGTTTTTCCTAGGTGACGAGATGTTCTTCGGCCACGACCGAATGGACTATGTCAGGCGGGCGAGGGAGGCGGAAGCTAGTTCTTCTCCAGGTTCCTCACCGTAAACTCATCGTCCGCCACGCTCGCAAGCGGCTTGATCTCGTCGAGGTAAAGCGCCGTGGATCGTTCATCCTGGTGGTTCTGCATGGTCGACCGGGTGACGAACCACCGCCCCTCGATGCGCTTGAGCTCCTCGGCAAGGAGCGTCTTCAGGTGCACGCCCGAGCGGCCATGCATGGTCCACTTGAGCGGCACGAAGTTGTCCTTGCGCACCCAGATCTCGATCCGCCCGTACTGCGCGTCCTGGGCACTCGGCTTGGCGACGAGGTGCCAGCAGTCGTACTTCCCGATTTTCTCCTCGCCGGCGATCGTGGCGGCCGAGTCGCGGAGATCCCGACGGTCGATGTCGGCGTAGGAGAAGTCCGTGCCCATGAATGCGTTCTTGCGCGCGTTGCCGGCAATTCGCCGCGCCCTCTTCAAGTCGGGCAGGTAGAGCCAGCGCTCGTCGTCGCCATCTGACTTCTGGACCTGGAGAAAGCTTGTCCCCGCCAGGTCAGCAGGCCCGAGGATCCGGACAACGCTCTTGGAAAGCGGCGGGGCGTGGCGCTTGGAGCGGCCGAGGAACGACAGCTCTCGGGTCGCGCCTTTCGAATCGCGGACGATGGCCCGCGCTTTGACCTCTGCACCGGCGAGCCCCCACGGGTCCGCATCCATCACCTTGTCGATGATCTCGCGGGCGGTCGGCGTCCCACCGGCTCGAGCAGTCGTGGAAAAGAGGAGGAAACCCGTGAGAAGTACGATAGATAGGCGGCAACGCGTCATTCTCGTAGGACCCTATTCTCGGCCTCGGAGCGGTGTCAACGACGATCGATAGCCTGACGGTCGCGGCCCGGATTCATTCAACGTGGACGCAGCACTTCTTCTGCGCGCACTTCGTTTTCCAACGGTTGCCCCTTTTCGAACGCGCTGATGTTGGCCAGCGTCACCTGGGCAATGTTCGCCAGCGCCTCTTTCGTCAGGAACGCCTGGTGCGCCGTGATGAGCACGTTCGGAAATGAAAGCAGGCGGGCGAGCACGTCGTCCTGGAGCACCTTTCCCGACAGGTCCTGGAAGAAGATGCCTTCTTCTTCCTCGTACACGTCGAGCCCGGCCCCAGCGACGTGGCCGCTCTTGAGGGCCTTGATCAGCGCGCGGCTGTCGATGAGGGCCCCACGGCTGGTGTTGACGACCAGAACCCCGGGCTTCATGGAGGCCAGGGCGGCAGCGTCAATGACGTGGTGGGTCGCGGGCGTGAGCGGCACATGCAGGGAGACGATGTCTGCCTGGCGGAATAGCTCCGGCAGCTCGACGTAGGTGAGCCCCAGCTCGGCGGCGAGCCCCTGATCAGGCCGGAAATCGTAACCGAGGAGCCGACAGCCGAAGCCCTGGAAGATGCGAGCCGCCACGCGGCCAATGCGCCCGGTGCCGACGACTCCGACTGTCTTGCCATGCAGGTCAAAGCCCACCAGCCCATCCAGCGAGAAGTTCCACTCACGCACCCGGGCGTGAGCGCGATGGATCTTCCGATTCAGTGCGAGGACCAGCGCCACGGCGTGCTCGGCCACGGCATAGGGCGAGTACTCGGGCACGCGCACGACCGGAAGCCCGAGCCGCGCGGCTGCCGCCAGGTCCACGTGGTTGTAGCCGGCCGACCGCAAGGCGACAAGGCGTGTCCCACCAGCACGAAGCGCTTGCAATGCGTCCAGGTCCAGCTTGTCGTTCACAAAGGAACAGACAGCCGGGTGGCCCGAGGCCAACGTGGCGGTCTCCTTGGTGAGCCGCGGCTCCAAGAAGCTGAGCTCGTGGCCAAAACGGACGTTCGCCTCCTCGAACGCTTCGCGGTCGTACCGATGGGTATCGAACATGGCGATCTTCATGGCTCGGCCCTTCTCACGTGCAATAACGAGCTACGACATCCAAGAGCTGGTCCAGCTGGATCGGCTTCTGTAAGCAAGCGGCCGCGTCGATCTTGCACTCGCCGAGGGCCGTGAAGGCGACCACCGGGATCGGCGCAAGCGTCTCGTCACGGCGCTGGGCGTCCCGGAACTCCCAGCCGTCCATGACCGGCATCATCAGGTCGAGGAGGATGAGGCAGGGGGAACCAACCCGCCCGCGAAGCTGCTCGAGCGCTTCGAAGCCGTTGGCCGCCGTCTCGACCTGATAACCCGCGTCCGCCAGGGTCTCGACGATGGCATTTCGAACCTCGAGGTCATCTTCGACCAAGAGGAGCGTCCTCGTGTTCGCCATGGCGGAGTGCGTGGCGGAGCGCACAGAGGTCATGACAACGGCGCCGCCGCATCCGCCTGCGGCCTGGTCACGGGCCTGCGAGGGAGCGTCACCGTGAAGACGGACCCCGCACCGGGCCGGCTTTCCACGGCGACGGAGCCGCCGTGCGCCTCGACGATCTCCCGGGTGATGTAAAGGCCAAGACCAAGGCCCCCATATTGGCGACTCGACACCGCGCGCTCGAAGCGATCAAAGATGTGCGCCTGATCTTCGGGAGGAATGCCGATCCCCTGATCCCTGACGGTGATCGTGACGTTGATCGCGTTGGCCACCGCGCTGATCTCGATCGGTTGTCCAGCACCGTACTTGATGGCATTGGAAAGAAGATTGGTGATCACCTGCTCGACGCGCATCCGGTCCCACGTCCCCTCGATCTGGTCATCGACGCGCACGACGAGCTTGGACCCCATCGCCGAGGCCTCGTAGAAGAAGCGCTGGGCGACCTCGCGAACGAGCGCACCAAGCTCCACCTGCTCGCGATCGAGCCGGAGCTTCCCGCTCGTGATTCCTGACACATCCAGGAGGCCCTCGATGAGCTTGGTCAAGCGGTTGGCAGCCCTAATCCCTTGCTCGACCTTCTTGCCGAGGCGGCCGTCTTCATCATCGCACGGGGCATGGCGCAACGCCCGTTGAAGCGCAGCCAAGTGGAGCACGAGAGGGGTGAGCGGCGTCCTGAGCTCGTGGGCCGCGATGGACATGAACTCATCCCGGGCCTTGAGCGCCTCCCTGGCCGCTTGCGTGGCCTCCTGTGCGTCGTGGTAGAGGCGTGCATTATCGACGGCCAGGGCAATGCGGTAACCCAAGTCCTCCGCCATTTCCAAGTCGTGCGGTCCGTAGCGAAGCTCTGGACGGGATGAACCGAGCGACAAGGTACCGAGCAAGCGCCCCCGAATGAGCAGCGGCACGACGATGGCCGATGTCGGTGCGAGGGCCCTAAGGCGCCCCAGGGTCTCGGGATCCGGCGCCGCCTCCCGCAGAAATGAATCCGGTATCTCGCCGAGGAGGAGAGGCTCCTGGGTCCGACCCACGTCGGCGAGAAACGACGGGGCGTTGGGCCCAAAGGAGCACCATGCCTCCTCCACCAAGGAGGCCTTGGAGGGATCGGCATGGGCGACCGCCAGGCTCTCGATGGTGGATTGATCTCTCGAGTTCAGCACGATAGCGCAGAAATCGGAGAGCCGACGCACGGCGAGCCCAGCCAGAGCCACGAGCGTGCCTTCGTAGTCAAACGAGGCGGCGAGCAAGACGCTCGCCTTGGCGAGGAATGCAGTCCGCTCTCGGGCGTCCTCGGCTTGCATCCGGATGGCCTGCTCCTCGGCAAGCCGGAGCCTGGCCGACTCCGCGCGACGCCGTTCCATGGCATAGAGAATCGAGCGAACGACCAGATCACCGTCGGTCTTTCCCTTGACCAGGTAATCTTGAGCGCCTCTTTTCAAGGCCTCCAAGGCCAGCGCCTGGTCATCGAGGCCGGTCATGACCACGACGGGAACGTCCGGGGAATGTTGCTTGAGGGCGACCAGCGTGCCTAGGCCCCTGCTGTCCGGCAGCGCGAGATCCAGGAGAACGACGTCGACGAGGCGGTCAGGCGAGAGCCACGCGAGCGCCTCGTAAAGCCGCTCCGCGCTCGCGAGCTCGAAGTGCGCGAAGGGGACGTCGCGAAGGGCCTCCCGGATCAGGTCCACATCCCCCGGGTTGTCCTCGACGAGGAGGACATGCGTGGTCGCGCTGGTCATGACTTGACTGGTAACTTCACGATCATGAGCCAGAAGTTCTCAATCGCCTGCACGACCTCCAGGAAGCGATGGAGATCGACTGGCTTCTTGATGTAGCAGTTCGCGTGCGCCGAGTAGCTTTGCATCACGTCCTGGTCGGAATCGGAAGAGGTGAGGACAATCACCGGGATCCGTTGCAGGTCGGGGTCGCCCTTCACCTCGGCGAGGACCTCGCGGCCATCCTTCTTGGGGAGGTTCAGGTCGAGCAAGATGAGGTCGGGCCGAGCCGCACCTACGTGGACACCCTGCCGTCGGAGGTACGCGATGGCCTCGACCCCGTCGGTGACGACGCGCAGGTTGTTGCGGATCTTCCCCTCCCTCAGCGCCTCGAGGGTGAGATCGACATCGCCTGGATTGTCCTCCACCAGGAGAATCTCGATTGGGCTGGACCGGCTCGCCTGATAGCTCATCATTGTGGCTCCTTCATGGCGACCGATCCGGCCGCGCCCAGGCTTGCTCCCCGGCGGGTAGCTCGAAGAAGAACGTCGTGCCCTTGTCGGTTTCCGACTCGAACCAGATTTGCCCCCCGAGGCGCTCCACGATCTTCTTGCAGATGGCGAGGCCAATGCCCGTGCCTGGGAATTCGGCGCGCGTGTGCAGGCGCTGGAAGATAACGAAGATCCGATCCGAGAAAGCGGGATCGATCCCAATCCCATTGTCAGCAACGGAGAAGAGGTACCTGCCATCGACCCGCTTGGCTGAGATGTGCACGCGCGGTGCCACTCCCTGCCGGACGAACTTCAGGGCATTTCCGATGAGGTTCTGAAACACCCGCGCGAGCTGCGCCGAATCGCACGGGATCGTGGGCATGGCGTCGCGCGTGACGAGGCCATGGTGTTCCTCGACCACGTCCTTGAACGTGGCCAGCACTCCGTCGAGGAGCAGGCCGGTGTCGACGAATTCTTGTTGAAGCTCACGGCCAGCACGTGAGTACTCGAGGAGGGCCCCGATCAGGGACTCCATCCGCTTGGCGCCATCCACGGCGTAATGAATGTACTTGTCCGCCTGGGCGTCGATGTGACCCTTGTACCGCTTCTCGAGGAGCTGCACGTAGGCCGACACCATGCGGAGCGGCTCTTGAAGGTCGTGCGAGGCGACATAGGCGAACTGTTCCAGCTCGGCGTTCGACCGAGTCAGCTCCTCCGTCCTCCCCTCCAGGGCGAGATTGGCGCTCGCGACCTTGTTTTTTTCGACGTCGAAGTCCTCGAGGAGGTTGAGCATGGCTTTCTGGGTGGCTTCGAGCCGGGCCTTTTCGGCGCCAAAATCGTCCAGGATGTTCAGAATCGCTTTCTGCACGCTTCCCAGTCGCGCCTTCTCGTCGCTGAAGTCGCCGAGGATGTTGAGCATCGCTTTCTGGGTCGCCTGCAGTTGGGCCTTTTCCCCGCTCGAATCCTCGAGAATGTTGAGGATGGCCCTGGCATAGGCGACCGAGCTCGTGGGCTCGGGCTCGGGCCCAGAGAGCGCACTGGTCCTTCCCCCATCACCTTCCCACGTCATGGCGCTAGATCTTCCCGATGGGGATCAGTTTCTTGAGCTCTTCGATCTCCTTCTTGAGCTCAATCATCTTGAGCTCCCGACCGACGGTCAGCTTCTGGAAGCGCTCCAGCTCGGCCAGCCTCTCGAGCTCCTTGCTCCGCTGGTCGGCGATTTCGGCCTCGGCTCTCTTCTGCGCCGTCACGTCGCGGGCGGCGGCAAAGACGCCACCCACCGAGCCGCGGGAGTCCTTGTACACCGAGGCGTTGTACAAGACCTCGGTGAGGTGCCCGTTGTTGTGACGAATCGTGAGCGGGTAGTCAGTGACCGAGCCCTTGGCGAAGACCTGCTGATAGCCCTCGCGCGCTTGCTCGGGCTCGGTGAAGTAGTTGGAGAAGTCGGTGCCGATGAGCTCGTCGCGGAAAATGCCGGTCACCTTGATCGTGGCTTCGTTGACGTCGGTAATCTTCCCTTGCGGGCTAATCGTGACGAGGGGGTCCAAGCT
>JACQUZ010000043.1 GCA_016210055.1 Deltaproteobacteria bacterium | reverse complement strand
CGTCGGGTTGAACCGAGCCGTGCCGCCCGGACGGTGACTATGGGGATCTTGGCGGGGGCCGCTGTTCGAGAGGAGTCTGCGAGCCTGGGCGAAGGACAGCGGGCACGAGAGCGGAGCGGTGTTCGGCGTCCGATGAGGGTGCCGGGGCGTGAATTGCAGTCGGTAGAGGAGGCGCGAGGGCCGAGAAAGCGAGCGGAGCGCGGAGGTATCCCTCCGCAGCAGCGGGCAGGCAGGTAGGGACAGGCGAGCAGGCTGCGGTCATCCGGTATCCAGGACCGAGAGCGGTCGCTTCTCGAGCCACGCGGTCGTGCGCCCCCATGGCATCCGCGGCCACCTCGCACTGGGTGTCCCGCAATGCGGGCGCCTTCAAGCTTGCTGCAAGCAGGAACCCAATTGCCTTCACAACTTGCCTAGACAATTCGTCGCGTCGCCTGGTCGGGGGCAGCTATCCTGCCGAATCCAATTGGAATCCGCCTTGGTTTGAATTCTGCATCTGCCGCCGCGCATGCGCACGCGCACGCTTCCCATGTTTCTCGCCGCTTTGTTCTTGGTCGCCTGCGAAGACGGTCCTCCGCGCGAGGCCGAGCGCGGTGCGGGCGCCGCTCTCGCCGTGGTCGCCGTGCCTGCTCGGCCTGCTCCGCCCGCGGGGACGCTGGGCCGTCCAAGCGAGCTCACCCTCGAGGTGCTGGCTGCAGAGCTGGCGCCGCTCGAGCTGGTCTATTCGCATGCGGTGCGAGCGCTTCCCGGCAAGCTCGGCGAGAAGTGGCCCGTGTTTTCCGAGGGCAGTGAGCTCGACAAGTACACGCTGGCGCTGGGTGGGATCCCGGTGCGCGGGGTGGGCGTACGGGTCCTTCGCGATGCCCGCGGTGCGACACGAGTGGTGAGCGCGCTGCGTCTTGGTGGGTCGGCCCGGGAGGTCACGGTAAAGCCGACGATCTCCGAGAAGCAGGCCGGCGAGATCGCCGTGAAGCACGCCCTTTCGCGTCTTCGCCAGGCGGCCGGCAAGCCGCCCACCGTGAGGCGCACGCGCCTGGCCTACGAGGCCGTCACGACGGAGGACCTGCGCGGCGCCGGCCAACGCATTGTGATGCTGCGCCTGACCTACGAGGTCGAGCTCCTGGCCACCCCCGAGGAAAAGCACGCTGAGCAACTCGCGGTCATCGACGCGGCGAACGGCGAGCTTCTCGGCATGCGCTCGGTGCTGCGCCACGACATGGCGGTGGGACAGGGCTACTTCGAGCCGAGCATGACCCTTCGGGTCGAACCGACCATGACCGGCTCGCCCCCCGTCCTCGGCCACTGCTTGACCGATCTGACGCGCGGCGAAAACGTCAGCAACGCGAGCCCCTGCGGGCCCACGGTGGGCACGGGCATTCACACCTTCATCGAGCTGCCCAGCCCCGAGCGCGTCGAGCGTGTTGTCGACACCGACCTGCACTTCGGCAACGGCGCGTTCCCCTTTGACCGCCCGGCCGGCGTCGGCGAGGAGGGTCGGACGGTCGCTGCCGACGCGCACCACGCCATCGGCGTGGCCTATGACTTCTTCCGTAACGTGTTCGATCGCCGCATCCTCGGCGTGAACGACTCGCTTGCAATTCGGGTCAACTCGGCCAACCTGCCGTGGAACGCGGCCTTTTCGTGGCCAGACAACACGATCGTCGTGGGCTCGCGCGTGGTCAATGCGCCTTCCTGCCCGGCGCTAAGCCCGACGCAAAGAACGGACTGCTCGGTGCCGGCCGCCGATGTGGAGTGGCTGGGTCATGAATACGTGCACGCGCTCCTGACGGCCGAGCTGTCCATGCCGCCCAACAGCGCGCCCGAGAGCGAGTTCGACGCCCTGCACGAGGCGATATCCGACTTCTTCGCGATCCTCATCGACGGCTGGTGGCACAACGCGCCGGGAACGACCGACATCGTAGCGCCGCGCGGCTGGTTCTTCGCCGACCGCATCTACCCCGACAAGTGGCGGCAGTTCGATAGGCCAAGCCTCGACGGACTGGGCTCACTCGACCTCTACGATCCGACCGTGCCGGTGCGCCTGGCCAGTAGAATGCTCGGCACGCATGAGGCAGGCGGCGTCGTGCGGCGCGCGTTCTACTTCTTGTCCGAAGGCATCGCGCCGTCGGGACCCACGGCGCCCCAGCCGCTGCCGGCCAACACCAGCCTGCTCATGACCGAGGGCCTTGCTGGCGTGGGCCTCTCCGACGCGGCGGTGCTCCTCTACCTGACCGTGAGCACGCAGTTCAACCCGGGCGCCGCGCCGTCCTTCCTGGAGTTCCGCGAGGGCATGGTGCGCTCGGCGGAGTACCTGCGCGGCCACTGCAGCGAAACTTACAAAGCCGTGCAGGACGCCTGGGCCGCCGTCGGCTTGGGTACACAGGCCGATCGCGTAGGTCCCAAGGTCTCGGTAACCGCGTACCAGGTGGGCTCCTCGGCGCACGTCGTTGGTCACATCGACGCGCCCGCAAGCGAGCCTACGCCGTACGTGTCACTCTATGTTGACGGCCAGCTGCGCGAGAGCGGCGTGCCAGTCGAGCTGGAGGAGACGAGCGGCGACGAGAACAACTACCGCGCCGCGCCCGCAGACGTGCCGTTCGCTGATCTCGGCCCCGGCTTGCACACCTTCGAGCTGCGCGCCGAGGACGGCTGCCGCAACGTTCGCTCGGCGGCGGCCCTCGCCTTCTACGACGTCGAGCCGCCGACCCAGCTCTCGGTGACCGACACCAACCGGTGGCGAAGCCCGAAGCGTGTCTTCCGGGTCACCGCCGCAGATCCCAACCTTGATTCTTACGAAGTGCGCGTGGGCACGCTCTCGACCGGGCCCCGGCTGATCTCGACCAACGTGAGCTCGCTGAACACGACCGTCGAGATGGACCTCGCAAGCCTGCCCGCCGGCACGACCACCATCACGCTGCGCGTCCGCGACGTCTATGGCCATGAGAGCACGCTCCTTGCGCCCTACCTGGTCGATCGCGTGGCGCCCCAGGTGTGCTCGGTGAGCGGCGCGCCGTCGCCGACGGATCTGCGGGCCATCGTCGCCACGCTCACTGGGTCCGACTACCTGATTGGTCGCGGCACCTCCGTCGAGATCCTCGATATCTGGTTCGACGGCCAGCCGTTTTGGTGGACCGACCGCAACTATCCGCCCGGTTCGAGCCACTACATGACCCGGACGCGCTTTCCCGGCGGCGGTACCATGAGCAAGAACGTGCCGAACGTGAGCAACGGCACGCACAAGCTCCTCGGCAAGTGCGTCGACGGCTGGGGCAACGAGAAGATCGGCAAGGACAGCTTTGTCATGGCGCCCCCGCCTAACCTAAGCACTACGGCGTCTATCCAGACGGGCTCGTTCACGGTGTCGGCCACGGCGACCTCGACGCGGCCGATTGACCAGATCGAGTTCTTGGAGAATGGCGCGCTCCTTTCCGAAAAGCTGTGCGGCAACGTGAGCACGAGCTGCTCGGCGAGCATCCAGGTCAGCGCATCGCCGGGGCAGACCCGCACCATCGAGGTGCGCGCCTTCGACAAGGAGGGCCGGCGGACCACGCGCAACGTGACCGTCACCATGCCGTTGCCGCCGCCCCCGCAGATCACGAGCATCCAAAAGAGCGGCCCGGCGCGTTTCCCGATCTTCACGGTCTACGCCACGAGCACGAGCCGCGTGGACGTGATGTACGGCTCGCCCGGCGGCACGCTTCTCGCCCAGGACAGCAGCGCGCCCTTCACGGTGCAGCTCGATCTGTCGGGCTGGGCGACGGGCGCGCACGCCCTGGTCTTCCGCGCCAGCGACGCCTACGGCCGTGAAGCGACGTCGACCTACTCGCTGTTCGCCGACAGCACGCCACCGGTGGTCGCCGTGCAGGTGACGGGCAACGCGCCGCCGTACCTGGTTGACGCCGACGTGCTCGATAACTCGCCCATCACCGTGTTCTTCCGGGAGGATGGCGTCGAGTTCGCAACCACGAGCAGCGCGCCCCTCGAAGCCTACTACAGCCCGACCAGCGCCGGCTCCCACACGCTTACCGTCGAGGTCCGCGACGTCTTCTTCAACAGCACCATCGTGGAGCTGCCTGCGCCGGTCGACGAGGCGCCGCCGCGGGTGACCCTGACCTTCGAGACCAGCGGCGGCCCGCACCACGTGATCGACGTCGAGGACACCTGCGGCATCGCCTTCCCGGCGCAGGTGTTCCTAGACGGCGCACCGGCGGGCAGCTTCGCCACGGCCCTGCACAACCAGCCGTGGCCCAACCTGCCCGCGGGGCCGCACACCGTGGGCGTGGAGGTGAGCGACAACTGCGGCAACACGACGTACGTCGAGGACGAGTTTCAGTACAGCAACGCGCCGCCAGAGGTGCTTTCGATTAGCGTGGACTCTGCCACGCCCAAGCGGCCGCGCCTCACCATTGATGCTACTGACGACGTAGCGATCACGCGCATCGAGATTCTGCGCGGAAGCACAATCGTGGGCACGCTGACCCAGGCACCCTGGGTGATTCAGCTCGACACGTCAAGTTGGTCCGACGGCAACCACGTGGTCACGGTTCGTGCCTTCGACGAAGAAGGGGAGACCGGCGAGCGTACGGTGAACATCAAGGCCGACAACACGGCCCCCACGTTCAGCGTGGTGCCGATTCATCAGGTCCTGGGCACGATCCAGTGGAACGCGACGGCGAGCGACGGCTCGGCGCTATCCGACGTCTGGCTGGGCGCCACCTTCAACAACACGCCGATCACTCACTTTACCGCGCCGCCTTACAGCATCACGACGACGATCCCGAGCGGCGCCAACCAGGTGGACGTGTGGGTCGCCGGTGAGGCCAAGGACTCCTTCGGGAACGTTCGGGGCCTTAGCGTCATGACGACGGTCACTTGCTCGATCGTCAATGGCCAGCGCCGGTGCGACATGGGACCGCTCAGGCCGGGCTTCTAGGCGTTCTCGCGTCGACCAGAAAAAATAATTGACGCTAATCACTCGTCCTACCCCTACGACCTGCTCGAACTCGATGCTCTCAGCGTTGGCCGGCCAGTCGGCCTCGGTGTCGTCCTGACCGGTTTCGTTGGCATGCTCGGGACTCGCATCCGAATCGTCCGGCTCGTCGTTCCTCGCTACTCGAGGGCAGGCAACCCACGCTGGACGATGAACTTGAAAGCGCGGGTGTAATGCGCCCGCACGCGCTTCGTCCACAGGGCATGAGACGCATCGCGGTGCCCTCGGAGCTCACCCGGGCCCGAACTGATCTCGCAACCATCGAACGTGGGCTCGAGGCGGCGCGGGCGCTGCTCAATGCCCTCATGGCCCGCCCGTCCGACGCGCCGCTGGGTCGGCCGGTCGAGGTGAGCCTCGACGAGGCTTCATGGTCATGCGCAAGGAGGGAGCCGCCAACTACAGCGAGGTCGTCGTCACGGCCCCAGACGTTACCTCCTTCCACGATCGGAGCTTGATCCCACCGGGCGGCGGGTGACCGCCACCTGGCGGCCCTCGCAGCCGAGCTGGAGATCCAGGCCAGTGCCACCGTTGAGATTGAGGAACTCAGTGAGGTCCGGAAGAAGTCCCTCGGCGTGTCGCTCGTCACACAAGGTTGTTCTGCGTCTCGATACAGAGGAGATCGACCCCGCCCTCGAGAAGTCCCTCGATCTGTACCCGCGGATTCGGAGCTCCGAGATCATGGTCGCACCACGAGCGGGAGGGAAGGATGAGACTCCATGACGCGGTGAGTGACGGCGACCTGGCTAAGGCCGCCATCCCGGTCGCCGTCGCAAACCCCCGTCAGGTTCGCGACTTTGCGAAAGCTACCGGGAGGCTCGCCAAGACCGATGCCTTGGACGCTCTCGCTCCGCCGATTATCATCGGCGGGCAGCAAGCTCGGACAGCTCCGGGCGCCGCCGCGATCTGCCGCGGCGGGCTGCGCTCTCGCGACGGCGTGGAAATGACGCAGTAGTGCTGGACAACGCCTGGAACACGGTAATCGGCGCCCAGGCCCAGTACGACACCGCCGTCAACGCCCGCTACAACTACCTGGCCAAGACCAAGTGGCCCGCAGTCTATTCGCCCGGCCCTGGAGGGCACGGCTACGCCAAAGCAAAAGTGGAAGTTCGCCAACTGCTCGACGGTTCCTGGCGCATCTACCGGGGAGACCAGGTCATCGTTACCAAGGCGCCTACCGAGCTTGGGGAGCTAAGGGCCAAGAAGCAAAGAAAGCGCTCTGCTGTCTCCCGTGCGTTCCGGAACGCCGTGGTCAAGCTCGCCGCCGCTGTGCCAGCATGACGACCGGACTGGGGGGTGACAAAGTCACTCGGCTGCTAAGGGGTGACAGATTCATTGGCCTACGACAATTCCTCCTCAGAAGCCTCGCCCCCACGTGCGAAGTGCGGTAGGGTGCGTGGGCTCTCGGAATACGAAACGAGCCGTCATCCTGCGTAGACGCGTCATCCAGCCAGTGCCGTCGAGTGAGGGCGACGAGGCAGGCTTGCCCGAGGTCCCACCCGACGACGAGGTCGAGGTCGAGAGCGAGGTCGCCCTCGACCCGATCCGGACCTACCTGCGCGACATGTCGGCCGCCAAGCTGCTCACGCGCGCGCAGGAAGTCGAGCTCGCCAAGCGCATCGAGCAGGGCCAGCAGATGGTGCTGCGAGCGCTCCTCGGCAGCCCGCTGGCGATCCAGGAGCTCACGCTGCAAGGCGAGGGACTCCTTGCCGGCAACGTGCGCCTTCGTGACCTGTTCGAGATCGACGGGGACGACCAGATCGACGGGGACGACGACCAGATCGACGGAGCGTCGCAGGCCCGACGGCTGCTGAAGGTCCTCGCGCGGGTCGCGCGCCACCAGACGGCCACCGCGGCACGTAGGCGCCGGCAGCGCGGCCGCATGCCCGCCTCGAGCGCCCGGCAGCTCGATGGACTGCTCTCGGATCTGCTTGCGCTCCGCCCGAGCCAGCGGGCGATCGGCCGCATCGCCGTCCTCATCAAGTCGGCGGCGATGGAGATCCAGGGGGCGGAGGCGACCGTGGTGGCCTGCGAGCAGCAGTGCCGCATGACCGCACGCGAGCTCCGGGCCGTCATCCGCGAGACGGCCCACACCCGGGCCGGCGCCCGACCCCGCAGGCTGGGCATCACGGTGGTGGAGCTGGAGGGCCTGGCCAGTACGATCGCCGGCGCCCGGGAACGCATCCGGCAGATCGAGAAGCAGGGTCGGAGCTCCGCCGCCGAGCAGCGCATCGCCTACCACGCCGTCCTCGAGGGCGAGCGGATCGCCGAGGAGGCGCGCGACGAGCTCATTCGGGCCAACCAGCGCCTGGTCGTGTCGATCGCCAGGAAGTACGCGAACCGCGGGTTCCCGTTCCTCGACCTGGTTCAGGAGGGCAACCTCGGCCTGATGAGGGGCGTCGAGAAGTTCGACTACCGGCGTGGCTTCAAGTTCTCGACCTACGCGACGTGGTGGATCCGCCAGTCGATCAGCCGCGCCATCACCGACCAGGCGCGCCCGATCCGGCTCCCCGTGCACGTCAACGAGGCCCTGAACCGCGTGGCGCACGCCACGCGCGCCCTGACAAAGGAGACCGAGCGGGAGCCAACAGTCGAGGAGATCGCGGAACGGACCGAGATCCCGGCTGACAGGATCGTCTCGATGCTTCGGCTCGCGCGGCCGCCGCTCTCGATGGAGACCCCGATCGGCGAGGCCGGCGATTCGACCCTCGGCGATCTGGTGGAAGACACGGCGGCGACCTCTCCGCTCGAGGCAGCAATGACGCAGAACCTCGTAGAGGAGACGGCCGAGCTCCTGTCCACGCTCACGCCACGCGAGGAGCGGATCCTGAGGATGCGCTTCGGGCTCGACGGTGGACCGGAACGCACGCTCGAGCAGGTGGGCCAGGTCTTCTCGGTCACGCGCGAGCGGATCCGCCAGATCGAGGCCAAGGCGCTCCGGAAGCTGAGGGACCGCAGCGAGCGCCTGCGGTCGTTCGTCGAGTAGCCGAAACGAAGTAATCGACGGCAACCGGAAAGTGCGCCAGACTTCGCAGCATGGACAAGAAGCACGTGGGCCCGATGCGCCTCGCTCTCCAGGGGACCCGTGTCCTCGTCCTCAGGGGACAGCCCCATGTCGCCGGGCAGGTGCGCGAGGTGAGGACCGAGCCGTATTTGCGTACCTATGTGGTCCTCTGCGACAACGGGGTGATCATCTACGCATCGGGCCATGAGCTGGCGCGCGAGGACGATGCCAGCCGCAGCCCGCTCGCGCTGGCGCCCGAGTACTGAAGGACTTGCCGGTGAGCTCGCCCGGCCCCGCGGGCGGTTCTGGCTGTAATCCCTTGACCAGAGCCCTGAACGCGTCCACATTTCCAAGGTCGCAGCGCGAGACAGCTGTTTCTGTCGGGCGCGGTCAGTGAAAAAAAGGAGCGCACGCCAGTCGACAAGATGCGCTCCGGTCTGTGGAGGCAATCGTGGATACTGGTACGGTCAAATGGTTCAACGACGCGAAGGGTTTCGGGTTCATCTCTCGGGAGAACGGGCCGGATGTGTTCGTCCATCACACGGCGATCGTGGCGGAGGGCTTCCGCTCGCTAGCTGAGGGACAGAAGGTCGAGTTCGAGGTGGTCCAGGGCCCCAAGGGGCTGCAGGCCGCCAACGTGCGTCCAGTCTAGCGCTCGAACAGCGTCGGTGACTCAGTAGTCGAGGCGGTCCCGAGGGACCGCCTTCGGCGTTTTCGGACAAGGATGGGCCGTCGATGGCAATCGGAACGCGCCTGCATGTCGGCAACCTGAACTTTGGGACCACCGCCGCCTTGCGGGAGCTGTTCGCGGCGGACGGCCGGACGGTGTCGGAGGTCAAGATCGTGACCGACCGCGACACCGGCCATCCGCCGGGCTTCGCCTTCGTGGAGATGGGCTCGCCGGCCGATACGCAGGCGGCGATGTCCGCGCTCCAAGGCCGCGAGGTGGGCGGCAGGACCCTGAAGGTCAACGAGGCGCGCGAGGGCGGCCGCGGTGGCGGCGGCGGCCGCTGGTAGATCGCCCGGCCACGAGCAAGGGCGTCGCCATGCCTCCCTCCGCCCGCGCACCCAACCGCGATCGAAGCTGTCGAAGGAGCTCCGGGCTCCGCTCAGCCCCCGCGCTTGCGGGCGCGCAGGCCCCGGCGGCTCCCCTTTGGCTTGGACGCCCGCCCGCCGCCGAAGAAGTCACTGCCTCCGTCAAATCTCGGCCCCGGCGGCGCGAAGCCGCGCGGGCGCGGTGGGCGCTCCTCGGCGAGATTCACGCGCAGCGCCCGGCCATCGAGGTCGTGGCCGTTGAAGCGCGCGATCGCCGAGGCGGCCTCTTCGTCCGTGGAGTACGTGACGAAGGCGAAGCCGCGTGGCTGCCCGGTCGCCCGGTCGATGGGGAGATAGATGTCCGTGATCGTCCCGGCCGCCTGCATGAGCTTCTGCAGGTCGTCCTTGGTGGTCCGGAAGGAAAGGTTGCCGACGAACAGCTTGGAAGGAATGATAGGTCTCCTTGAGAGATGTTCTGTACAGAACGATCCGTAAGCCCTTCTCGGCGTTCCCGCAAGCATTGTCGCCCGATTACGGATCGGATGACGGCCCTCGTGCCGATGTAACCAGCTAGGAGATATCCCATGCCTCTCGGTAGACCGAGCGCGAAAAAGCGCCAGCGTGAGCTCGACCTTCAGGAACACCGTCGCGAAAAGGAGGCGCGGCGGTCGCAGCGCAAGGCGGAGCGCGCCCGACCGCGGGTCGCCGAGGGCGAGGATCCCGACCTCGTTGGGATCCGGCCGGGGCCCCAGCCGGACCTCGTTCACGAGGACGGGAAGAGAAGGTAGGCGTGATCACCGCGGGCGCGGGCGGATGCCGGAGAAGCGATAGCGGCGGATCCCCGGGCCACGCCGCCGGCCCCCGGAGGTCGCGTGGGGTCCTTCCCGCGCCGGACGACCTGACCCCTCAGGCCGACGCCGCGCCGTCCTCCGCCGCAGGTCGGTGAGAGGAGGAGGAGAGTACGGCGACGGCTAGCCACGGTCGTTGGGGCAAGCGGCGCCCAGGCCGGTGCATTGCTCGGCGACGTCGCAGATGCCTGCAGAGGCACGGCACTCGGTGCCGGTGGTCTGGTTCCTGCATGCGATCCGGATACCGTGTAGGCGCTCGCCGAAACGATGGTTCCTCCGAACAGCTGGAACTCCCCAGGGGCCTGGGTAAAGGAGCGGGGTCAATGGAAGTGAAATTGGTTTTCCCTCAAGATGGAAAGGAGAGGCACGAAGAGAAACGCGTTGGCCACGCCCGATCCTGATGGGCGAGGGCGTGGGGCGCCAAGTCAACGGATGTCGAGATTGAAGCCGTAGTGGGTTTCGACGAAGGAAATGATCGCGGTGGTGAGCTTGTCCGCGTAGGCTTCCCGCGCCTGCCTGCCCGCGTTCACGTAGGAGAAGTGGCTCTCGATCTGCGTGGAGTCGACGACACCACCGTTCCGTGATCCGTATTGGCGCACATTAAACCCCCCATTGAAGAACCCCCCATCACCAGGCCCCGCGAACGTCGGACTTGGCACGACCTTAATCCCCGCGGCATCCAGAAGGCCGCCCAAGCTCGTCGGCCCGCGGACAAGCTCAACGAACGACGCCCCGCCACGGCTTGCGAGGCTTCGAATCGTCGCGTTGTCCCGGATGCTCTGCACGTCCAGCGCTTGATCGGCGAGATTGAGCTGGGCGGAGGATATCGCCATCCCCAGCTCGACCCATCCTTCGGCGTGCCCGTTGGTGTGCAGGTCAAAGTAGTGGCCCTTGCCGCAGGCACTTGCCACCCAGCTCGTGGCCGCCCGGAGGTAAGCGTGATATTCGTCCCAGGCAATACCCGCGTACTTGTTCCCCGCTGTGGAAACGTCACGATTGCTGTTGGCCTGAAGCCGGTTTCGCGTGAGGTGATTGATCACCAAGTGGGGCCGCTTGCCCGTGCGTTTCACGAGGTATTCGTAGACTAGGCGGGCGTACTCTTGGCTTCCGCCATCCCTGACGGCGCCTGGTTGGGCAGGGATCTCGTCGGGCGCAAGGTAGCCACCGTGGGGGGCCGAGATAATGATCGGCAGGTCTCCAGGGAGATACTCGATGTAGCTATTGCGACCGAAGTCGGATTGGCCGGCGATAAATGTGTAACCGTCAGGGACGGGCCCCGGACAAGGGGACGACGATGATGGCGGGGACGGCGGGGACGGAGGCTGACTCCCATTGCACTCAAGGCCATTGAGGGAGAACTGTGTCGGTGCCACGTGCTCGCCCTGGAAGCGCAGGACAAAGCCAAACTCCATGCGGGCGCCGCTCGCCAGCGACCTATTCCAGCTGGCGTTTACGACCTTTACCTCATGGCCGACTTGGGAGAGCTGCCCGTCCCAGAGACTGGAAATCTTCTGCGTGCCCGGGAACGCCCAGGTTACTGCCCATCCGTTTAGCGGGACCGACGCCGAAAAGGACACGCTGACGACGGCTCCACCAGTGCCATCTCCATTGGACCACGCGGTGCTCGGCGAGTACGTAACCGAGCAGCGCGCCCCTTCGAGCAGCTCGACATCGAACTCGGGCTCGTCGCTCCCCATGATGCCGACGCATGACGCACCGAGGAAGAGCATTCCTGCGGCGAGTGAGGTACCAAAGCGAAGGCGCGTCGACATGGGCTTGCTCTCCTTTCGTACCAGGAGCGGCGGGTGGACTTGCCCATGCTTTTCAAAGCGAGTGCCACTCTACGAATTGGTAGTCAGGCGCCGCGGACGCCCGTTACTCGGTGAAATTATTGGCAAGGTAGGCGTCGCAAGGGTCTAGGTCCGTCGGGCGCCTGGGGACTTGGCCCCCCGCTCGTTGACCGGAATCCACAGGCCAAGGGGCCGTGCCTCTACTTATCCATGGCCTGGCGAGGGTCCGTACCGCTACGGTCAAGGCTCCAGAGGCAGCGAAAAATAGAAGGTGCTTCCTGCGCCCAAGAGGCTGTCGAACCACATTCGGCCGCCATGCTGCTCGACGATCTGCTTGCTGATGTGCAGGCCGAGGCCAGCGCCCTCAACCTGGGCCTCGATTGCATTGCGGGTGCGGAAAAAGGGCTCGAAGACCATGCCCTGCTGGTCAGCTGGGATGCCGACACCACGATCGGCGACCGAGACGATCGCGGATCGGCCAGCGTGCACCAGGCGAAGGTCGATGGGGCCGCCACCTGGCGAGTACTTGATGGCATTGGTCAGGAGGTTGACGACGACCTGCTCAATCCGAGTCCGGTCGCATCGGCAGGGGACGGGCATGGGCGGGATCTCCATGCGAATGCGGATGCCGTCTTCGCCGACGTGCCGCCGGAAGCGCTCGACCACATCGCGGAGAAGATCCTGGAGCTCTACGAGCTTGTGCTCGAGCGGCAGCGCGCCCGTGCGGAGGCGCGACACGTCGAGGAGCTGGCTGGTCAGGGAGCTCACGCGCTGCGCCTGCCGGACGATGCGCTCCAGCGAACCGCGGAGCGCCTTGGGGTCGGCTTGGATCTGCCTCATGGCGACCTCGGCGGAGATGGCGAGAACGGAGGCAGGCGCCCGGAGCTCGTGACTCGCAATGGAGACGAACTCGTCGCGGAGCTGGAGGGCGGCCTTGAGCTAGGCTACGAGGCGCGCGTTCTCGATGGCCGTGCCGAGGCGCGAGGCGATGAGGGTGCCAAGGGCGAGATCCTCGGCGTCGAGCCGGAGCGGCGTCGTCGAAAGGGAGGCAAAGACGCCGATCGTCTCCCTGACTGTGCGGACAGGCACCACGATGGCGGACGCGAACCTCCCGGCGCGGAGGCCGTTGGCAATGACACCGAGGGCTGGAGAGGAAACAGCGTCGGCGTCGATGATGAAGACCGACTGGTCCCTCACCAGCACCTGCTCGCGGATGGAAGCCCAGGCGGCCTCGATGATCTCCGCGCCAGCCCGCGAGCGGGCATTGTCTTGGTGCGTGACAATCTTGCGCTCGGGGGCACCTGTCGGATCGAGTAAGTACAGGGCGCAGACGTCACCTAACACCTCACTCACGCGGCGGAGGACGCCCTCGATCGGTAGATCGGAGGCGATGGGCCCGGTCGGGAGCATGGCGCTGAGCTCCACCAGGAGGCGAAGCCGCTCGTGCGCCCGCTCGGCTTCGAACACCTTTAGGCGGAGCGCCTCGGCGGTCTCCGTGTGGAGGCGTGCGTTGACGATCGACACGGCGGCAAACGACGCGAGCCCCACCAGGAGTTCCTCGTCCTCTCGGGAGAACTCGTCGGCGCCGATCTTGTCAGTGAGATAGAAGTTGCCGAGGACCTCGCCGCGCCAGAGGATGGGGACCCCGAGGAAGCTGGTCATGGGCGGATGGCCGGGCGGGAATCCGATCGATCGTGGATCGTCGGCGATGCGGCGCGTCCTGTGCGGTCGTGGCTCATGCAGCAAGGCGCCGAGGAGCCCGAGACCCCTGGGCAGGTGACCAATCCGCTTGGCATCTTCGTCGGTCATGCCCACGAACAGGAACCGGTCGAGCCCCCGCCGATCCGGGCGGGCGACCCCGAGCGCCGCGTAGCGGGCGTCTACGAGCTCCCGCGCGGCGGCGACGAGCCCGCGAAGCGCGGCCTCCAGGGAGAGCTCCGATGTGACCGTCGCCGCGAGACGACGTAGCGTAGCCTCACGATTCAACGACATCGCGTCGCACCTGTAGCGGGGGATGCACGACTCATGCCGCCCGTCTTTGTGACTGCCGGGCCCCAGCAAGAGAGGCCGAGCATGTTGGTCGCATGGGCCGCGAGAGCCCACGCGCGGGGCACTTGCCGCGGATTACCGCTGCGGCCTGGACGGCGCAGAACGCCGTACCCAGATCGTCTTCAGGTCGTGATGGCGCGTCCATCCAATGCCGGCACGATCGGGAGGGCAGATCATGGTCCGATCTCATGAGCGGGCGCAGTTGCGCTGCGCGCTCACGCTGGTCCTCGTCGTCGCGTCGCTCTTGTCCTGTCGGTCGAGCAGCACGAGCAACACGTCCTGCGGTCCTCGCGAACCCTCGCCACCCAGTCGCGAGTGCGATGCCGTTGTTGCAGGACCGGGCGGCGTCTTCTCACCTGGACCGGTCGTCCTCACCGAGGGAGGCCTCGTCCTCGTCGACACGTCGGACAATGAGGCGGACAACGGCGGCCGCGGGCGATCTGGGACGGCACGGCGGTCACCGAGCTTAGGATCCCGCAAGGCGCGCGGGAGATTCGGGTAAATGACATGAACGAGGGCGGCGAGGTGGTCGGCGGCGCCGCAGAAGGGGTCTACGTCTGGAGGAACGGTGAGCCATCGTTCATCCTCCCAGGCACCGGCGTCGCGATCAATTCATTCGCCGACATTGCTGGGACATTCGGTGGGGACGCATTCCTATGGCGAAGCGGAACGCGGTTCGACCTCGCGGGGCCGGGGCTCAGAAGCTTCGCGGTCGACCTGAACGACGCCGGGTGGGTGGTGGGGTTTGACGAGCTTGGCGGCGGGGTCCTCCGGGGGTTCCTGTGGCGAAGCGGAGAGCGGATTGATCTCGGTCCCGCGGGCGAGGGGTTTCTACGCCTGAACGAGCGCGGGCAGGTAGCCTTGCGCGGAGAGCACGCCCTCGTCTGGGAGGATGGCATCCTGCGCGACCTCGGCACGCTCGGTGGGAGGTCGAGCGATCCTACCGCCATCAACGATCGTGGGTGGGTCGTCGGGACTTCCGAGACCGCGTCCGGCGACTTCCACGCGTTCCTTTGGAGAGAGGGGACCATGATCGACCTCGGGACTCTCGGCGGAAGGTTCAGCGGGGCGAAGGACGTGAACGAGCGCGGGCAGGTCGTCGGCCTGTCGGAAGACGCCTCCGGCCGGCCCAGGGCATTCCTTTGGGCCAATGGCGTGATGGTCCAGCTTCCCGTCGACCTGGGGCCCGCCTTTTCCCTTTATGAGGCCCTGCTCGTCAATGACCGTGGCGTGATCGCAGGTCGCGCGGCAGGTGGCGACGGGCTCTCGGCCTCGCTCCTCTTTAGGCCGGAGAGATGTCCCCAAGTCGACGTCGACGCTGGGACGCCCGGCAACGCCGGCGTTGCCCCAGATGCCGGCCTCGCGTGCGACGAAGAGCGGAACGACAATGGGCCTAATCGACTGGATTGAGGCAATCAATAGTAGGGCGGACCATGCATGAGGAAACTGCCTGCGTAGAAGAATCAAGAATGTCGCGTGCTTGCCAGGCAGTTTCAGGGAATCCATCAGCGCTTGGGGTCCGAAAACTTGCGTCGATGGCACGTGGGTGGCTGGCTGACGGAGCGCTCCTGATAGCTGAAAGCTCAGGCCACAGTGCTAGGATGATCAAGGCATGGAGCCCACCCGCCCTCTTGCACGAGCGGAACTCACGGACGTGGCCACCCGCTTGCAGGGGGCAGCGCGCATCCTCGATTCGAAGTTCCTCGACAAGCAGGAGATCATCCGGCTCCTCATCATCAGCGCGGTCGCCGGCGAGCACCTTGTCATTATCGGGCCGCCTGGCACCGCCAAGTCGGCGCTCATTCGCACGTTCGCCCGCTTGGTGGACGCACGCTACTTCGAATACTTGCTCACGCGCTTCACCGAGCCCAATGAGATCTTTGGGCCGGTGGACATCAAGCAGTTTCGCGAGGGGAGCTTCGCACGTCGCACCGAGGGCATGCTGCCCGAGGGGGAGATCGTGTTCCTGGACGAGGTGTTCAAGTCCAACTCGGCGATCCTGAACTCGCTCCTCACGATCATGAACGAGCGGCGCCTTGCGATTGGAGGCGAGGTACGTCGGGTGCCTCTCATCTCGCTCTTTGGCGCTTCAAACGAGGTGCCGAACGACGAGAACCTAGCGGCGATCTTCGACCGATTCCTGCTCCGGGTGGTCTCAGAGAACTTGGACAGCTACCATTTCCACAACCTCGTAGCCAGGGGGATCGAGAATGAAGTGCGCGCGTTCCGAGAGGGGGACCTCCACCCGGTCATTCGCTCCGCAGATCTCCACGCGATCCATCAGTCGTTCAGCGGTCTCCTCGGGTTTTCGGAGGATTTCCTAGCCAAGTACAAGGGGCTCATCTTTCAGATCCGGTCCGAAGGGATTTCGGTGAGCGATCGGCGGGTGGTCAAGCTGCTCAAGCTCTTTGCCGCCTCGGCCCTTTTTGATGGGCGATCCCAGGCCTGCGACGGCGATTTCTTCGTCCTCAAGCACATCTGGAACCACCTGGAACAGGTGCCTCTGCTCGAGGAGATCGTCAACCCGGTCGTCGATGCGTACTTCCGCGAAAACCCTGCGGAGCGTCGCTTCCTCGGGCCCCAGGCCGGGCTCGAGGATCTCCTTTCCGAGCTCAAGCTCATTCGTGAGCTGCTCCTCCGCCAAGACGATCTCTCGGACATCCAGCTCTTCTCGCAGCTCAAGAACCTCGGCGAGATCAAGGCTGCCTTGCAGTCCATCGGCAACGAGACGGCCCTAAGGATGCTCAGTGAAGTGGACCAGCTCTTGGAAACCGTTCTCGCCTCTTCCAAGCTTGGAGGGTGACATGGCGCTTTCGGTGGTGATCTTCGACGACGTCCTGGCTGCCCGCGGAGAGGAGTTCCGCATCCCAGGCCTCGACGTCTCCGTGCTTGGGAACGCCGACGACATCGTCGCCATTGTCCAAGCGGTGGATCCGACGATCATTTGCATGGACTTTGCCATGGGCCCAGGCCACCTCACGGGGGTCGAGGCCATCCAGGCCGCGCGCGGGGTCGGATACCGGGGCCGGATCATCGCCATGTCGAGCGATCCCGTGGCCAACGCCCAGATGTGCGCCGTGGGTGCGAGCGAAGAACTGCCCAAGAAGGCGATGCTAAGGTCGTTCCTCGTGAGCCTCGGCAAGGCCCAGTCCGGCTAGCCAGGCCGCATGCCAATCCCTTTGGACCGCCGCCGCAGCGCCCTGGCGAGGCAGGTAGGCTCCCTCGCCCTGGCACAAGTCCGCTTGGAGAACCCCATGGCCGTGGTCCGCGCGGCCACCTGGCACAACTCCCTCTGCCGGATCGGCCTCACGCTGCCGTTCTTTGTGGTGTCGGATCTGGGCTTGCTCCTCACCACGCCCAAGGGGCCCGGTGGCCTGGGTACCGTCGGCGGCGCGGGCAACCAATTCGTGATGGGTGCCCTTCCTTCGTCTGAAGATGCGTCCCCTTCGCCGAGATCGCTCCTCGCGAGCTACGTGGATCTCCTTGCCCGGATCTCATCGTCGGAAGTCGTCGAGAAGGCGGCCTCGTACCGGCTCAAGGACGACATCGTCGCCGCGCTCATCGCCCGCATTCTGGGAGACGTCACTCTTTCCTGGAACAACCCGGCCAAGGGGGTCGGAGGGGCCGAGCTCCCTCTCGATCCAGCCTTGTACGCGGACGCCGACATAAGGCAGCATTTCGCGGATTTCGATCCAGGCCCTCTCTGGTCGTTCCTTCAGGCCATGGAGCGCCATGCCTGGCACGTGGTTACCTGTGTCGAGCAGGTCGACCTGGATACCCTGAGGCTCCTTTCCCTATTCCGGGGCACGGGCGACGAGCAAGGTGCGCCCCTTTGCTTCGTGGACTTGGAGAACATCCTGCGCTCGCCCGAGGCCAACGACGTCGTCAATTTCTCCCTCGAGCTCCTCCCGAGCATCCTCGAGACCAAGCGAGCCACGGGCGTGACCGCCTCGGCCGTGGATGGTCTCGCGTCGATAGAACGGCGCGGAAACCTCGACTCGCTCGTCCTGACCGAGCTCGCCTACGACGACGACGTGTTCGATCGAAAGCTCCTCGACCAGGAGCTCTTCTTCTATGGCCGCGAGAAGCAGCGCGACGAACAGAGGCGGCTGGAGTACATCCTCGTGGACTCGTCGGCATCGATGCGTGGGGAGCGGCAGGTGTTTGCGCGCGGCCTCGCCCTGGCTCTGGCGAAGAAGCAGGCGCTCGAGGGGAATGACGCTTGGATCCGTTTCTTCGACTCGCGGCTCCACGACACGATCAAGCTCTCTCGGGGCGGCGCGGCGCAGGTCCCCAGCTTTCTTGCGTTCCGATCCGAGCGGGGCCGCAACTACGGCAAGGTGTTTCGGCAGCTCATGGCCGAGCTGTCGCGGATGCAGAGGGAGTCCCCGCGCCAAGTCGTCTTGCACATCATTACCCATGGACAGTGCCACGTGCCGGTCGAGCTCATCGCAGCGCTAAAGAAACTGGCCTTCCTCCATGGGATCATCATCCTGCCGTCCTCGGAGCTGTCCCTCGAGTATCTCCCGCTCCTCGACCGCCATCAGATCATTTCGGCGGAGACGCTCGCCAGTCGGAAGGAGCGACGAGACCGAGCGCTGGGAATCGTCCAAGAGAGCGGCACGTCGCGCCATGCGTGAAGAAGCCCTTCCTCTCGAGACTACCTTGTCCTTGGCCGAGCAGGCTGCGGCCCGCGGGGACCACGTCGAAGCCGAGCGGCACTACCGTCGGCTCCTCCAGCACTCCCACGTCATGGATCATGAGTACGAGGATTGGGCAGGCCGACTCGCCGAGCTGTACCTTTCCCTCGAGCGCCCCAGGGACGCGGGGTTCGTCTACGTGTTTCTCGAGCGCTTTGACAGGGCCCGGGCGGCCTTTGCCCAGGCGACACTCGCCGGGACCGATGCCCGCGTGGAGCAGGCTCGGTGTCTTGGCCTGGACAAGCGGCACGCAGAAGCCGCGGCCATGCTCGAGGCGGCCGCGCGCCCCGTGGCAGCGGCCATTGCGTGGGAAGAGGCCAAGAACCCGTCGCGCGCCCGGGACCTCTGGGCGAGGGTGGTTGGGGATCCACGTCTCAAGGAAAGGCCGTACGAGCTCGCCTTGGCCAGTTTCAACCTCGGAATGGCAAGCCTATCGCTCGGCGCCGATGTGCACGCCGCCCATCGGCACCTGGCGGTGGCGCAGCGCCTGCTCGAGCAGGTGGCCGACGAGTTCGAGACGAGGGGCGAACGGGAGCGCGCGTTCGACTGCTACCAGATCCTCATCAAGCTCGGGAAGGACAGCGGCTCGCTCGAGAACCTGTCCGAGGGGTATCTCAACTGCATTCGGATCCTCAAGGAGGACGGCCTCAAGTTCTATGCGCTCCAGTACCTTGAGGATTACGTCCAGCTTGCCGTGGATAAGGGTGAAAAGCGCGCCGCGGCCACGCTCTTGCGCGAAGCGGCGGAGTATTCCCAGAGGACGAACCTCCCGTACCACCGCCATTACCTCTTGCGGGCGGCGAAGGCGTGGGAACAGGCGGCTGAGCGATCGCTTGCCATGGGCATGGCCGCGGAACTGGCCGAGAACGCCACCTTGGCGTCGATTGACGGCTGGTCCGCCCTGGGGGACTTCGGCAAGGTGAGGGACGCGTACGCGAGCCTCTCCACGCTGGACCTGCCTGCCCGGAAGCGTGAGCGGTACAAGAGGATCGCCTCGCGCTACGTCGGTGCGCCCTCGGGCGCCCAGCATGGACCTTCGTTCCCGGATTACCTGCGCAAGGCGAACGCGTATGGGGATATCTGGTTTGCCGACCTTCTCGAATGGGAGCTCGGCGGAGACCCCGAGCAGGTTTCTCTTTCGATGGTGGGTGACAGGCGCTATCCCGACGCGTTTCGCCGGCGCGCCTTGAACCTGCTCCTCCTCGTCGCCGACGCCCGAGTCAAGGGCAAGGACGGGGCCGCCTCCACCTTGACGCGCACCGCGGAGCTCCTCGGAGAGCTCTCGACCTACGCCGCGCTATCGCCGCTCGAGCGCCTGTACGAGCATGCGGACGAGACGGTACGGCACGCTGCCGTGCGCGCGCTCCGATTCTTGTACTTCAAGCGGTCGCTCGCCCTGGTTGGACGCGCCCTCGGGGATCCCGCTCCCAAGGTGCGAGAAGGGGCGATCGGCGTCATCCCGATGCTTCATTTTCCCCATGCATTCCAGCCGCTCTCGCGCATCTTCCAGGAGGCGAAAGACGAGCGCGTCAAGGTGGCGGCCTTAACGGCGATCGGCAAGATCGAAACGGTGGAGGCGGGCGAGTGGCTCATCGAGGTCTTAAGGTACGGGGAACCGAGCCTCCGCGCGGTCGCCAAGCAGGCGCTGGGAAGTCACCAGACAAAGGACATGCTGCCGATTTTGAAGCGGCACCTGGAGCTCGAGAGCAATCCCGAGGTGAGGCGGCTTCTTCGCGACTTGGTGCTGCGGGGTGGTGATGAGGGGAGGGGAGGGTAGGGCCTACTCCTTGACGATGCGGACGGCGTCGACGCTGACCTTCATTCCGTTGGCGGTCGTGATGACGCCCTTGAAGACATCGGACGTGTCCACGACCTTGGCGATCCACCAAGAGTGCCCGAGAGCCAACTCGCGGGTGGCGGGTCGCTGGTGCACACCGTCGCGCGTGTCGTAAGGGAATGCCACGAACTGACCGACCTTCACTCTGTCAGAAGTAGCGGGGACGGTGCGCCACGCGTTTCGGGTCCAGTAGACCTTGCCGCGCCTGGCGCCGATGAAGAGGCCCTCGCCCTTGGTATCGGGCGAGGGCTTCGTGATGGCGATCCCGATCTCGCCCTGAATGCGTCCCCTCCCGGGGAGCGGATTGGTGGCGATGATGAAGTGGTCGGGCTGGAAGAAGTGGGTGTCCTCGGCGCCGGCCATCGATGCTGTCTTCGATGAGTCCCCCTCGACAAGGCGAACGGCGTCCGCGCTGACCTTCATGCCGTCGCTGGTGATGATGTACCCATGGGCAAGCGACTCCACGGAGACGACCCGGGCGATCCACCAGGCGCTTGACACGGCCCTCTCCTGGCTCGCGTGGTTGCGGTGGATCCCGCCAGACGAGTGGTACGGGAAGATGGCGAGCTTGCCCACCCCGATCTGATCGGGGCTGGCGGACTGCGTGCTGAAGGTGAAGCGCGTGGTGATGGACTGGCCATCCTTGAGGGAGATCACCTGCGTCTCGCCGGTCGCGTCCGGCTCACCCGTGCGCCGGGCCACGAAGATCTGGAGCCGGCCTTCGATGAACTCGCGGGTCGACGCGAACACGACGTCGCCCGGGAGGCAGTGGTTGTTGGCGGGGCCGCAGTCGCCCGCGACGACGACGGCTCCGCTTTCCCCACGACCGTTTCCTTCTGGCGGCGCTGCGGCCTCGGCGGAGGCCGGCTCGGCGCCAGGCGACCTGCTCCTGATGCTGGGACCCTGGATTCCCGACTCTATTCGACAACCCGAAACTACCGCGACCACGGCCAACGCGAGCAAGCCCTTTGCCCGAACTCCGTGCATGGCGTTGCCTCCTCTCTTTCACCCGGATTGTCCACAAGTTCCGGCCCTCGGTAAACCCTGGGGTCGCTCTCGTTCCCTCTTACCGCTGGCGCCGGCTCCGCATCCCTGCAAAGCCATGGCAGGCGGTCAATGGCGGTCAATCCATCGGGCACCCCGGCAGGACCTCCATGGCTCCATCGCGGATCGTCACGTCCTCGATGGTGAACGGCCCGGTATCGGCGGCGCCGCGGATCACGGCGTCGAGGGCGGCGTTGACCGCGCCCCGGACGCCGCTATCGTTCATGAGCTTCTCCGTGATCGCCTCGGCGATTCCGGATGCTGCGCTCGCCGCTTCGCCTCCGGCCGTGCCGGTCGTGAAGACCGTCGAGACATCCGTGTAGGTCACGCGGCCGTCCTCGACGGCGAGCGTGAAGCTCAACTCTGCCCGCGGCGCGGCGAAGTCGATCGCCCTGCCGACGAAGGCACACGCGACGTTGCGGATGCAGTCCAGCCGGATCTCGGTGCCTGCCGCTTCGAATGTTATCCCGAAAACGAACCGGTCTCCCACGGCGCGGAAGTCGACCCGCGACGAGGTCATGTCGTCAATGTAGGCGGTCATGGGATCGCTGCGGGGGGGCGTGATCGAAAACGTCATCCTCTCGCCGTTCGCGCTCAAGAGCGATGCGTTGGGAGCGTAGAACTTGTACGTCTCGGGATCTGCGGATAGCTCGGGTGGGCAGCCCTCGGGGGTGGAGCCGCTGCAGAACTCGTATGGGGTCGAGGTGAAGTTATCGAGCCTGAGCCTGACCAGGGCGGACGCGAGGGCCCCGGCGCGGTCGAGCCGCGCCTGGGAAACGGCGATCGAGCCCCAGGACGTCGTGTAAATCTTGGCAACCGGGCTGTTGCTGGACGCGCAGTTGGCGTAGAAGCCGCCCACCGTTGGGTTCTCTCGGTAGCACTCGCCCCAGTTGGACTCTACCGTCATCACGTTGTGCGTTCTTCCGCCGACGATCGTGTTCGCGCCGACGGCCGCGCAGTGTCCGCCCGCAGGCCCGCTGCGCCAGAATCGCGGCTCGAGCGCGCGCGAAGCAGACCACCCATAGAGGGACGTGCCGCCGACGTTGGTGGCCGCCGTGACCGAGCGCACGGCCGCCCCGACATTGGCCATCGCGTTGGCCTCGAAGTCCCACGCGCGGACCTGGACCGGCGCGCTGGCCTCGGTCGTGTACCCCTGGAACGAGAGCGGTGAGGTGGTGCGGCTGACCCGGCGATCGTCCGTCGGGGTCAGCATGCACCCCGACAGGCAGGTTAGCACAATGAGTGATCTAGAAACCGCGGTTGCCATCGCCATGAGATGCTCCTTTCGCTTGCGCGTCTGCCCTAGTTGGGCGGCTTTTGAGATCTACGACGCGAAAGCGCCAGGACTGACTCGGGATCGCGACATTTCCCCGACGCCGCTGACCAATCCATGCTACAGAGTCCAGTTCATGCAGGATCTACGTTCCCTTACCCACGCCGAGCTCGAGCGATTTGCAAGCGAAACCCTTGGCGAGCCGCGCTTCCGCGCCGACCAGCTCTTCCAATGGATCCATGCCCACGGCGCCCTGGACTTTGGCGCCATGACCAACCTCTCCGTGGCGCTCCGCGAGCGCCTGGCCCAGGTTGCCCGCCTCGACACGCTCGTCGTGGACGCAGTCGCGGAGTCACGGGACGGGACGCGCAAGCTCAGGCTCCTTGCGCACGACGGCGCTGCCATCGAGAGCGTTCTCATCCCCGACGAAGACAAGCTCACCCAGTGCATCTCATCTCAGGTTGGCTGCGCGCTCGATTGCCGGTTCTGCGCCACGGCCAAGCTCGGATTCAAGCGGAACCTCTCGCCGGGCGAGATCGTGGACCAGATCTACCGCGCGCGCGCACTCCTTTCGGAGATCTCCCCTTCTCGGCGCGTCACGAACTTGGTGTACATGGGGATGGGAGAGCCGCTCCATAACTACGAAAACGTCGTCAAGTCGCTCCGCATCCTCAACCACGACCTAGGCGCGAAGATCTCGCTTCGCCGCATCACCGTATCGACGGCAGGCCTGGTGCCGGCCATCGAGAAGCTGGGAACAGAGGACGTTCGCCCCAATCTCGCGATCTCCCTCAACGCCACCACCGACGAGGTGCGGGGCCTCGTCATGCCCATCAACAAAAAGTGGAATATCGCACGGCTGCTTCAGGCAGTACGAGCGTTTCCCCTCGAACGGCGCCGGCGGATCACGTTCGAGTACGTGCTCCTCGAAGGGGTCAATGATTCCCTGGAGGACGCCGCCCGCTTGGCCCAGCACCTTCGGGGCATGCCTTGCAAGGTGAACCTGATCCCCTGGAATCCCCATCCCCTGTCTAGTTACCGTCGGCCGACTCCTCTTGCCGTCGAGCGTTTTCAGAACGAGGTCAAGCGTCTCGGGCTTCCTACGTACCTTCGCACGCCTCGTGGAGACGACATCGACGCTGCCTGTGGACAGCTCGCGGCGCGCGCCAAGCGCTAAACAGCCTCACCTGGCTTGTGAGCCACGGCGCGATACGGCGTCGTCGCCTGCGGTGCCTGCTCACGTACTCCAGTACGCTCCGCGGGCTCCTCGGCTCCTCCTTGTCTCGCTTGTGTCTCCCAACCCTTGTGAGGCTGTTTAGCTTGATTTGGTCGCGGAAAACCTACCGGCTGGTTGCGACGAGGTCAGCGCCGCTAAAGAAGAAGGCGATTTCCTGCCTGGCGGTGTCAGCGGAGTCTGAACCGTGCACGGCGTTCCGCTCGATGTCGGTCCCGTACTTGCTCCTGAT
>JACQUZ010000042.1 GCA_016210055.1 Deltaproteobacteria bacterium | reverse complement strand
GAAGAAAGACGGCGATGAGTGCGGGACCCGTGGGGAGACGGTCTGCGCGGGCAGCGAAACCATCGTGATCAACGTGCCCCCTTTGCCGTCCGATAAAGCTTCGACAGGTTTATGTGAAAGGAACTCATCCCTCTTTGGTCAATGTCCCAGGTCAAAGTGGTTGAAGCCGAGAACACGCCCAGCGACCCGTAGACGGAGACCGCCAGCCCCTAGAACACAAGCCCAAGATTGAAATGAAACTTGCCGCGCGGATCGTCGCCGACCTGCGGGTTCGAGGGGACCGGATGTGCGAGGGGCAACGCGCCCACCGGCCCCACGGTCCGGCGGCCACGAGAACGGCGGTCTCGAACGTCATTGACGATTCCAAGGTACGAACGAGCCGACTACGGCGAACAGCTCGGAGCCCCCTCGCGAATCCATTTCTCGATGATCTCAACGCTCCGTTCGTCAAGCTTGTCGGCCATGGGCATCCGTGCTCCGCGCGCTTCGCCCTGCGTACCGGTGATCTTCCGATAGAGCAACGACTGCTCGGGCGCACCCGGGACAACACGCGTTTCCGAAGGCCACTGCGCGCTCGCTTTGCCCACGAGCGCGGCGTGGGCGCCAGCCTGAATGTCGAGCCCGCCGAGGTGCACGGTCGTGGAGTGGCAGGTCATGCACCTGGTCTCCAAGATCCGCTGAACCGCGCACGCGGGCTTGGCGTTGGAAGCGAGGGCGAGGGGATGACCGATTCCGCGCGCCATCAGGGAGGCGGTGGGGATGAGCAAGCAAATCACCACCACGCCCACCCAGTTGAAGCTTCGGGCGAGCCGCGCCTTGGCTTCGCTAAGCCTAACCGGCTTCTTCCTGGCCTTCTGCATCTGGAGCGGAAACAACACGTATTGCACGGGCATCTCGAGGAGGAAGAGGAGCCCAATCAGCCCCATCTTGGTCCAGAAGAGGGGATGACTCGTATACCAATCCAGCGGCTTTTCAAGGTTGCCGAAGAGGCGCCAAAGTCCCACTCCGTAGAGCACGAGGGAAAGGAGCCCGCTCAAGGAGTCAGCGGACATGGCCTCGGCGAGGCGCTCGTCTGTGACGGGCTTCCGCAGGGCTCGGGCCCGATTGACATAGAAGAGAACAGCCAGCGCGGCAGCCAAAACATGAACCCCAGCGGCAATGGCGGATTCCACGCTCCCCCCTTGGAAATAACTCAGCGGATTCCAGTTTATCAGGGGCGGGCTCCGAGTGGCAGAGTGGCAGCGCTCGTCATTCGATCGAGAAGCCGTATTCCTCCTGGCACGTGCGGGAGAGGTGCTTCCGCTCTCGCTTGCCCACCTTGAACAAGGCTACCCTGGCCCCTTGAAGGTCGTGCTCCTTGCACGCGATCCGGACCAAGAGGGCGAAAGCGCGCGGGGACATGCGGTAGTTCAGGACCTTTCGGGCCAAGACCTTGGCACCGCGTGAATTGCCCTGAGCGAGCGCTCGCTCGGCCTCCTCGAGATTGCGGGCGAGCTCGGGGGATAGCTCCTCTCCTTGATCCTTGGGGGGCGGGCGTGGGCCCGAAGGGGAGTCAGCGCGTGGAGTGGGCTTGGGACCCGTGGGCTCAGGGTTCGTCGGCCTTGTCGACGGAGCTGCGGGCGCGGATAAAGAGCCCGTGGAAAGTGGGCTTGTGGAGGCGGGAGGCGGAAGCGTTTCGACGGCCTTGGCGCGCTGCACCTCCGCGCTGGTCGAAACGTTGTCCGAGGGCCCGCTTCCCGGTAATGGCTTATCTGGGCTCCTTACGGACCGCACGGCGACGAACACTCCTGCTCCCGCCAACGCAATCGCTCCGGCGAGAATCCCCACGCGGAGGCCCCTGGTCTCCCGCCGCGGCGATTCGGCGGTCGTGCCTCCGCTCGCCGAAGGAACCATGCCCCCTGCGTGCGCCGACCACCCGAGCTGAGTTGCGCCAAGAGACGGCGTGCGGCTGGCATCCTGTTCGGAGGCCGGGGACGTCCTTCCGCCGAGCTCGCCGACGAAACATCCCACGTCAGGAAAACGCGCCGCCGGATCCTTCTCCATCGCCTTCTCTACCGCCGCCACAACCGGGCTAGGGAGCGAAGGCACGAGTTCAGCGAGAGCCCGAGGCTTCTCGTACACGACCTTGAAAATGACCTCGGCGAGGGTCTCGCCAAAATAGGCCGGTCGTCCCGAGAGCATCTCGTACATGATGGTACCCAGGGCGAACTGGTCGGTTCGAGCGTCGATGGCGCTGTTCCGGCCACTCGCCTGCTCGGGGGACATGTACTGCGGCGTGCCGAGCACCATCGACTCCTGGGTCTGGAGGCATCAAGGGAAACGTCGACGTCCGCTCACCCTCGTCCCTTTGGACGAGAATGGTCCCTTGATCTACTCGGAGCTCGGCGTGTACACGGGGCAGCCGCTCGGCACGCCCTGCGATGACCTGTAGGCGCTGAAGGACAGGACTACTTCTCGTTGTCGGGCGTGAACTTCGCGTTCACGCATTCGATACCGACCCCCAGAGAAAGGGAGTCGTTCTTCATGTCGCTGCGCGGGTTGTACTTGCCGCTGGCGTCAAAGAGGTCGACATCGGCGGCCAGGACGGTTCCGATGAGATCGTTGTTCTTGAGCTCCTGGGCGGTAATCACACCGTCGGGATTGTCCTTGGGCTCGGTGTCGAACAGCTTCTTGATCGTCTTGGAGGTGTCCTTTTCCGGATCCTCCTTGATCGATGCGTTCATCATGTTCGCCACGGCAGGGAGGACGGTTTCGTTGAGATCGGACTCCTTGATGGCGCCACCCAGCTTGCCCTTGCAGCTCGAGGCGGTGACGGTGGTTTCCATGCGCGCACCGACCAGGTTGAGAATGAGCGGAGGCTGGTCCTTGACGAGCGCGATCTTGATGGTGACGTCCCCTGGACCTCCGACGAAACTGCCGCCGAGAATCCGACCGTTCAGAACGGCGTTCGTGGGTCCATCCTTGCTAATCGTGTAGGAGTCGCTGCCGTCGTATTTCGGGGGTGAGGCCGGCTGGTCGGCAAGGTACACCTGCCACGACACGCTCGAATCCTTGGTGAGGTCGTCGGCCCTAACCGAGTGGAGGATCGAGAGCTTTCCATCCGTGAGCGATTCGTCGATGGTCGACTGGATGTCCACGCCGTTGTTCTTGAGCACGACCATCATGTTGCCCAATCGATTGTCGATGCTGTTGTCGGGATCCTTGTCGAGATTAAAGCCGTAGGTCGTTTTCTCCGACGGCGTCTTTGGGACGAACAACTTGTTCGATACGTAATGGTTGTATGTACCGCTCGTGACCGGCTCCACTTTCGGCTCTTCTTCGCCGTCGTCACCGGTGCATCCGAGCACCGAAAGGGAGGACAACGCAGCCAAAGCCATTAGCCCCTGCCTAACCAGCATGCGATTCATGTCGGCACCTCACCCAGCTGTTAAGGACGGGAGCGGTTTTAACCCGCACCGAGCGGCTAGATCAAGGCGCTCGTCATGACAGGTTCTTCCTGTCCAAGAATCAAGGAGGCCCTAAACAAGCGCCAGCCATTCAGGATAACGAGGCTTGGCGCCCTTCACGGTGTCAAAGAAGGCGTCCTGGAGCCGCCTGGTGACCGGGCCTGGCTCTCCATTGCCAATCCGGCGATCGTCGATTTCCCGGACTGGCGTGAGCTCGGCGGCCGTCCCGGTCATGAACACTTCATCGGCGCACCAGATCTCGTCCTTGGTGAACAGGCGCTCCTGCGTTTCGATTCCCAGGTCTCTCGCGATCCGAAGCATGCTGTCGCGGGTAATGCCGGCGAGGATCGATGCCGAGATGGGCGCCGTAAAAAGGACTCCCCGCTTTACCATGAACACGTTCTCGCCCGTGGCCTCGGCGACATGCCCGTCATGCTGGAGCATGATGGCCTCGTCGTAGCCGGCTTTCATCGCTTCCCGCTTGGCGAGCACCGAATTCACGTACTGGCCGCAGATCTTCCCCTTGGACATCGTCGAATCGATGGGACCGCGGCGGAACGAGGAGGTCTTGGCTCGGATCCCGTTCTTGAGGCCTTCCTCGCCGAGGTATGCGCCCCACTCGTATGCCGCGATCACCGTGCGCACGGGAGGTTCAAGGGAGCCAAGCCCCATGGCGCCGTAGCCAAGATAGACGATGGGCCGAAGGTAGGCCGCCTCGAGGCGGTTCTCTTTGAGAACCAGCGCGCATGCCTCCTTGAGGGCCTCGCGGGAGAACGGGATGTCGATCGAGCAGATATGGCAGCTCTCGAAGAGCCGGTCAATGTGCTCGCTCAGGCGGAAGATGGCGGTGCGTCCGTCGCCACGCTTGTACGCGCGAATCCCTTCAAAGGCGCCGAGGCCGTAGTGAAGGGTGTGGGCGAGCACGTGTTCGCGGGCGTCGTCCCACGAGATGAGGTCTCCGTCTACCCAGATTTTTTCAACCTTCTTGATGAGTGCCATCGACCCGGACGTTAGCACAGCCGAGGACAAGAAACGAAGCAGCCTCTAGCGCTGTCGCTCCCGATGCACGGCGGTGAGCTCATCCAGGGCTGCCTGGGAATTTGGATTGCACGCCAAGGCTTTCTCGAGCTCCGCCTCGGCCAGGTCGAATCGCGCCATGCTCCGGAAGACCATTCCGAGGAAGTAGTGCGGCTCATCGATAGAGGGGGAGAGCTCTACCGCCCTTTCGAGAATGGGGAGCGCCTCGTCAGCGGCTTGGATGCCTCTCTCGCGGGCGCAGAATGCCGACCATCCAAGGTAGGCGTGGTACAAGCCGACGTCAGGCCGCATCGCCACCGCCTCACGGAACTCGACTTCGGCCAAGGCGAAGGACCGCGCTTCGAGATGCCTTTGTCCTGCCCGGAAGTGCTCGTCCGCCAAGAGGGTGCGGTGCGCAGAATCGATCTCAATCGGGGCCGTGTCCGCCAAAGACGTGGGCTCTACCCGGGTGGAAGACGGCGATGCGAGCTCCCCGTGGGCGCGATTTACCAAGTCAAAGGCACGCCGTGCAAGCAGGGCGGTCGCTTGCGGCCGACCGCGAAAGCGGTCCGGGTGAAGCTCGAACGCCAGGGACGAAAAGGCCCGATCGACTTCCTCCGACGTGGCCACCGCAGGAAGACCCAAGACCGCGTGGGGCGGCGCTCCCTGTCGTTCGGCTAGGAAGGCTGCGAGCTCCGAATCGCCGAAGCGTGAGATGCGCGTGGGCGCTCGTTCTGCCAGGGCGTCCTGTCCGTTGTTTCCACGGGCTTCACGGGAATCCATGGGGCGGTCGCTCATCGCGACCACGCCTATGCAGTGAAGCCCGTAGAGCAGGGCCATGGCCGCGAGCTCGCTCGGCGGTTGGCGCCTATCGTTCACGAGCTCCCGGACTGGCCGCGAACCGTCCAGGGACACGACGAGCTCCTGCTCTGCGGTGGACAGCGGCAGGTGCTGGTAGCGAAGCGCGGGATCCGGGGTCAGAATGGGGTGCTGGTCGAGGAAGGGCGACAGGATCTCGCGGAGGCGTGCCTTGTCGAAATGGCGGCGGATCCCTTCGAGAACGATCTGTGCGTTGGAGAGATCGAGCTCGATCACGTCGCTCGGCAGGGGAACGTCGTCGCGGAACACGAACTCGCCTTCGAGCCACTGGAAGACATCAAAGAGCTTCACCTGAAGCTGCCGTTCGAGCCCAAAGCGCAGGTTGTGCGGTGAGATCGCGCCCATTTCGATCAGGATGGAGCCCTGCTGCCTCTTCTCGACCTTCATGCGCCGGACCGACTCCTCACACTGCCGCTCGGTGATCATCCGCTCGCGCACGAAGATGCGCCCGAGGCACTCCTCGAGAACGTTTGACTTGATAAACGCCGGGTGTCCGCAGCGCAAGTACACGATTTTCTTGATTTTATCCCGAAGAAGGAAAAGCCCTCCCGTGACCCCGCGCCGATAGAGCTGCGAGAGGAGAACGGGGAACGAGACGCGCCGAAGATTCCCGCGAAGCGAGAGATCAAATGGGCGTTCCACGTGTGCGGGCCAGCCCCCGGGGGGGATCGTGATCGGGCGGAGGTGACGCCCGCTCGGAGTTTGGACTCGTGCGGCGAGTTGGTCGACTTCGCGCTGCTCTTCGCGCTGGCGCTCGTCAACCTGAGCTGGGGGCGCCTCGGCCTGGGTGGGCGGGGCGGGCGACGTGGCCTCGGACGCGGATTCGGGTGGTGCGACCGGGCCTGGTGCGGCCTCGGCAGCCTCGGCCACCCTTTTGGCAAAGAACTCCCGTAGGAGCTCGACAACACGTTCGCCCTCGACGGGCTTGTCCAGGTAGTCGAGGAGGTCGTAGCGCGCGATCGCCTCCTGGCGGTGCCTCGCTCCGCGGTAGACGCCCGTGAGCATGAGAATGCCGACCTCCTTGCCCTCGGGCATGGCGCGGAGCTGCTCGGCAACCTGGTAGCCGCTGACGACCGGAACCAGGATATCGAGGATGACCGCGTCAAATCGCCTTCGCTGGAAGGAACGCAGGGCCCAGTCCCCATCCCGCTCGACGATCACGCGCCAACCCTCGCGTTCCAGTCGCTCGGTCAAGTACGCCTGGACCTCACGGTCATCGTCGACAACAAGAACGGTGGGGGAGGAGACGTTCATGTTTCGAGCAACTTCAAGTAGCACGCGCGCACGTCACTCGTCCAGGCACGATACGCGCGCTCGAGCGCCGACGCAGAAGGGCGCCCCGCTCGGCGGGCGAGCTTGTCGAGCTCTATTGGATCGGCGGGCAGCTCGTGGATGGGGCGGTCGTGCACAATCCGCATCCGGTTCTCGAGTTGACGCAGGAACTTGTACCCGCCGACGAGAGTCGTGCGCGTGGGCTCGTCGATAATGCCCAAGTGGGCCGCGCGCTCGAGCGCTTGCACCGTCGAGCGAACCCGCAGGTCCTTGTGCGAAGGTCCGTGCACGAGTTGCAGGAACTGGGCCGCGAACTCGACATCGAGAAGCCCGCCGCGACCGGTCTTGATGTCGTGCCGTCCGCCTTGCTCGCGGGCCAGCTCTCGCTCTATCCGCTCGCGCATGCGAGCGATCCCGAGCGCGATTTGAGGCGCGGAGACCTTGGGGCCTTCGTACACCTGGGTCTCGATTTCACGAGCGAGCTGTGACGAGAGCGCCTGGTCTCCCGCCACTGGGCGCGCCTTGATGAGCGCTTGCCGCTCCCAGAGCTGTGCCGCAGTCTCATGGTATTTCTGCCATGCGGCGAAAGACGACACGAGCATGCCCTGCTTTCCACTCGGCCTGAGCCTCGTGTCGACTTCGTAAAGCCTTCCTTCCTCCATGACGGCCCCAAGGGCATTCACCATCCGCTGGGCGAGCTTCGACATGAGGAAGTGGTCATCGATCCCGCCGTCGTAAACGAACACCAGGTCCAGATCGCTGGCATATCCGAGCTCGCGTCCTCCGAGCTTTCCCAGGGCGAGAATCGTCATGGGTGCAATCGCGCCGTGACGACGCTCGAGCCCCATGCGAACCCACTCGTACGTCCTTTTCACGCACTCGTCCGCCAGGTCCGAAAGCTCGGCGGAGACCATGTCCTGGTCCAATTCCCCTGCCACGTCCGCGAGACCGATGCGGAGCATTTCTTCGGTCTTGATGCGGCGAAGAAGGTTCCAGGTCACTTCTTCGTGCTCCGCCTCGCGAAGGCGCTCGGTGACCACACGGGACAGCCCCTCGCGGGTGCGCCTGGGCCCCCCGTTTCCACCGAGGAGAAGCGTGTCCAGGAGCTCCGGGTGCGAAATGAAGTGGACGGAAAGAAAAGCAGAAGTGCCGAGGAGTGAGGCCACGAGACGAAGCAAGGGCGGGTTCTCCTCGAACAGGGTCCAGAGCCCTTCCCACCCGCGCAGGCGTGCGACGAAGTCGACGGCCAGGCGAAGGGCCAGGTCTGGGTCGGGTGAAGCGCAAAGCTCCTCGAGGAACACGGGAGCCAAGCGCGCTGCTGCTGGAGTGGCTGCCAATGCAAGCGGCGAGGCCGGCTTGCGGCGCAAGAGCTCGAGCTGGAAGGCGGCCTCCTTGGTGTCGCGAAAGCCGAGCATGCCAAGGGCTTGGACGGTGTCCTCGCTCGATGCCGATGGGGAAAGGAGCAGCGCGATCTCCTTTCTAATCGTGGTCTTTCCGCCGAGCGTCTCGAAGATCTCAGCGATCCTTCCGCAACGCCTTTCGAGGAGCGACATTAACTCGCCCGCGTTCTCACACCCAAGGCGCTTGGAAAGGACCGTCAGGGAGTCGAAATCGGTCGGGAGCCGGTGGGTCTGCCGGCCGGACTCGAGCTGCAGCAGGTGCTCCACCTGGCGCAAGAAGTCATAGCCATCTGAAAGCGCCCGCCATTCTCGGTCCGTGATGAGCCCCGCAAACAGGAGCTTGTCTAGGGCCCGACGAGTGTTGCGCTCCCTGAGCCCAACGCGCTTCCCCGCATGGACCAGCTGCAACGCCTGGACAAAGAACTCGACCTCACGGATGCCGCCTCGGCCCAGCTTGACGTCGAACCCCCGCCCGAGACGCTGGGGATCGAGCTCGGCCTTGATGCGGCGGTTGAGATCCTCGACGTCGCGGATCACCTGGCCGGAAAGGGTGCGCGGGTAGATGAAAGGCTCGAGCGCCGAGAGGGTCTCCTCGCCCAAGGACAAGTCGCCGGCGCAGGGGCGAGCCTTCAGCCACGCCTGCCTCTCCCAGGGGCGACCAAAGGACTCGTAGTAGCGCTCGAGCGAGAGGAGCGAGTTGACGAGCGGACCGCGCGTCCCCTCGGGGCGCAGGCGCAGGTCCACGCGGAAGATTATGTCGTCCTCGGTCACTTCGCCGATGGCTCGCACGACTCGCTGGGCGAGCTTGTCGAAATATTCATGGAGGGAGAGCCGTCCGGCGCTGCCCTGGTCCGAGTGGTAGACGAAGATCACGTCGATATCGGAAGAGAAGTTGAGCTCGAGACCGCCGAGCTTGCCCATGCCCATGACAACCAGCCCGGCGCGTCGCGTTGTTCCGTCGTCGGCGACCTGGAGTGGCTCGCCCACCGCCGCGCAGAGCTCGGCGTCGTGGAAGCGGATTGCGGCGCAAAGGCACGCATCCGCCAGGTAGGAGAGCTCGCGGCCTACCTCGGCACGATCCCCAAGCCCCAGCTCCCGCGCACCCAAGCGAATGTACTCACGGGCGCGGTAGGCGCGAAGCCTTAGGGCGAGCTCACGCCCGTCGTGGACGCCCTCGAGAGCGCGGCAAAGCTCCGACTCCATGACGACCCTGGGTTTCTCGTGCCTAAGATAGGGATCCTCCGCAGCGAGGACGAGCCGCCGCACGTCGCGGGCTGCGAGCGTGGCGAGGTACGGCGCGTGGGCGCACGCCACGCGGACCACTTCGGCGAGGTTGGAGCCCTCGTCAAGATGGATCTCGGAGCCGCCAATGCCGGCCGAAACCAGCCGTTCGAACCTGCGGCGCGCGTCTTGCTCATCGGGCGCTCCCCCGAAGCGAAGAGGACACAAGGGCCAAGTATCGTAGCAGAGGAAATGTGCTCGCGCATGTGACATGATCCTCGCCCATGGCCGAAGACGCTCCCATCGCTGTCATCCTCGCTGCAGGGCTCGGGACCCGCATGAAGAGCGACACCGCCAAGGTGCTCCACCGCGTCGCCGGGCGGCCGCTCGTGGCGTGGCCGGTAGAGCTCGCCCGGTCGGTCGGCGCGCGGCGCGTGGTCATGGTGCTGGGCCATCAGCTGGAAGCCGTACAGCGGGTGCTCGACGCGCGCTATGGGCCGGGCGCAGTCGCCGTGACCAGGCAGGAGCGGCAGCTGGGCACCGGCGATGCGGTAAGACAGGCGCTTTCGGCCCTCGAAGACGAGCCCAAGGACGCTACCGTCTTGATCTTGAGCGGCGACGTGCCGCTCCTCGAACGTCAGACGCTGCTCTCCCTCACCGCAACGCGGGGACATGCTCCTCTCGCGCTCGTAGGGACCCGCCCGGCGAACCCCACGGGCTACGGTCGCCTGGTGCGGGACAGCGCGGGCCGCCTCATGCGGATCGTTGAGGAAAAGGACGCCACGGATGAGGAGAAGCGAATCGCCGAGGTCAACGCTGGGATTTACGCGGTCTCCTTGGGCTTCTTGCGCGCGCATCTCGGTGGGCTAACCACGCGCAACGCGCAAGGGGAGTTCTACCTGACGGATCTGGTCGGGATCGCGTTCCGAGAAGGGAGCGAGGTCCGGACGATCCTGGCACCGGAACATGAAGTGGCGGGGATCAACGACCGGGTCGAGCTCGCCCGCATGGACGCCCTCGCACGCCTTCGCATCGCCGAGGCGTGGATGCAGAAGGGTGTCACGATCGTGGCCCCAGAGACGGTGTCCATCGATGCCGACGTCACGGAGATCGGAAAGGATAGCGAGATCTTTCCCGGAGTAAGCTTGCGGGGCAACACCTCCCTGGGGATGCGCGTCCGGGTGGACGCGGGGTGCGTCATCACCGACTCGGTGGTCGGTGATGACGCGGTGCTCAAGCCATGCTCGATCCTCACCGAGTCACGGGTCGGGCCTCGTGCGCAGGTTGGTCCGTTCGCCCATCTCCGTCCCGGGAGCGTGCTGTCGGAGGACGTGCATCTCGGTAACTTCGTGGAGACCAAGAAGACGTCCCTGGGGCCAGGGGCGAAAGCCAACCATCTTTCGTACCTTGGGGACGCGGTGATTGGAGCGCGAGTCAACGTGGGTGCAGGAACGATCACCTGCAACTACGATGGCGTGCACAAGCACACGACGGTGATTGAGGACGAGGCTTTTATCGGTTCGGACACGCAGCTGGTGGCGCCCGTGCGAGTCGGCGCGGGCGCATACGTCGGTGCCGGTACCACGGTCACCCGCGATGTCCCGCAAGGAGCTCTCGCGCTCACGCGGGTAGAGCAGAAGCACCTCGAAGGCTATGCGAAGAGAAAGCGTGCTCGCGAGGGGAAGAAGAGCGAAGGCAAGAAGGAGTAGTCCTCCTTCTGGATTTTCGCCCGGTTGTTGATGTAACCTAATGGGCAGCACGCCATGGGAGCGATGCCGCCGATCCGTGGAGCCGATGCCGTATTGCGCCTGAGGATGGAGCTTGCCCGTCTCCAGCATGCCGACCCTTTTCAGGCTCTTGGCATTCCTCCGACCGGAGGGGCCGAAGAAGTGAGGAACGCATTCCTGGAGGCTACTAAGGTATTCCACCCCAACAAGTTCGCCGCGGGCGGGGTCGAGGTGAGAGACCTCGCGAGCGAGGTGTTTCTCCTCATCAAGCGCGCCTACGAGCAGCTAGCCGACGAGACCCGTCGCAAGCAGTGGCAAGAGAAGCTGCGACCTGCCAAGCCCGGGCCAGCCCCACAGGCCACGGGCCAGAGGTCTACTGGACCCGGTCCTTTGGAGACAGGAGGACGGGGGCCAACGACGACTCCTGGTGCCACGCCGCCAGCGACCAATCCCGTGACTTCACCGAGCCCGAGTTCGTCGGCGGCAACGTCGTCGACTCCACCAGCGCCGTCCCCTCCGGGAAAGGACAGCGCTCCGGCTGGATCCAACCCACCCGGGGCGACTCCAGGCGCTAGGGCGCCGAGCACGTCGCGTCCCGCGGGGAAGGGACGGACCACGCTCCCGGGCTCGCGGGTCCCCAACACGCGTCCCCCCCAAGAGGTAGCCGCCATGCTCGAGGCGGCGCGCACGCGCAGCCAGCGTTTTGAAGATGCACTCAAGACGCTCGCGCAGGGGAACTTCAAGGCCGCCAGGGAGGCGCTCCACAGGATCGCGGCCGAGGATCCCCATTCGAAGCGGTACCGCGTCCAACTGCACTACGCCTGGGGGATGGAGCACAAGATCGAAGGGCGTGCAGAGGCCGCGGTGCGGGAGTTCGAGCGCGCTGTAGCTCTGGACCCAGAATTCGCCGATGCGGCGAGCGAGCTCAAGAAATTGCAGGAGCAGAAGAAAGGCACGAGCATCCTTTCAAAGCTCTTTGGACGCTGAGCGAGGAACCGTGGCGGGAAAGATCATCGGAATCGACCTTGGGACCACGAACTCTTGCGTGGCCGTGCTGGAAGGAACCGAACCCGTGGTCATCCACAACCAGGAAGGGGGGCGCACCACGCCCTCCATGGCGTCGTGGAACCAGGACGGGGAGCATGTCGTCGGGGCAGCAGCCAAGCGCCAGGCCATCACCAACCCCCAAAACACGGTGTTCGGCATCAAGCGCCTGATCGGTCGCAGGTACCGCTCACGAGAGGTGGAACACCTCCGTGGAACCATGCCCTGCGAGATTATCGAAGCCCCGAATGGCGATGCCTGGATCCAGATCCGGGGCAATCCCATCTCGCCCCAAGAAGTGTCGGCACTCGTGCTCGAGAAGATGAAGCGAGTGGCCGAGGAGTACCTGGGAGAAGAGATCACCGAGGCGATCGTCACGGTGCCCGCGTACTTCGACGACGTGCAACGGCAGGCCACCAAGGACGCGGGGACCATTTCGGGGCTCAAGGTGCGCGCGATCCTCAACGAGCCGACCGCCGCGGCGCTGGCGTTTGGCCTGCACCACCAGCGGGACCAGCGGGTCGCCGTATTCGACTTGGGCGGTGGGACGTTCGACATCTCGATCTTGACCATCGAGAACGGCGTATTTGAGGTGCTGGCGACGAGCGGGGACACTTTTCTCGGCGGAGACGACTTCGATCGCCGGATCATCGATCTCCTCATCAAGGAGTTCTCGAAGGATCACGGTCTCGATCTATCGGGCGACGCGGTGGCCCTGCAGCGCCTCAAAGAGGCGTCCGAGAGGGCAAAAATAGAGCTTTCTTCCTCGCTCACGACCGACATCAACCTGCCGTTCTTGGCCATAGGGAAGGCCGGACCACTCCACCTCCAGCGTGAAATCAAGCGCTCAGAGATGGAGCTCCTCTGCAAGGATCTCCTTGCACGCCTGGATTCGCCCTGCCTTCAGGCCTTGAGCGACGCCAAGCTCACCTCGGCGGACATTGACCAGGTGGTCCTCGTGGGCGGGATGACCCGCATGCCCGTGGTGCAAGCCAAGGTGGAGGAGATATTCGGCAAGAAGCCGTCGAAGGGGGTCAACCCCGACGAGATCGTAGCCATTGGCGCCGCCGCCCAAAGCGCCATCATGGGAGGGGAGCTCCAGGAGGTGGTGCTCCTCGACGTGACCTCCCACTCCATGGGTATCAAGGTGGCGGGGGACCGCGTCTCGGTGATTATCCCGCGCAACACGACGATACCGACCCGGGAAAGGAAGATTTTCGCCACTACGGAGGAAGATCAGGACTTCGTAGCGGTGGAGATCGTGCAAGGCGAGGGGCAGGTGGCCAGCGAAAACAGGATGCTGGGACGATTCATCTTGGGGGACCTCCCCAAGCGGCCTGCAGGGCAAGTGCGCGTGGAAGTGTCGTTCACCATGGATGCCGATGGGATTCTCCACGTGTCGGCGACCGAGTGTTCGACGGGGAAAGCCACCTCCATAACCGTGCAGGCGTCGAGTGGGCTCACGGCAGGTGAGCTCGAGCGCATCGCCGGGGCCCGCGCGGCGCTCAGAGCGAGCTAGTCTTCCCTGCTCATCTCGCCAGCTTCGGCGTCATCGCGCCTGGCGGGGGATTCGCGCTCGCACCAACGCCTTGGGGCAGGGCGCGCGCGTCCTTCAAGGGAACACGCGTGCGCGCGGGCCCGCCGTCCACGACCCACTGAGCCACGCGGGAGAAGTCAGCAAATCGGGTCATCTCTCCCTCGGCACCCAGGAAAACCATGCCAACGCGTCGGCCGTTGAGCTTCGCTGACGTGGCCAGGCAGTAACGCGCCTCGTCGGTATAACCGGTCTTCCCCCCAATCACCGGGAATCGGCCGACGCGCAGGGAGACGTTCGTGTTGAAGTACTGCACTCCGTATCGCGGGTGGCTCGTAGAGCTCACGAAGACGGAAGGCGTTGCCAAGATCTCGGCGAGCACCTCATCCTCCAGCACCGCACGCAAGGCGACGAGAAGCTCCCGGGGGGTCGATACGTTGCCATTCAGGCCCGAAGGGTCAGTGAAGCGCGTTCGCTTGAGCCCGAGCCTCTTGGCTTGCCGGTTCATCGCTGCGACCAGCTCGGCGGGAGTCATTCCGGCAGCCCGCCCCAGCGCAGTGCATGCCCGGTTGTCCGATGCCACCAGCATGGCGCGGAGGAGATCGATGTTCTTGTAGGCTGTCCCAACCAGGAGCCGCGACCGGGCACCTCCGAGCGCATGCTTTCGGTCCTCCTCCGTGACCGCGGTTTCCTTCTCCAGTGGGATCCCTTTCTCCCTTACGGCAAGCGCGACGAAGAGCTTTCCGACCGACGCAATCGGACGCACCGCATCGGGGTGCTTGACGAAGAGCTCGTCACCGGTGTCCAAGTCAGCGACGACAGATGCCGCCGCCATGACGTTGGGCAGCCCGTCCTTGGTGAGGGGCGCAACCGGGATGGGTGCCGCTCGCCGCCCGCGTCGCTTCTTCGTCCCAGGCCGGGTTCGGCTCGGCTTGCCCCTCATGGCGAGAGCGAGGCTCGCTTGCGGCGTTTCGCGTTTCGGCCTCGCCATGGCCGGCTCAGCGAGAACGACGATGGCAAGACTGCATGCCCAAGAGAGGAGGCGGCGGTGCATCGTGTATTGAGTAGCACGCACGGCAGGCGGGGCAACTTCCTAGCCTTGGCCCCGGTCCTCGAGGACACCGCTCCTGGCATGATCGATGCTTTCCCGATGTTGAAGAGGCGATGCGTGCGGAACAGCCGTGGAGGTTCCAACCCTAGCCGAGACACCGATTGCCATGCCGATTCAGACTCCCGGCCCACCTTCGGCTTCGCCTGCACTCCTCCAGCGGGCCCGCGCCCGCGGCCTTGCGCTTCTCGCGAGCTTGGACGACGAGCAACGTGCTGCCGTGCTCGCCACGACTGGACCGACGCTCGTTGTCGGCGGCCCTGGGACGGGAAAAACACGCCTTCTCGCCCACCGGATGGCCTACTTGTGTGCCGCCGAGGGTATCCCTCCGAGGCGCCAGCTCGTATTTACCTACTCCGCTTTCGGGACGGACCTCATTCGCGCGCGTGCCGAGCGGCTCCTCGGCTCACCTCTCCATGGCGCATGGATGGGTACGTTCTCGGCGATTGCGCAGCGAATCGTGCGCGCCCACGCATCCGAGGTGGGGCGCGACTCAAAGTTCACGATATTGAGCGAGGCCGAGGCTCGCACGCTGGTCCGCCGAGTCGCGAGGGAGCTCGGGCTCGATCCGGACCAGCACCCTCCAACTCGCCTCAGCGAGGCGATTTCCGCGGCGAAGATGCAGCGGAGCGACGCGAGCCGAGAAGCGGGCGTACTTGCCGACGTATTCCGCGCCTACGAGCATGCACTTGCGGAAGCCAACGCGCTCGACGCGGATGACGTGCTCCTGTATTCCCTGCGGCTTCTCGACGAGAGAGAGCACCTGCGGCTCAAGTACCGCCGGCGATTTGAGCACATTCACGTCGACGAGTTCCAGGACATCACCCATCCGCAGATGGAGCTCCTGCGCGCCTTGGGAGCGCCTTCGGGCAACGTCGCTTGCGTCGCCGACGACGATCAGGCCATCCGCCCCTTCGAGAGTGGGGCTTCGCCTCTCGACGAGCTCCAGCGGGTTTTCGAAGGAGTGAAGGTCTTTCCGTTGACCCACAATTACCGATCCAGCGGCCGGATCCTGCACGTCGCCGGTCGTCTGATTCGTCACAACGCGGGTCGCCTGGAGAAGGCGCTGGTTCCCTTGCGAAAGCACGGTCCCAGGGTGGTGGCCCTCACGCTCGGCGACGAGCGAGAAGAAGCGGCCGCCGTCGTGGGATGGATCGAGCGCATGGCGAGACATGGGGAGACGTCGCTTTCCCGGACGGCCATCATGTATCGGCAGGAGATTCAGGCACGGCCGTTTGAGGAGGCCCTCATTGAACGTGGGATTCCGTATCGCGTGGCCCAGGGCCGACGTTTCTACGAGCGCAGAGAGATCAAGGACATCATGTCCTACCTGCGTCTCGCCGTTGGCGGGGGAGATCCACTCGTTCTAGCACGGGTCGCCAACGTGCCCAGGCGGGGCATCGGACCTGCATCCGTGGGCACGATCGCACGCCTCACGCGAAGCCAGCGCATCAGCTTGGCCGAAGCGGCTCTCAGAGCGGCGCAGCTTCCACGGGTGACTGCCCAGCGCGCGGGCGCGCTCGCCGACTTGGGTAGGCTGCTCAAGGACCTCGAGGACGCGGCGCTGAAATGCTCGGCGCTCGAGATGATCGATTATGTCGTTATGCGCACCGGCTACGACAAGATGCTCGAAGAGCTCGCCCCGGCTGAAGAGGAGGCGCGCCGAGAGGGGATTGACGAGCTTCGGGGCCTCGCACGCGCGCACTCCGGCCCCGCGGTCGACGCGCTCCCCGCGCTTTTCGCGCGTGCCGCGCGCGCCGGCGCCCTCCCATGGGAAATTGAAGATCGCGAGGACGACCGGGACGAGCGCACCCGCTTGGCCCATCAAGGGGAAGGGGGAGTCTTGCTCCTCACGTACCCGGCGGCGAAAGAACGGGAGCTCGACACCGTGTTCATGACGGGCTTGGAAGAGGGACTGCTCCCTCACGTCCGCTCCTTGGCAAGTGGAGAGACCGTCCTGGCCGCTGAGAGACGCTTGTGCTACGTGGCCATGGTTCGAGCGCGGAACCGGTTGCTTTTCACCCATGCCCTCTCGCGGAGTCTCTCCGGTCAGGCACGAGGCAACCCGCCATCGAGGTTCATTGCGGAAGCTGGCCGCCGGGTCCGCAGGTTTCGCCTGGGGAGTGCCCGTCCAGGATTCCGGGCAGAACCCGGCGCCGAGCTCGGGGCAAAGCCCGGCGCCAAGCCCGGCACGAAGAAAGTCGAGCCGCCGCCTCCGTCGCTGCTCGTGGTTCGCGCGGGGCAGAGAGTCATGCACCCGAAATATGGGGCGGGGCTCGTAACCAAGGTCGAAGAGACCTTGGACAATCCGACGGTCACAGTCCTCTTCGATGCCCATGGCGAGAAGCGCTTGCGCCTGGCGCTCGCACGACTGGCCCCAGCATAAAGGTTCGCAAGAACAGGCAAAATGCGCGCTATGACCTGGCTTGGGAACGGTTGACCCAAAGGACGTTACTCGGCTAGACTCGATATACTGTCGCCGAAGGCATGCGCGGAGGCTAACTTATGGAAGGTGCAGCACGCCACAGTTTGATCGGAGCCACCATCGGGAACTATCGGGTGGTCTCAAAGCTGGGGGAAGGAGGGATGGGCGCCGTCTACTTGGCGGAGCACCCTCTCATCGGGAAGAAGGTCGCCCTCAAGGTGCTGCATGAGGAGTATGCAGCCAATCAAGACGTCGTCACTCGGTTCTTCACCGAGGCAAAAGCGGTCAACGACATCGGGCATCCGAACATCGTCGATATCGTTGATTATGGAATGGTCCAAGGGGGACCGGGAACACCCGGGTTCGTCTACTTCATCATGGAGCACTTGAGCGGCCAGTCGCTCTCGTCGCTCATCGCGAACGAGTCGCCGATCCCAATCGATCGGGCGATGCACGTGGCCACCCAAATCGCCGACGCCCTCGCGGCCTCGCATGCGAAGGGCGTCATCCACCGGGATTTGAAGCCGGACAACGTCTACTTGATACCCCGCGGTCGAGACAAGGATTTCGTCAAGGTCCTCGACTTTGGGATCGCCAAGCTCACGGGCGACGGCGGCGGTTCGAGGAAGACCCGCACGGGCATCGTGATGGGAACGCCCTATTACATGTCACCCGAGCAGTGCGAAGGCCGGGGCAACATCGACAACCGGGCGGATATCTACGCGCTAGGCATCCTTGCCTACGAAATGCTCACGGGGCGCGTCCCCTTCGTGGGTGAAGGATATGGAGAGATCCTCGTTCAGCACCTCACCAAGGCGGCGCCACCCCTGTCGAGCATCAACCCGAACATCCCGCCGCACCTCGAGGCGGTGGTGATGAAAGCGCTGGCGAAAAAGCGGGAAGATCGATACGCGGACATGGATCAGTTCATCTCCGCGCTTAGGGAGCCGACGAGCTACGTCGAGACGAACGGTGGTGTTTCCAAGTTTTACGCCGTGGCTGGAGGCACGTTGACCGGACTGTCGGTGCCGGCGCCACTGTCAACGAATACCCCGCGTCCCACAACGCTCACGCAGGGCGCCGGGCAGATTGCTGAGGCTCCCGACGAGTACATCGCTCCAAAATCCAAGACGCCTCTCATGGCGGCGGCGGCCGCAGCTGTGGTCGTCGCGCTCGGCGTGGGCGGATACTTGATGATGGGGAAGGGGGGAGAGAAACCCGTCGCTGCGGTCGCCCCAGCGCCGTCCCCCCAAGCGCAGGCCGCTTCCGCGGCACTCCAGCCCGTGGCTGCACCCGTTCCAACTCCCAGTCCGGCGCCCCCGCCAGAGGCACCCAAGACCATTACTCTTTCGGTTTCCTCCACGCCCAGTGGGGCGGCAGTCCTTGTTGGGGGTGAGGCGACTCCCCGTGGGAAAACCCCGCTCGAGCTCACGCTTCCACGAGGGACTGGAGAGACCGAGTTGAGCTTCCGTCTCGACGGATACAAGGAAAAGAAGAAGAGCGTGGGACTGGGCCGAGACGCCGCTTTGGACGTTGCCCTCGAGAAAGAGCGCAGGGCACCGTCCGATTCGCACAAGAGGCCCGACAGGCCATCCTCATCGGAAGGGAAGAAGCCGAAAACCCAGGCAAGCGATGACGACGTTCTCGCTCCTTCCTTCTAACGCCTGGTAAAGTATCCAACCATGCGATCCAAAGTCCTTTCGACGGTTGTCGTCCTCTTAGCAGCGGGGCTGCCCGTGTCCGCTCCGCGCGTCCACGCGGCTCCTCCCAGCGATGCGGCAAAGGAGGCGCGTTCCCAGTACGAAAAGGGCCAAACCGCCTACAACCTTGGCCGATTTGACGAGGCCATCACCCACTTCTCGAAGGGCTACGAGATCAAGCCCGATCCCGTCTTCCTTTACAACATCGCCCAGTCGTTCCGCCAGATCGGGAACCTGGAACGAGCGATCTTCTTCTACAAGAGATTCGTCTCCACAGCGCCGGATGCGCCCAATCGATCGGATGTCGAGAAGAAGATCGCCGATCTCGAAGCCCAGCTAAAGAAGGAACTGTCGGAAAAGGCGGCAAGCGAGAAGGCGGCAGCAGACAAGGCAGCGGCCGAGAAAGCCTCGTCGGAGAAGCTCGCCACCGAGAAAGCGGTCACTGAGCGACTCGCCGCGGAGCGCGCTGCTGCCGAGGCCATGGCTGCGCGGGTGGCGGCAGAGCGAGTGGCGGCAGAGCAAGCGGCGGCCCGCGCGGCAGCAGAACGCGCCATGGCGGAGCGGGCGGCGGTAGAGAGGTCGGCTACCGAGGGTGGAACCACGCCTGCTCAGGGTACTGGTCCCAAGGACACCGGCAAGCTCGTGGCGCAGGTCGATTCCCGGGGGAGCAGCATCGGCGGGGGGGCAACTGGTGCCGACGTTACCGCCCGCGCCGCGATCCCCCAAAAGCCCCTCACGTTCCGCTTTCGCGTGGAAACGGGCCCGACGGTCATCGACTTGGGCCAGAAATTCGTCGAGGCGGAGCTCAACGAGTTCCCTCAGCCTTGGTTCCCCTTTGGCCTGGGCGGGATCTACACGCTGCGATTCGGTAAGGTCGGAATCGACCTCGGCGGTTTTGGGTCAATGGTGTTGATTCCCTACGACCTCTTCAAGTCGGGCTCTGAAACGCCCGACGAGCAGCAGATGTCCTTTCTGTTCAATCTCTTTGGTACCGTCGGAGTGCGGTACCCCATCTTTTCTCGCCTCGATGTCCACGCCGAAGCGGGTGTTGGCGGTCAGTGGTGGGCGGGACTCAAGGACGGCAATCCCTTCACGCGTGACAGAATTGCCGCAGCGGGAGGGCCCATCTGGATGCTTGGGTTCCACGGCTCCCTTGGCCTCGACTACCACGTCGGCGGTGGGTTCGTGATTTCCTTGTCCCCGGGCTTTACCACGGCAAAGCGAAGGGGGAATGACCTCCATGAGGACATCCCAGGAGTGAAGCAGGCGGGAGTCATGCTCGGGCTCGGCTATGCACTATGAAGAAGTGCCCCTTCTGTGCCGAGGAAATCCAGGACGAGGCCATCAAGTGCAAGCATTGCCGCAGTGAGCTCGCCCCACTACCTGGCGCGCCCCTTGCGCCAAAACCTGGCGCGCCCCTTGCGCCAAAACCTGGCGCGCCCCTTGCGCCAAAACCTAGCGCGCCCCTTGCGCCAATAGGACCCGCAGAGCCGCCCCATCCCGATGATCCAAAGCAGGTCTTGTACGAAGGCTCTCCGTCATGGCGTGCCTACGTCGGCGCGTATGGAATCACCTGTACCCTCTCGCCAGGGATCTCGTTGCTGGCGCTGTGGATCTCCGGTTTCGAGACTCTCGGCGCCTCACTCGGTGCCAGGATCTTGGCCACTCTGATTCCAGCCTTTGTCGGCACCGTGGCCTTCCTCCTTACCACTCTTCTCCGGCGCTCAACCCGCGTGCGGGTGACGAGCCGGAGCATCGAAATCGAGACGGGCCTTCTTTCCAAGCGAATCGATATCCTCGAGCTGTGGCGCGTCAAGGACATGCGCTACCGTCAGTCCCTCGTGGATCGAATACTCGGAGTGGCGCACATCGACGTCTTTACCAAGGACGTGACGTCCCCAAACCTGGAGCTCGTGGGTCTCCCAGCCTCGCGCACCCTGTTCGAGGGGCTCCGCGACAGCGTGGAGATCCAGAAGCAGTCCCGGCGCATCGTCGGACTGGTTGAGTAGCCCCGTCTCACTTGGCTTGTGCCGTGCTACTTGCGGCCAACCAGGCGCTCACGTCGGGCTGCCTCGGATCAATGGCCAAAGATGCCTGCCATGCGGCACGGGCCTCCTCGCGTCGCCCTTGCTTGGCGAGGACCAGGCCGAGGTATGCCTGGACCCTCGCGCTGCGTGGGTGCGCCGCAAGCACCGCGCGATACGTCGTTTCGGCCTCGGCAAGCTCGCCCCGGTTCCCGAGGAGCGCGCCAAGAAGGAGTCCTGCGCCCTCGCTGGACCGGTTGTGTTCCACAAGGCGCCTCAGCAGTCGCTCTGCGTCATCGGCGTGGCCATGCTCGATGAGCATCCTTGCCGTGGCGAGCTTCGCTTCGTCGGGAAGATCGGCGAGGGCATCACCTCCACGCGAGTCCTTGGCCAGGAGGAGATGCCATGCGTTAAGGAGTCGGGTTTCCACCCGCGCGTTTTTCGCTGGGAATTCACCGGCACCGAGCTTTGCCGAAAATGACAGGTCGCGCGCCAAGAGATCAGCCTGGAATTCCTCGAACAGGAAAACGCGCGTCATCATGGGCAGCGTCCGCCAAAGTGGCCTTCGCCGAGGAGGGATGCGCTCGAGGGCACTCCTTTGCGCCGCATCAAAGCGTTCGAGCACCCCCGCGGCCCTCGCCGCTTCGAGACCCCTGCCAGCCGAAACCTCCCAATCGGAGCGAAGCAGCCCAACGTGGCGACTGATCCGCCGTCCAATTTCACCCTCGTACTGGGGCGGCAACAGGGCTTCGCCCGTTGCTGTCTTCTGATCAACCAGGGTGTAGCAGAATGCGCGCGCCGTCGGGAACGATGCCACTCCTAGAACGATGGGTTCCTCGCCACACGCGGCGCGGCCCACGCGAAGGTTCTCGTGGACGAGCCGCATCATGAGGTTGTCCTTTCGTCCCCCGTCGTCGAGAAACGGGATCCAAAGATCGGGAAGCGCCCGTTTCATCATGCGCAGGAACCAGGACGACTTGACGAGCTCGACGTTGGCGATTCCGACGTCAGGCCGCGCTCCAGCCACCAGCCGCTCGTAGAGCGCCGGGAACAAGGCGTGATCGGAGCTCGCCAGGTACAGCGCCGGCCCGGGAGGCACTTGCATGATTGTCTCGTCATGGTAGCGGAGGGGATCGTCCTTCCGACGCATCCCTGCGTCGAGGACATGCACCTTCGGCCCGGCCACGGCGAGCCCGAAACAGGGAAGCAGGACAAGCCCTGCGAGGACCAAACCTTGGGGGCGCCCGCGCACTTCAATCTGCTCGCCAATCTTGGACGCCGCCACCACGAGGAGGCCGATCCCAACGGCAAGAACCAGGTGGACGGGTGCCAAGTATCCATGGAGATCCGGGTTGTCCGGGTAGAACACCCGTTGAGCGGCGGGTCCCACGACGAAAAGCCCCGTGGACAAGAGCAGGGTCCCCGCGCCGGGCAGCTTTGTGACCATGGCGAGAACAAGCCCCGAAAAGCCGAGTAGGCAGAGGGCGAGCCCCGCCCCCTCGCAGAGGAGATAGAGGTGACCAATGGAGTGCGGCAGAAGCATCGCCGTGTCGAAGTTCTGCTGATAGGCCCTCCCCGTAATGACCTCCCAAAAGCTTGCTGCCGATCCCGGTTCTCCCCACGCGAGAAGCGGGCGCAAGCCTGCTTGGTCGCGGATGGGTAGATAGGCGAGCACGAGCAGGCCGAGCATCGCGGCTCCGACCGCGGGAGCAACGGGCCAATAGCGCTTGGCACGCGTCAGCCTAGCGGCGAGCGCGAGAGCGAGCGGCGTCGCGGCGGCGACCGCAATCATGGGATGGAACGCGCCGCATAGGGACGCAAGCAACGCGGCGCATGCCACGTCGCGTCCATGGCCACGCTCGTCGCGAAGAAACCGAAGGCCGTGGAGCAAGCTTCGCGCCGAGAGCGCGATCGCTGGCGCGTATACCTCGGCCCGGGTTGCCTGCTCGAAAACGAGGGGCGACAGCCCGAACAGCAGGGTCGGGACAATCCCAGCCAAGCGCCAAGCCCCGCGTCGCCCCGCGAGGACCCAAAGCAACCTTGGGACCAATGCGACTGCCCAGGCCGCAAGCGCCGCCGAGAGCAGGTTGATCCGAAAAGCAATTTCGCCAAGGGGGATGAGCCCGACGGCTCGGGCAAGAATGGCATGCCCTGGCTGTCCGGGCGGGTGCGAGATCCCAAGGGTCCAGCCTGCCGCGGTGAGCTCCCCGGCGTCGAGCCACTCCACGCCCGGCGCGGTAGAAGCGGCATAGATGCCGAAAAATAGAATACCGATACCCGTGGGGAGCGCCCGTGTCTTGTCCCCCTTCGCTGTCACCTGTGTCCAAGTAGGCGAGCGGGGACCCCCGCCACAATGGCTCTCGCAGGGACGTTACGCGTGACCACGGCGCCAGCCCCAACCTGGGCGCCGCGACCAATCTCTACGCCGGGCATGATCACGGCACCGACCCCGATGTCGCATCCGTCCTCGAGCACGACCGGAGCCGTCGCGATCTCGCCATCCATGATGGGAGCCTCCGGATCCTCGGGAAAGCGGTGCTTGGACGTGAGGATTTTCACTCCGGGACCAACCCCCACTCGCGCGCCAATGGTAATTCCGCCTGCCGAATGGAAGAAGCACTGCTGTCCTATCCACGTGCGCGAACCGATCGCCATCCGGTTCTTGTAGTAAGCCTTGAGGATCGTGTAGTGGCCCACGTACACCTCATCGCCGATCTCGACATTTTCCGGATGAAAGATGAGAACGCCCGGCTCAAAGCAGGTGTTTTTTCCCACCCGCGCCAGCTGCTCTAAGGCAAAGACGCCGCTTCCGTGGGTTCGCACCACGAGACTACCGTACCACTTGGAGTGTCAAACCGCGAGCCATCGCCAGTAAGGATGCGAGGAACTAGCAAGCAGCGGTGCCAGGCGCTTGACTCCCATGGTGCCCATGTTAAAGATGCCACCTCCACACGAAAGGCTACCGAATGCAGGTTTCCATCGAAGACGTGTCGCCTGTCGAAAAGAAGCTCGCCATCGAAATTCCCTGGGAACGTGTCCGCGAAAAACTGGATGCTGCCTACCGCGACCTGGGCAAGGGGATCCAGCTCCGTGGGTTCCGCAAGGGAAAAGTCCCGCGCTCGGTCTTGGAACAAATGTTTGGCAAGCGGGTGCAGCTCGAGGTGGCTAAGGAGCTCGTCCAGGAGTCCTTTGTTGCCGCGGCGCAGGAGCACAAGCTCGAGCCGGTAGCCGAACCTGTGGTCGAAGACGCCTCGATCCGCCTGGGCGAGACCTTCCGCTACCAGGCGCGCATTGAGGTGCGAGGCCCCGTCGACCTCAAGGAGTACGAAGGGCTGACGCTGACTCGCCAACCCGTCAAGATTACGGATGACGAAGTCGCACGCGCTCTCGAGCACAAGCGACTCGAGCATGTCGAGTTCAAGCCCATCGAAGGGCGGAACGCAACGGCCGACTCTGATATCGTGGTCGCTTCCATTAAGGGCAAGGTGGGTGAGCATCCGGTTGAGTGGCCGCAGATCAGCGTCGATTTGACCCAACCCCACACCGAACCTCTCCCGGGTCTTTCCAAGGCCCTCGTGGGGCTTCCCCTGGACACAAAGGATCACCCGCTAACCCTGGAAATCGCGGGTGATGCTGCCCAGAAGGAAATCGCCGGCAAGACCGCCACGCTCACGATTTCGATCATGGAGGCGCGACAAAAGGTCCTGCCTGAACTGGACGACGACTTTGCCAAGGATACCGGAGAGGCGGATACCCTCGCCGAGCTTCGCGAAAATCTCCGCCAAGGGCTGGAACAGGCCGAGAAGGAGCGGGCGGATCGCGGCCTTCGCGAGGCTGCTCTCAAGCAGCTCGTCGAGAAGAATACCTTCCCCGTGGCGCCGGCCCTCATTGAGAGAGGCATGGATAGTCAGCTCGCTCGCTTTCGCATGCAGCTCGCCATGCAAGGAGTGGATCTCACCCGTAGCGGGGTAGATCCCAGCGAGCTTCGGCAAAAGTTCCGTGTGGGCGCCGAGGATGAGGTCCGCGGCCAGCTCCTCCTGGAGGCCATCGGGGACAAGGAGGGAATTACCGTTTCCGATGAAGAAGTCGATAAACGTGTGGCCGAATTGGCCGAAATAAGAGAAAAGCCGATGCAGAAGCTTCGTGCCGAAATGGAACGGGAGGGAACCCTCGATTCCCTAAGATGGCGGATCCGCCAGGAAAAGGCGCTTGATCTCGTCGTCGCGCGCGCTACGATCACCGAGGCCGAAGCCCAGGAGAAGTCACCGTGACCCACCCTCCAGAGATCAGAAACTTCATTATCCCGACAGTGATCGAGCAAACCCACCGCGGTGAACGTGGGTGGGACATTTTTTCTCGCCTCCTCAAGGAT
>JACQUZ010000004.1 GCA_016210055.1 Deltaproteobacteria bacterium | reverse complement strand
GAGTTCTTGCTCTCTCACTCTTGAGAGCGTTCGCTTCTTCTAAAACTCACGTCCTTCGCTATTCAGTTTTCAAGGACCGACGTTCTTACTTGTCTACAGAAGCTCCACTGCAAGTGGTCGCTCCGTTCCATCGAGGGAGCGCCTATATACTTTCCTTGGCGCGCTCCGTCAACCTTTTTTTTCATGGGTATCGACGTGGAAACTATACTTCGAAACCCTAGCGTATCGGCCCCTCTCAATTTGTCAACGTCGGAGCCGGTCGTCGCGTCCCAACAGTGAGCCGTCAAAAAGTGGATGCAATCTACTCGGATTTTAGCCGGGGTCAAGGCGAAAAATCGGCTATTCTTGAATCCGCCTTGGCGCCCCTTCCCATCGATCGCATAGGGAGCTGCCGCCTCGTCGAGGAGATTGCCTCGGGCGGGATGGCTGTGGTGTACAAGGCCGTGCAAGAGAATCTGAACCGCACGGTCGCCGTCAAGGCCCTCAAGACCGCTGTCGCTGGTGATTCGCAGTTTGCGATCCGTTTTGAGCGCGAGGCCCTTTCTCTCGCTCAGATGCAACACGAGAATATTATTCACGTATACGACTTCCTGAAGGAACGCGGCGCCTTCTTCATTGTGATGGAGTACGTGGAGGGGGTGGACGTTTACGACCTGCTCGAGAGATGTGGTCACCTTCCAGTCGATGTGGCGGCGATTGTTGGAGTACAAGTCGCGCGGGCCTTGGATTATGCGCACTACCGAGGGATCATTCACCGCGATATCAAGCCTGCAAACATCATGATCGCCCGCTCTGGGGGCGTGAAATTGATGGACTTCGGCATTGCTCGGGACCCTGCGTTTGAAGATCTTACGCAAGCTGGAACGGGCGTTGGCACGCCCTCATACATGTCGCCAGAGCAAGTCCTCGGAGATAAGCTTGATTTTCGGTCGGATCTCTTTGCGCTCGGTATCGTGATGTACCAGATGGTCACCGGAAAGAAACCGTTCATCGAGGACGAAGACCGCTCGGTCATGCAGAAAATCCGGCTTGAGAAGCACCCCAATCCGAGAAAGGTGAACCCCGATATCCCACGTGAACTGGAGCGCATCCTTTCTCGGTGCTTGCAGAAGCTACCGCGCGATCGGTGGCGCTCCACGCAGGAGCTCGTGGTCGCCCTCGAGCGGTTTCTCGCACCAAGGGTGAAGATAAACTACAATGCGCGGCTCGTGCTCTTCTTGAAGGGCCAGGGCCTTGTGAGGCCTGAAGAAGCCGAGAAGTTCCTTCGACCGAGCATGATAAACGGTTCGAGCCCGTCGCGCCCGATGGTACTGGAGGGTACTCGCGCCGTCACGCGTCGGGTAGCAGGCCTCCAGGGGATGATCACGGGAGCAGTGGCGCTTTCTGTAGGCCTCATGCACTTGGCTCCAGTGGGGACCAGCTTTCAAGGCAACTCCACAATGGCCAGCCTAATGCCGATTAAAGAGCCACGAGGCTACTTGCGCGTGGTTGCCAACCCGTGGGCCCACGTTTTTATTGACGGAAAGCTAGTCGAAACGACACCCATAGCCGAGCCCATTGAGGTATCGGCGGGAATTCATGAACTCAGGCTGGTGAACGAGTACTTCCTCGAACAGCGGCATGAAATCCTCGTTCCTGAAGGCAGGAAAGAAAAGCCTACAATCCTGCGCTACACCCTAGAACGGAAGCCATGAGGCGCTTGTTGAGCATCTTGGCATTCGTTTCGTTGGCAACCGCCAGCCCTGCGTGGGCTCAGCAATCATTTGTGGTGCACGTTGCAAAGGGTGACGACACGCTTCCACTCCTGGCGGCCGAGTACTACGGCGACCGAAAGCTCGCCGTGTTCATCATGGTCGAAAACAAGATCCGGCATCCAAGACAACTCAGGATGGGAGAGCATCTAAGGATTCCGACAGCGTGGAAGTGCATTGTCTCGAGCGGAGATAGCTTCAAGTCGCTGGCCACGCAGTATCTTGGTGATGAGCGGAGAGCGGCTTTCTTGGCGGACTTCAATGGAATTGCGGCAAATACGCCTCTCGCCACTGGGCAAGAGCTCACGATTCCATTCCACGTCACGCACGTAGCGGCGGATAGAGAGACGCTATCGTCGATAGCTGCGGCTTTCTACCAAGACGCGTCAAAGGCTGCTCTGCTCGCGGGGTACAACTTCCGAAGCAATCGGCCTCTGAAGCCTGGAGAGTCATTGATCGTCCCCATCGTCCACGTGAGAATTCGCGAGTCGAAGCTCCCAGCGCCAGACCCAGAGGCGATCAAGCGCGAGCAAAAACGTCGGCAGCAAGCGGAAAAAGTACGCAATGCGCTCCCCAACGCACGCGAGGCATGGCTCCAAGGGAACTATGCGGAGGTACGAAGCGTGCTCACGAGCGACCTGGACATGGACTACCTCGAACCGAAGACGGCTGCCGAAGTCGCTTTTGTCCTTGGGGGGGCATACGTGGCACTGGGTGACGAGGACTCGGCGCTCGCAAGCTTCAAGAAAGTCCTAGATAGGCAACCTGGTTTTCAAGTCAGCGCTGAAGAAACCTCCCCGAAGGTATGTCGAATATGGGTGCGGGCGGGTGGCAAAATCATACGTCCATGAATTGTCCGAGCTGCCAAGCCCCACATGAAGTGGGGACCAACTTCTGTGGCCACTGCGGCTCCGACCTGCGTCGGCAGAGCATCCCGACGGTGAATCTAAAGGGACGTTCGACAATGCCCCTCGCGGCCTCAGATGCGGCCGAATCCGCCGGTGTCGACCCTTGGCTCGGGCGCCTAATAGATTCGCGCTATCGAGTACTGGCGCGACTTGGCCAAGGCGGCATGGGGATCGTGTACAAGGTCGAACACCAGCGGATGGGGAAAATCGCCGCCATGAAGGTTCTCCACCGCGAGCTTGCCGACGACAAGGAAGTCGTCAAGCGATTCCGACGTGAGGCAGAAGCCGTCTCCCGTCTGAACCACCCCAATACGGTTCAGACGTTTGACTTCGGGACCTGCGACGGAGCGATGTACTTGGTGATGGAGTATGTGAGGGGCGAGGATCTGGGAAACATCCTGAGGCGCGATGGTCCTCTCCCCTTCTCACGTGCCGCGCCGATCTTCCTCCAAGCGTGCGGGGCCCTCGCAGAAGCGCACGACACGGGAATCGTGCACCGTGATCTCAAGCCCGAGAATATTTTGGTCACGAGGACCAAGGAAGGGCAGGACCACGTCAAGGTGCTCGACTTTGGCTTGGCGAAGCTCTCGGAGCGGGACGAGGCGCTCGATGTCACCACGCGCGGCACTATCGTCGGCACGCCGTACTACATGTCACCGGAGCAAATCCGTGGGGAGGAGCTGGACCACAGGACGGACATCTACTCGTTCGGGGCTACGATGTACAGGGTGCTGACCGGTGAGCCCCCGTTCCAGGCTCAGGCACCCATTGGCGTATTGACCAAGCACCTCACCGAGGAGGTGACGCCGCTTCGGTTACGCACGCCGGGGCTCGAGATCGACTCTCGCGTCGAGGCTTTGGTGCTGCGTGCCATGGCCAAGCAGCGAGAGAATCGATTCCCGACCGTGGATAGCCTTCGAGAAGAACTCGAGTCCCTGCGCGTGGATCTCTTGGGATCCTCACCCAAGGTAGAGAGGCGACCTTCAAGCCAGGGAGGAGCCGTCGGCCCGTCGCACACGCCGGTGAGGATCGAGTCATCGCCTGATCGCAGAGGGAAAGAGGACACAACGGCAGGCGTGCCTCGCCTGTCCCGGGAGGATTTCGACGAATTCGAGCGATCGCTGAAACATCGGGCGTTGGTCAGGCTTGTCGCGATTCCGCTGGTTCTTGGGGCGGTCGGCGCTGGGGTGTTCTTCTACCTGCGCCAGCAAGGACGCAGGCCGCAAGCAGCCGAAAAGGAGCCCAACAACGAGTTGCAGAACGCCACGCGAATCGCCCCAGGGACGCCCGTCCGAGGCAAGCTCGGACAGCGCATTGACGCGACGACATCGGATCGGGATTACTACCGCATTGCCGCCATCCAGGGATCGGGCCGACAGTGCCTTCGTGCCCGTGTTTCATCGATCAGGAACATGGACCTGTCGCTCGCGGTATACGACGTTACCGGGAAGCTCCTCGCCCACGCGGATAACGGCGTGCAGGGCGACGTGGAGGTAGTCCCCAACCTAGGCGTGGACGAAGGCGACATTTACCTCGCGGTGCTGGAGAGCAAGCGAGCTCTAGCGGCCAGAGGTCCGACGGAGAACGTCACCGACGAATATGAGCTCTCCGTGGAGCTCGCAGCTCCGGCGCCTGGCGAGGAACTTGAACCCAATGACCTCGACAGCGATGCGACCCCAATCGGGGCGGGGATTCAAGTCGTGGGCTACCTAGGGCGGTTTCGGGACGTGGATCGCTACCGTTTTCAGGGAAACCAGGGGAACTACTCGATCGAAGTGACGGGGGCCGATAGCGCCTCGATCGGAATTCGCCTGGACCGAGGCGCACTGGTAGCCGGGCGCAAGCGGGATGCGACCTTGGAGAACGGGGTCATCGTGGGCGTCGAGCGTGATGACCCGGAGTTCGCCGAGAGCAGGAGCTTGCCCGCGATCGACCAGCCATACACGATAATCATCCGCCCGATGAGATAGGCTTTTCCCGTTGGTCGAGAGGTCGGGTAAAGAGCACGAAGGCCATGGATGGGCGCCGGGAGGACTCCCGCATCGCGAATTGCATGCCATCAAAGCGCCACCCATTTGCTACCCACTCGTTGAGGACTTGTGTGAGCTCCTCCTCGGTGACTGCCGATACCTCGACGACCTTGTACTCCACGGCTTCGCTCATGGCGATTTCGCGAGGAGGCGTGCTGCCTCCTTGGCGTGGTAGGTAATGATGACGTCCGCTCCTGCGCGGCGGATGCCGAGGAGCGTTTCCATCATGACCCGATCGTAGTCAACCCACCCATTGAGGCCTGCCGCCTTGAGCATCGCGTACTCACCGGAGACGTTGTAGGCCGCGAGGGGGAGATCGATTTCGTCACGGACACGCGCGATGACGTCCAGGTATGCGAGGGCGGGCTTGACCATGATGATGTCAGCACCCTCGGCGACATCCATGGTGACCTCGCGAATCGCTTCTTGGGCGTTGGCGGGATCCATTTGGTAGCCTCGGCGATCCCCATGCTTTGGTGCACTGTCGACGGCGTCGCGAAAGGGGCCGTAATAGGCCGACGCATACTTGGCGCTATAGGCCAAGATGCCTACCTGCTCGAACCCATCTTCGTCGAGAGCCTCACGGGTGGTCCCCACGAATCCATCGAGCATGCCCGAAGGTGCGACGAGGTCGACCCCGGCCTTGGCGTAGCTTAGGGCCGTGCGGGCGAGGTTGTCGAGAGACGCGTCGTTGTCCACTTCGCCGTCAGCGAGGACGCCGCAATGGCCATGCGACGTGTATTCACAAAAGCACGCGTCGGCAATGACGGTAAGGTCGGGTGCCGCGCGCTTGATGTCACGGATGGCTCTCTGGATGACGCCCTTGTCGTCCCAAGCCTCGGAGCCCACAGCGTCCTTGTGCTCCGGTGTCCCGAAGAGGATGACCCCGGGAATGCCCAAGTCGAAGGCCTCACGTGCCGACTCGACGGCCTTTTCCACGGACACGTTGTGCTGGCCAGGCATCGACGGAATTTCCCTCTTCACGCCCTTGCCGGGCACGACGAACAGGGGGTACACAAGCCCGTCGGTGGTGAGCCGCGTTTCGCGGACGAGCCGGCGAAGCGACTCGCTGCGGCGCATGCGGCGCGCGCGATACTCGGGGAATTGCATCAGCTTTTCTCCTTGAAATACGTGACAAGGGACGACGCAAGGGCTTCGGATGATGGCGCGTTCGGCACCAGGTCGACGCGCGCGCCACGCGCCCGTAGTGCATTGGCCGTCGTTGGGCCAATGGCTGCGATGACGCGAGCCTTGGACAAGATCTCTCCTGCGTGTTGACCCAGCGCAAGCGAAACTGCATCGACCTGCGAAGGGGCAAAGAACGTGAGCACTTCGATTTCGGCGGAATGCAAGCGATGGAGCAGCCCCGCGAGCTCCGCGCCAGGCACCGGTACCGTCCTATACACAGCCACCGTTGTGACCTGCGCACCATGCGCCTCGAGGTCGACCGCGAGCTCTTCCCGCCCACCCTCCGCACGAGGCAATAGGACCCGCACGCCCCGAAAGTCCCCATGCACGTCGCGGATCGCCGACGCGAGCCCAGTTCCATCCTGCACATCTGGCACGAGATCCGCTCGCAATCCGTGCTTTCGCAGAGCAGCCGCCGTCGCGTGGCCGACGACCGCGACGCGAGCACCTGCTAGAACGCGCACGTCTAGGCCGAGACGATCGAGCACCCCCATGGTTCGATCGACCGCCGTCGCGCTGGCGAAGGCGACCCAATCGAAACCTCCGGGAAAGCGACGGAGTTCTCGCTCCATCCCAGCCAGGTCTCCGTCGAGGACACGAGTCACTTCGGTGATGATCGGCTCAGCACCGAGCTCGGATAGAGCGCACGCAAGCCCATGTGCTTGTTCCTTCGCCCGGGGAACTAGGACGCGCAGGCCGAAGAGGGGACGATGTTCATACCAGGTCAAGCGATCCCGCAGGCTGACCACGTTGCCTATGACGACGAGGGCCGGTGGACGAAGCCCCTCGGCCTCGACGCGCGCGGAGATATTTTCCAGCGTACCGGTGAGCGTCCGTTGGCCGGCAGTGGTTCCCCAACGGATGACCGCCACCGGGGTGCTTGCGGCGCGCCCTGCGGCCATGAGCTTTGCCGCACAGCTTGCCAGCGACTTGACGGCCATGAACAGGACGAGGGTGTCCACGCGGGCCAGCCCCGCCCAGTCGATCGACGAGCTGGGCTTGCCCTCGGCTTCTTGACCCGCGGCGAGTGCTACGGTGGTCGCCAAGTCGCGATGGGTGAGCGGGATACCCGCGTAGGCAGCGACGGCAGTTGCCGCGGTGACGCCGGGAACCACCTCGAACGGAATGCCATGGGTCCGCAAGAAGTCCGCTTCCTCGCCGCCGCGGCCAAAAATGAACGGGTCGCCGCCCTTGAGGCGCACGACCGTGCGGCCTCCTTTCGCCTTCTCGACGAGCAAGGCCGCGATTTCCTCCTGCGTGAGGGGTAATCCGAGCTCTGAGTGCTTCTTGCCCGCGTAGATTCGCTCGCTGCCCGGTGGAATGAGATCGAGGAGCGCCGGATGCACGAGACCGTCGTGGATGACCACATCGGCCCGCCGGAGAAGCTCAGCGCCGCGAAGGGTCATGAGCCCAGGATCGCCAGGACCCGCGCCGACAAGGAAAACCATCCCGGGTGCACTCATGAACGCAAAAATCTAGGGGATGGCCTGGGTATTGTAAAGGCGGTCAAATCCCCGTTGGCGTTGTAAATTGGGCGCGTGAGCAGCCGGAACTCTCTCGCGTTGGCGGTTGTTGTGCTCCCAGTCCTTCTCGGCACTTGCCGTGGCTTCGAGGAAGGGCGAGAGCGCCCGCGAACGAATGGGGCGACGGTGACGGCAGCGGACGCGGCGAGCACCGTTGCCAAGCCAGTGTTGTCACCCCGCGTAGTCCTGTCCCCCAAAGGAAAGCCTTCATTGAACGTGTCGGTTGAGATAGCGCGGACCGAGGGGGAGCGCCAGCGCGGGCTCATGTATCGCCAGCACCTCCCGATGGATCGAGGGATGTTGTTCCTGTTTGAAGAAGAGGAGATCCAATCGTTCTGGATGAAGAATACGGTCATCCCGCTCGACATGATCTTCATCCGCCAAGACATGACGGTTGCCGGAGTGGTGGAAAACGCCGAGCCCCTTTCTCGCGACGCACGTTCCGTGGATGTTCCCTCGCGCTTTGTCCTCGAGGTGAACGGTGGATGGGCAGGCAACCACGGCGTGACGAGGGGCACTCCTGTGAAGTTCGAGGGGATCGAGCCTTAGACGAGTGCCTTCGAGATGGAGGTCTCGGTAGCACGGTGCCATGCGTGCCGCGATCGTGACCGTGGCTGCCGCTCGCCGGGCTGTGCTATCGTCGGTGGCGATGAAACGTGCTCCGACTGCTGTTCTCCTCGTGGCGTGGCTCACCGTCGCGTGTGCCAAGAGCCCTCGCGATCAGGCGCCCCGTCCAAGCGAAGCGAAGCCAGCGGCAGCTTCGCCGGTAAGTCACGCAAGCACCAGCGAAACCCCAAGCGGACCGCTCGCGGACCCGGAAAACGGGGATTTCACCGTCGAGGAGGCGACCGCGGGGCTCGAGGGTCAGGGTACGCTCATGGCTCAAATCACGACTGACCTGGGGGCAATCACGTGCGAGCTGTTCCCTGACAAGGCACCGAGGACAGTAGCGTCTTTCGTCGGCCTGGCCCGCGGCATTCGTCCTTGGAAAGATCCCAAGATCGGGCAATGGATCAAGGGACCGTATTTCGACGGCTTGGCGTTTCACCGCGTCATTCCCGAATTCATGATCCAGGGGGGTGACCCGCTTTCGAGGGACTACAACTCTCCCTACATCGGCAGCGGCGGTCCGGGCTATGGGTTGCCCGACGAGATCGCGCCGGAGCTCAAGTTCGACCGCCCTGGCCGCTTGGCCATGGCCAATACTGGCCCCAAGACCCAAAGCGGTGGCTCGCAGTTCTTCATTACCGAGGTGCCGAGGCCACAACTCGACGGCGGGTACGTAATCTTCGGGCAATGCGGACAGGCCGATGTGGTCAAGCAGATCGCGCGCGTGGAGGTCGATCACCACAGAGGCAACAAGCCGCGCACGCCCGTCATCATGGCCGTCAAGGTGTACCGCAGGTAGGTCGTAGGTCTTCTCAGCTTTCAGCAGGCACGTCCTCAGTTGAGCCGTCGTCCTTCACTCTCTTGATCGAGACCTTTCGCTTCATGTCGGGCTTGATCTTGCCCACAGCCTCTTCATTGGGAATAAAGCGAATCTCCGTCTTGATCTCGAAAGACAGCGAGGTGAGAAGCTTCGCAAGCTCCTGATTCAGGTTGAGCCCCTGGAGGAACTCGCGCATTTCTCGAGCGAAGATCTTGAACAGCTCGTCCTTGGTGGACTGGGCGGTGCTCAAGAGGTAGTTCACGACATCCTTGGGGACCGAGAACTCGGTGGCCATCTTGCGGATCTGTTCCTCCGTGGCCACAGCGGCGCCCAGTCCAGCTGACACCGTTCGTTTTACGAGATCGGGAATGAGGCCCTCAAGCCGGTGCCTCATGCTCTTCTCAGCCTCTTTCCCCTCCTCCTCGGTTGAAGGCGACTCGCGCTTGTCTTCGTCGATCGGCACCTTTTCAGCTTACGCGCTATAGTGGACACGATGCAACCGGCGGGGAGAGTTTCTGACCTGCGCGTGGTCCACGGTGACCGGGGGGAAGGGGATAGATCCCGAGGCAAGCCGACGTCATCATCCACTCCCCCGCTTCTCGATATCCGGCCGAGCCGAGCGCCCGGCCGAGCCCTTCGTATATTTAAAGCCTACTGGGTCACGCTTCTCGTCATCGCAAGCTACGTGTCGGTCAAGATGCAGGCGAAGTTCCGATCTCCAGCGTTCGTCGAGCGCCTCCTCTTGTCCAAGCACAAGAAGAACGCCCGCCGCATCGAGCGGGCGATCGTCTCCCTTCAGGGCCTGTTCATCAAAGTCGGGCAGCTCATCAGCATCATGACCAACTTCCTGCCGCCCGAGTTCCGCCAGGAGCTCGAGGGCCTCCAGGATCAGGTCCCGCCGCGTCCGTATAAGGACATTGAGGCTCGCATCCGCGAGGAGTTCGGCGGGAAGTCGCCGAGGGACCTGTATGCGGAGTTCTCGGAGCGCCCCATCGCGGCCGCTTCGATTGGGCAGGTTCACGTGGCGCGCCTCCATTCGGGGACCAAGGTGGCCGTGAAGGTCCAATACCCCGACATCGAGGAGGTGGTCCAGCTCGACCTCCGCACCCTGCGGCGCATTTTCACAATTATCGGGCATTTCCTTCCCTACCAGGGCCTGGACCAGGTGTATCGCGAAATCCGGGACATGCTGCTCCAAGAGCTTGACTTCCGCGTGGAGGCAGAGAACTCGCGGCGCATCGCCGAGAATTTCGCTGGACGGACCGATGTGGGGTTCCCTGTGGTCATCGACGAGCTCACAACGTCGCGCGTTTTGACCACGCGCTGGGAGGCAGGGACCAAGATTGGGGACATTGATGGCCTGGACGCTGAGAAGGTCGACCGCAAGGCACTCGCGCGGCAGGTGGTCGAAGCGTACTGCCAACAGATCTTTGTGGATGGCCTCTATCACGCCGACCCACACCCTGGGAACCTGCTCGTGCGGCCGCTCGCCGAGCCTGCAGGGGAGACCTGCCTGATTTTTCTCGACTTTGGCGCAGTCGCCGAGGTGTCCCCGAAGATGCGGCAAGGAATCGTGGATTTCTTGCAGGGAGCCATCCGACGCGACACGCAGCAGATTGTCCGGGCGATGAAGGACATGGGGTTCATCGCCCGCGGTGCTGACGACCGGGTCTTCGATCGGGTCGTCGAGTACTTCCACCAGCGTTTTCAGGAAGAAATCGAGATCGACTCGCTGAGCCTCAAGGACGTGCGGTTTGACCCCAAGAAGGGGCTCGAGAAGCTTGCCGACCTCCGCCGCATGAACATCTCGATTCGCGACCTGAGCGACAACTTCCTCGTCCCCAAGGAGTGGATCCTCCTCGAACGAACGATCCTGCTGCTCATGGGCCTTTGCACCGCGCTCGATCCCGAAATGAACCCCATGTCGGTGATTCGGCCCTATCTCGAGCGGTTCGTCCTCGGACCGGACCAGGACTGGTCGAAGTTCGTGATGAACACAACCAAGGACCTGGCGCTCGCCGCTGTGGCCCTTCCTGGCGAGCTTAGGCGTTTCGTGTCGCGGGCCCAGCGGGGCGAGCTCGAGGTGGGCTTCCGGAACGTGCAGGAAGCCGCCGAGCTTCTCTACACCCTTGGGCACCAGGCGATCTACGCGGCGGTGGGAATCGCTGGATCGGCCATTGCCCTGGTGTTGGAAGGCCGAGGTCGTGCAGGTGATGCTAGAACTGCCTGGTGGGTCGCCCTCGGCTCGGGGGTGCTTCTCCTGGGCTCGATGTGGATGACAAGGGTTCGGCGCAAGCGACGAAATCGCTAGGGGGAGGAGAGCATGCGGCTAGCAGTGCTCGTGCTGGCTGGGGTGACAGTGGCCATCGCTGGAGTGGTGGTGGGTTGCTCGCAGAAGAGGCCGGAGAGCGTCCGGAGGCTCTCCGACCCTGTTGCACCGACGGTGACGAGGACGAGCCCAACGTCGGCGCTGTGGGAGATGGCGCCGCCCGACGCAACATTGGGACTTGTCATCGGAGACGGTGTACCGCAGAGGCTCTTCACCGTGCTCCAAGGCGTCGCACGCGTCGTGGCCGCGCGCCCTCCTGGAACGCGGCTCCTTGGGGAGCTCCGAGGGATTACGCCCGATGGAAGGGATCCTCTCGACGAGGCAGCGTGGAAGGACATGGGGCTCGACCTGTCGTACGGCATGGCTATTTTCGGGGACCTTGCGGAAGACCGGCCAACGTTGGTGGTCCTTCCTGTCGGAGATCGGGTGGCTTTTCGCAAGGCGTTCAATGCCACCGTTGACAAGGAACAAGGGCGAGAGGTGGACGTCCTGGGCTCGTTCCGGTGTAAAGCGGTGGCAAGACGCTATGCCTGCGCCGCGACGCTCGCGGATCTCGACGCCGCAGCTGCGCCTCATGAATCCCCAGCGGCGACGACGATCAAGAGCACGCCCCCAGAGAAACGGGGGGACATGGAGCTCTACTTTGACCTGGAGTCCGAGCAAGAAACAGCGAATGCCTTGCGGGCGCTCGAACCGGTGGGAAGGCTCAAGTCGCTCGTAGCCTCTGTCACCCTCCAACGCGATGGAGTCACCGGGCGGGCGTGGGCTAAGGGAGAAATGAATGGACCGCTCGCACCAAAATTCACGAGCAAGCCCCCGACCAGCTTGTTCAAAGGGTACACGGGAGGTGCGACGGGCATCCTTCGTCTCCAACTTCCGTGGGAGCTGCTCTTGGCGCAGCTTCCACCCATTCCCGCTGCTGGGAACTTGGACCTTCGGGCTGAGCTCTTGGAGCAGCTCACCGGCGACATTGAATTGGTCACCGCAGGGAAAGGGGAAATTGGGCTCGCCGTGCTCCTCGGCGTGAAGGACGGCGAGAAGGTGAAGGGATCGGTGGCCAAGCTCTGTGCCCTCGCAGAGCTTGCGATGGGCGAGACTCCCGGCCTGCGCGACGTAAAGTCATCGGGCGACCGGTGCACCATGAAGCTTTCCCTACCGACGGATGAGGTTCCGTTCTCCCTGGGACTGCCCGACGTCACCGCCCGCATCGAGGCACGGGGCCAGGTCCTGGCGTTGTCCATGGGTGAGGCGACCCTGGATACGCTCAAGGGGGAAGCCGCAGACGATGCTTGGAGCGTCGAAGCCAAGGACGTGCTTACGGTCGCCCACACGGTCGCCTCCTGGGGTCGTGACCTGGACGCCCAGTTCCGGTGGGTAAAGAGCGTGATTCCAGGCGAGTCACTTGGAGCCGACGGCGAGCACGTCCTTGGGACCATCGAGGTTGTCGCGTGGGCCCTCGCCCATGTTTATGAGGCGGCCTTCGGCGTTTCCGTGCGTCCCGACGGCATCCATGCCCTGCTTCGCCTGTCCACGTTCGGCGCCGAACCCGCAGAGGCCCTGCAGATCTACGAGGCTGCACTGGCAAAACGCTACGAAGGTGACGAGGCTTCTTTTCAGGCCGCAATGGCCGAGATCGCGAGGAAGTTCCCGAGGTCAATGCTTGCAAGGCAGGCACAGCTCACGAGCACGGGCGGACCACTCCTCGGCGGAGCAACGGGAATCATGGCGGCAATCGCCATTCCTTCGTTCTTGAAATACCTCTATCGATCAAAGAGCACCGAGGCGCGGGTTCAGGTCGAAACCCTGTTCGAGCTTGCGCGGGCCTACTACGAGAAGAACAAGAAGCTGCCTGCCACCACGAAGCTGACCCCGGAGGCTGGGGCTTGCTGCAAGACGGAGGACCGGAAGTGTCACCCCGGGCCTGACACCTGGTCCCACCCTACGTGGAAGACGCTCGGGTTCGCGCCGGCCGACCCGCACTATTACTCCTTCCAATTTATTCGCGGCGGCGATGGGCCAGGCGGCAGGTTCATCGTGCGCGCAGTCGGAGACCTTGATTGCGACGGCATCTTTTCAACATTCCAAAAAGAAGGGCGCATCGGGGACAACCGCATGGTCTTCGTCTATCGGGACTGGGTGGACGCCATGCAAGAGCTTGAGTGACTAGCAGTCGTGCTTATTCTGGAGCGCTAAGAAAGCGACACCTTGCCTCGCTTGATGGAGGTTGTGCATGCGCAAGCTCATGCTCATGTGGTGGGCTGGTTCTCTTGCAAGTTGCAAGATAAGCGACGTGAGTCGCGACGGCCCGACGCCGGTGCCCACGACCGTGACGAGAGCCGACCTGGGCGCACCGGCAGAGGCAGTCCTCTGCACGGACCTCCCGGGCACGCTCGTTATCTCGGGGGCAGGTTTCTCGCCACTGCCAGTCGGAACGCTCACGGGTTCGCCGGGTCTCGCCTTGCCCACGGTGAAGCTCGTGGCGACAAGCGGCCAGGAAACAGTGCTCGCGGTGCTGAAGTACGATCAGTCCACCGGCGACCTGACGGCAGGTGTTGCACCGGATAGCCTGGCTCCGGGCGTCTATTCGATCCGTGTCGAGAATCCCAACGGCGGCGCTGGCGTGCGAGAAAATGCACTCAAGCTGGTACCGCCTCCGACAATCGACGAGGTCGCGCCCTCGAGTGGGGTCAGCAGCACGGAGACCCCGGTGGACATCATGGGCGAGGGCTTCCGAACGACGGAAGATGGCCTCGCCCAGCCAAAGGTTGTCCTCGCCCGCGAACGGGGAGGCGCCCTCTTCCTGGGCGGGGTGAAGCTCGAGTCCTCTACCCAGATCGGCGCAATCGTCCCTTCCGGGCTCACCCCTGGTTTCTACGACCTCACCGTGACCAACCCGGAAGGCTGCAGTGCCACCAAGGAGAATGCCTTCGAGGTGAAGGCACCGCCATCGATTGACGTCTGCAGTACAGTCGATCCGGCGTTTGGTTGGGTCAATGCGCGCACGACGATTGAGATTTGCGCCTCGAATGCCGGCGGACATGGGCTGCTGTCCACGCCCGAGGTATTCATCCTCATTGGCGCCAAGGAAATCCCCTTGCGGCGCGAGGCCTACTTGGATCCAGGCACGCCGACAGGGAAGTCGATCATGACTGCAGTGGTCCCGTCGCAGGCTGACGATCCTCGCGTGGTGGTGGGCGGCCCTTATGACATTCGTGTTGTTAATCCTGATGGCGCCAACGGACTTATCGAAAAAGCGTTCAAGGTGCTACCGGATCCGCCCCCCACGATTCTCTCGGTCAATCCGGCCCGGGGTGACAAGAGCACGTTGGTGACCCTCACGGTGACCGGGGACAATTTCAAGCTTCCCACGCCTCCGAGCACAACGCCCGTGCTCACGGTCTCGCTCTTGGCGAGCGACGGAGCGGAATTGCCCTGCGGCCCAGCGACGGTCAAGCAAGATGTCGTCGCCCGAGAAGACACGGCGACCTGTGAGATTATCCTGCCCGCCGTCACCGGTGGACATGTCGTGCGCGTTCGCCACGAGGACGATGGAGCACTTGCGCTGTTCTCTTCCTTTGCAGTGACTGATCCATCGAGAAAGCTGGGTCAAGCGACGTCACCTCAGTCCAGCCTGAATGAGAACAGACGGGCGCACGGAGTGGCGATGGCAAGCGATGACTTGGGCAATCGCTTCCTTTACGCCGTCGGAGGTGAGGATCAGGAAGGGAAGGCGTTGGCATCCACGGAAGTGGCGGCGGTCAGCCGTTTCGGCGACCTCGGTCCGTGGACGCTCCTCCAAAGCGCCCTTCCAGACGGGCGGAGCGGCGTTGCTCTCGCGCGAGTAGGCAGGTTCATCTACGCTATTGGGGGTTCCAGTGATGGGAGCACGCCGAGTCCGAACCAATCCGTCCTCCGTGCCCAAGTCCTAGGAGCCGATACCTCGCCGATCCTCGGACTTCCCGAGGCAAAGGGGGATGGGGCACTTAGAGGCGGAACCTATTACTACAGGGTTGCGGCAGTCATGGCGGAGGGGACTCTGAACCCTCTCGGCGAGTCGCTTCCATCCGACGAGGATTCCCTTCGGGTCTCCGACAACGGGGCCGTGGCGCTCTCGTGGGCCATGCCGAGCGGCACGCCTTCCGTTCACCACTACCTCATCTATAGGTCGCCGCGGCCCAATCTACTGAGCGGAAGCGAGGTGCTCATCCATGAGACCGCAGACGGCGCGACGGTTTCCTACATCGACAAGGGGGACCCGCCGCGAGTCCCCGACAAGAAGCCGATGCCTGTCGGGAGCCTTGGTGCATGGGTCCCGGTGGCCGAGCTTGGCACAAAACGATTTGACGCGGCGGCGACTGTCGTCCGCATGAGCGCGAATCAGGTCTTCGTTTACGTAACAGGCGGACGGAAGGGGCCTGGAACGGGAGACGTGCTCGCTTCTACAGAGGGCGCGGCCCTTAGCGCCGACGGCAGCGTGATCCTCAGCAACTGGAGAACCGGCCCAACCCTCTTGCAGGCGCGGGCAGAACACGTGCTCATGCCGGTCTCGAATGACGTGGCTGATTCGCTGCCCGTTGGAACATTCGGGATTGTCGCGGCGGGAGGTACCAAGTGCGCCCGAGGAGTGGGAAGCGGCGGCGCTTGCTCTGGCGGAGCCGGATTGAAGTCCATCGAGAGCGCTCCACTTGGCACGAGTGGCGACAATGTAGGCGAGCCACTCTCCTGGAGTAGCGGCGGCGCCCTTGCTGCCGAGCGCGTCGGCCTTGCGGCGATTGTGGTTAATGACTTCTTCTACGCGTTTAATGGTTGGGGAGGAACGGGCGGGTCGTTCCCGAATGCCAGCGAGAAATCGACGACCACCACGTGCACGGGGGGTTCCCCTTGTGTTCCCACGTTCACTGGGTTCAACGCGGCCACGGTGAGCTTCGCCGATGGCGTCCAATACCGCTCCGGGCTGGCCTTCTTTGGAGCGTACTTCTATTTCGTGGGGGGTAGCCATGACCTCTCGGCTGGCACGACGTCAAGCGTAGTCCTTCGTGGGAGCTACTAGGGGGCGGCCATGTGGAAATCTAGAATGCTCGCGACTCTCGCCCTGGCGGTGCTTCAACCTGACGACGCATGGGCGCGGTCCGAAGAAGCAGGCACGGGGCTTTCGATTGGGGCAAAGGCAGGGGCCGCGATTCCCACGTCCAAGCTGGACGCTACGTGGCTCGGTGCCATCGACCTGTCTTTTCGCCTTCCAATTCTCGGTAGGCATCTCGCCGTAGCAGCCGAAGTGTCCTACCTCGAGCCTAATGAGAGCGGCGCAGGGGCCTCGCAGGTGGCAGGGGACTATGACTACGACCTTGACCAGCGCGTGTTGACGATCAGCCTGGACGCGTTGGCGCTGGTCCCAGTCGGCAGGCTCACACCGTACGCCGGGGTGGGATATGGAGCCTATTTCCTCCGCGCCAAGATGGATGCGTTTTCACAGGAGAACACCGAGACCCAGACGCGCGCCGGACTGCAGCTGCGAGGAGGCCTCGGTTATCGGCTGGGGCCGGGCGATCTGGTTGGCGAGGTCCGCTACCATTTCGTTGATCTTGAGTTCCTCTCGACCGGTTCATCGAATGCCGGCGCGGTTACCGTCGCTGGCGGTTACCGTTTTCACTTCTAATCCCATTGGGCCTCATCCACGGCTCGGCCCTTCACGGCGCTCGCGGCAGCGTTGATACGACCTAAATCCCCGTGATACTCTCGATTGCTCGTGCTCTTTTCGGGTGCTCCTGGGGGGGAGGTCAGCCATGTCCATCACACGGACTTCTTGGGGCAGAGGGTTCGTGGCGGTCGCGCTCGCAGCCATTCCAATCGGCTGTGGAAGTGAGCCCGGGAACCACCCGGGTTCTCCCGATGCGGCTCCTCGCGTCGACGCCAATCCAGAAACCGGTGGCGACGGGGGGAAAGGGGATCCCGCAGGTCGACTGACAAAGACCGTGGGCTCGCGGGGTGCGCTCATCAAGCTCGGTGACGTTACCTTGGCGATACCCGCTGGAGCCGTTGCGAGCGATGTTCAGATTACGGTCACGGCGACCGATGACGCACCGCCGCCTGGCGCGACCTTGTATTCGCCGATCTATCTCTTTGAACCCGAGGGGCTTCAATTTGCCCAGCCCGTCCAGGTGAGGTTCGAGCACGACGGCAACCCGAGCGACGCTTGGGTGTACTGGTCGAAACCTGATGGTCCAGGCTTTGACGAGCTGCCGGTCGCGGTCTCGGGAAACATCGTTTTCGCGAGCATTACCCATTTCAGTCGTGGCTTCGTGGGGAAAGGATTGGATCTCCTTGCGACAGGGGATCCTGCCTCGCGCGTGCCCATTCACCTGGAGGCCGATTCAGATAAGACCCTTCTTGGCTGCAGCGTTCGGCTTCGCTACGGCACCTTGCCCGGTCCGCTCAAGCGTGCGAGCTGGGAGGTCAACGGCCCAGGGTCGGTAGAAATGCGCGCCGGAGAACCCTGGTACGTGCCACCTTCGTCCCTCACGTCGTGTGCAAGCGCCGAAATTCGAGCGCTCCTCGTGGCCGACAGGACATGCGAGGGAACCGTTGCGATCGAAGCGTGCCCAAGCTCCTTGGACCTCACTCCGTCATCGGTGACAGTGCCACCCGGAGCACTCGTCACGTTCACCGCAACCGTGGCCCCCTCGGGCCTGCCGATCTCGTGGCACGTGAACGATGTAACCGGCGGCAACGCCACCTTGGGCTTCATTGGGTCAGCGCCTGCCGCTCCATTGAATGGCATCTATGTCGCTCCTCTGGATTTCCCTCCCACCGCGGACGTGATCTCGCCCGGCGTGTCGGCTGGCTGCATGACCAGCACCGCCAGTGTTCGTCTCGAAAAGCTTGTCGCCATGCCGCCACTCGTGGAATCCAAAGATCCAGGCGACAAGGTACAGCTCAAGGTCACGGCCAGGTTCCATGACGGCGCCGAAGAGGACATTACTGCCCTCCCCTCCACCACCTATGTGAGCGGCAATGAGGCGGTCGCAACCGTCGATGCAAAGGGGCTGGTGACGACGAAGGAGGTGGGCGAGGCCCGGATCGACATTATCGACACCCGCGCGGACGTTCCCGGGCGAGCCATGGTGGTTGTCAAGACGCGCAGCCGGATCGACGTGGAGTTTGAGAAGGTAAGCGATCCTGGTTCGTTGCCTACTAACCACATCGTGAGCGCACTGCCAGGTGAGCGCTTTCCCGCCCGCCTCTTCCTGATCCCACAGCGTGGCCCGGGCGAGGAAAGCCCAGTGCCCGTGTCACCGCTCTCCCCCGACCTCGAGGTGGTTGTCGATTCAGGACAAGCAGTGCTCATTACGGAGGGGCCAGTTCCTGACCTGTCCAACGTGGTAGCGGGGCTCGACCTCGCGCGTGGCCAAGTCATCGTCGGAGGGAAGACCGGAGAGGCGAGCTTCCGGGCGAGGTACCTACCGGACGGCACGACCGACACCCTGCACGTCAAGGCAATTGCCTTGACTCCGACGGTGACCGGATGCCGCAGAAGCTGCCAATACGCCGACGAGTCCAACAAGCCGTCCACGGAGGCCGTGATTAGCCCGGTACCCGAGCACCCACTCGACATGGCCTCGCTGAACGTTGTCCTTCATGCGCCAAGTGAGATGGATTACGCCACTGCCGCGTTCTTCATGTCGCGCTACTCCGGCGACAATCCCAGCGACATCCCGGGTCACTATAGGGACCGAGTTCCGGAGCCACAGGCGGTCCAGTTCCAAGTCATCGGGGGCCTTGGTTATATCGATCCTCAAGGCACGAACACGTCCGACTACAACACCATCTATTCATGCACTCGCAAGCAAAGGGGCCTATCGGAGGGAGCTCCCCTTCGCCAAGTCGTTCCCTTGACCTCGCCGCGGTACCAAGGCGGGGGCAAAAGCCTTGGCGAGTGGGACCTCCGCGCTGGAGCGTGCGCGGTGGTCACCGGCGACCAGCCCCTCTTGGTGCTCGTCGAGAAGGGGGGGCTCGTGCGCGAAGACGTGATCTTTACCGTGAATCCGCGCTTTCCAGAAGGCACGTCGGAGGGCGGATTCTTCGAAAACCTAAAGCTTCGTCGGCCCGGTGTCGTCGAGACCGATCCCGATCCAGGCTATGCGGCCTGGCATGCGCCCTCTGATATCGAAGGTGGCGAGATCAGCCTCCTGAACGATGCGTTCCTCGGTGGATTTCGACTCGAAGTAGAGGTGGGTTTCTCGGCCCTTACCCCCTTTCGCTCCCCGCGTGGACAACTCTTCTTTGTTCCGCTGGAGGAAGGCTACTTCGAAAACGCATTTTCCTTCCGGGCGGTGTCGGAAGGCGCTGCACTCAAGGGCCCGGTTTACGCGACGCGGTCTGCTAGTATCGGTGGACCCGCCGGAGAGTGCACGGTGGCCCCCCTCGAGCGGCGCATCGTCTTTGCGGACGGTGAGTCGCCGCCGGGATCGATCATGCTCGAAGCAGCCGACGACTCGTGCGAAACCCGTGTCGTGACGCACGAGGAGAGCACCTATCCAGACAACTCGTGCGAAGGCAGGGCCTGGACATATCTCAGCGGAATGAAGCTGGAGCCCGAGTTGAAGGTGGAAGGACCCACGGGAGGGAACCCGCTAGGCCTCCTCCGCCTAAGCTCTCCCACCGCGCAGTGCCATTGGGTGTCCGGATACAGCTGCTATTACGTTGATTACACGCAATGGTACACGTGTCCCCTCGATTACCAGTTCTCCTATGACTACGTGCCGATTCAACCCATTCCGCCCGACGAGCAGCGGGGACACCTGCCAGGCTACGTGTCGTATCGAGACGGTCCAATTGGCACGCTAATCGTCTCGAGCTTCGGTGCGCTCGTGGTCTCGCCCTCCGCCGTGGCGCAGGCTACGGATAGGGCCGTGCAGGCGTGGGATGATCCTGATCGCCGCCCGCCCGGTACCAGTGACCCGACCAAGGTAACACTCCGTCTTGTCGGACGCAGCGATCCACAGGCGTCGCCTTTGCCTGCAGGTCCCACCGACTACCGCGTCTATCGTGAGTACTCGAGCGCGCGACTTTCCGTCGCAGCGGTAGCGAGTGATCCCCGAGGGGGCAAGCTCGTGACCATTAACCTTCCACCAGCGACCCTCGTCTTTCCCGAGGGAAAGCCGCCAGCCGTCCAGTCCGAGCATGAAGGGGAGTGGATTATCGAAACCAGGGATGGCAAGCACAAGGGACGCATTACGGTTAGCCCAGGCTATTACGCATTCGACAAGGCAGGTGCCGCCATTCCACTTAATGCCAAGCCACCGGTGGAAAAGGTGCGCGACTTCCGGAGACCTTGGGTACAAGCGCCACCCGACTCGCTGCTTCGCATTCGGCTCCTCCCAGCGCACACCCTTAGGCTCGATGGCGATGGCGGCACGCTGGATCTTCCCAGCTCCTGCCTGTCAGAAGTGAAGCCACATCGCCCATCGCCACTGGGCGAGACATCCATGGAAATACTCGCATGCCCACGACTTGAGCTCCTCTATGGCAATGGGTCGCCATTGCCCTTTGTATACCCCAATCCCACTGACCTGCTCCTCGTGAATCCATGGAATGGCTCATTCCCATCTCCGCCTGGATTACCCACAGCGGTCATCGCCGCCGATGACAAGGGGGTCGTGCGCCTCACGAGCACCGAGGGCGTCCGTCCCGACGGAATCCCCGATCTGAACAGCCCCACCAAGGATGCCGAGCGGGTCGTGCTGCTCCAGGATGGGACTGAATCCACGGCGGCGCCCCGCCTGGTGGACGTTCAACCATTTACCCTTTATAGCTTCGTTGGATTACCACCGGAGCTACTGCCCACGAATTGGAGCCAGCGCAGCGTCCAGGTGCCCATTCCGAATCTCAGTGAAAGCGATCCAGGAGAGCGACTGTTCTGGTTCGAAGGGGACCGTCCGATTGGGCTCCACGTCGACACCTACGTGAATTGGTGGGCTACAAAAGAGAACGCGGGAGATCGCGCGGGCGTCTTCGATGGTGACTGTGCGTACTCGCCGCTCGCACCGCGCGACCTTTCGACGTGTCGCGACATCTACGATCCCACCCGCACCATGGGACGCGTGCGCGGGCAACCGACAGGCGGCGACGTCCCGTTCGGCTACGAGCTCGACGGCGTGGCGTGTGACCCAAGATGGCAGAGCGCAGTCCCCCTCATGGGCTACGACTGCAACTCAGAGAAGCTTTTCGGCGGCGTCGGCCCCTACGGCGAGGCGTCCGCATTCCTGACGAGCAGTGGGTTGCTTGAGGATGCAGGCGGCACCTCGGGGGGATTCGTAGGCGGTGGAGAGGGACGTCTTTCCTACCAGATCGTCGCCGAGACGCCCGGGGTTGATCTTTACGACTTGGACGTCGCCTACCTCTCATGGGGCTCGCCGGCCGAAATGCGGCACCAGGACGTCAGCAAGGTCAACATGAGGGTTGTCCGCTTCAGCGAGGACGACTTGATCGAAACGTCCGGAGAGCCGGATCAGATCGTCACGACAGGAGTCGCCGTCACCGGGCCCGGCTCGTACGTGGAGATGACGACCCTTCCGCGTGGCGACGGCGGCGCTCCTCTAGTAGCCGCAGACCTCTTGGGCGCGACCCTGATGTTCACGTTCGTGCCGGAGGGATCGCAGCCCCCCTTCCAGCTCGACGCGATCGCGCGCAAGGATCGAAAGGGTGACGTTCGCTACTGGGCCAAGAAGGTACTTGGCTTGGTCGCTGACCTGGCATGTACCTTGGCGACTGGTGGGACCATCAACGCTTTTGGGGTCGCCTGGGCCGTGGGGTCGACCGCCGCGAAGATGGCCCTGGACGTTCCGTCGGTGCACGGGCTCGAGCCGAAGGGATTGGCCTACAACGCGGGTTGGAAGGTGAGCACCGGGATACCCAAGGGGCTCATCAACGTCGGCATGGGGACGAGCACCATGAATGCACTAAAGGGCGCGATGAACCCCGGCCTCATGAAGTACGTGTCCAAGAGCGTTGGGAAGAGCGGCCTCTGCTCTCTCGCCCTCGATGCCCTGCTCCTGTCCCACCTGACCGAGGACAAGATCTCCAGCGCTCAGGCATCAGGATTCGAGATCCTCACCATGCACCTCCCTGAAGACACGGGGGACGGCGTGGACGTCACGCGCTCCGTCATGGTGGGACGCCCCTTCACCACCGGTCCCGTGGTCCAGCAGGGGAAAGCGGAGCTCCAGCAGGCGGTCCGGCACGAGGATCCAGGACTCCTCGCGATCGTCTTTGGACCGGGCCACGTGGTCGACGGTGCGCAGGGCACCTACTTCGACGCTCGGGGTACACCGGTGTCCTACGGCGAACCGTACGGCACGATGTCCCGTTTCACGACTCAGGTTGGTGGCAGCGCGCCGACGCGCTTCCCGTTCTCATACTCGGCCGTGGCGGCCGCGGGTCGGGCGAATGAGTCCGGAGCCGCCCGGATTGAAATGCGGCGGCAGGGACGCTTTGTGCTCGTCCCACTCGATGCCATTTACGAGCTTCGTCAATAGGTTGAAGTAAAGATTACAAGCATTCCCGAAGCGCGTTGACCAACTTTTCGTAATGCCACGGCTCGTTATAGAGCTGTGCCGATACGCGAACCAGTCGCCCAGGCGTCTCTGGCCAAGGGATCACCGGGACTTCGATGCCATGCCGCTCCAGGAGCGCGCGCTGAAGCGTCTCGGCGTCACCAGGCGGGAGAGGCACCGCGGCGAGGCTACCCACCATTTCGGCGGGAGACGGGCTGGCCATGCCAAGGCCGTCGCAGAGTACCTGCCGCGCCACGAGCGCCAGGCCCCGGTTGCGTGCCATGAGCTCCGTCCACCCCCCGGGAAGAAGGTGTCGAAATAAACGAATCGCGTGGGGAACGCATAGATAGGGGGTCGGATCCATTGTCCCCGTCCAATCGAATTCCAATCGGAAGCGCGAGCGGTCCCGCCTTGGCGAATTGGCCCCATGGCTAATCGACGTTGGCCGAATCAAGTGCTGCCGGTCCCGCCGCACGTGCAAGAACCCTGCCCCCTTGGGCGAGCACATCCACTTGTGGCAGTTGCCGGTGTAATAGGCCGCGCCGAGCGCGGATAGCGCGGCGAGGTCGAGTGGCAACATGCCGGGTGCGTGGGCACCATCGACGAGGACATCCACGCCACGCTCGGAGAGCATGGCAACCAAGCGCTCAATCGGAAACACGAGCCCAGTCGGACTTGTGACGTGGTCGATAAGGGCAAGGCGCGTCCGGCCGGTCACGTGTTTTTCCACCGCACTCACAACCTGGCCAGGGTCATGCAGCGGAAACGGCACCTCCGCCACGACAACACGTGCTCCTTGCCTTTCCGCAGAACCTTCGAAGGCGTTCTTGCACGCGTTGTACGCGTGGTTGGTCACGAGCAACTCGTCGCCGGCCTCAAAGCATAGCGAGCGAACCACAGCGTTAACGCCGGCTGTCGCATTCGGCACGAACGCGAGGTCATCCGCGCTCGCCCCCACGAAAAGCGCGAGTTCTGCGCGAGCCTCCTCGAGAAGCCCCTCGAGCATGCGCGCAAAGAAATGCACGGGCTGGCGCTCGATCTCGTGGCGAAGCCTCTCCTGCTCGGCGAGCACATCGCGAGGGCAGGCTCCATACGAGCCGTGATTGAGAAAGGTGACCTTGGGATCCAAGAGCCAGGCCTGTTGCCACGGATTCACGACGGTGACCTTAACATGACGCCGCGCAGGCTTGTCGCCGCCCAGAAAGGAGCAGCAACGTCGCCACGGCTCCCACCTTGCGGCATCCCACCCAAGCCGCCTACCATCCCCCCTCATGAAGGAAATCGCACGCCGAACCTCCCAAGCCGCGCCCCGAGTCCAGGCCTTCGAGTTCAATGATCTCTCCGCCTGTCCGCGGTTCTTGCGCGAGTCCATCATCGAATCGCTAGGCAACGGCCTCCGCTGGGGGCGAGTCTTCGACGGGGTCGGGCCGGTGTTTGCCGACTTTTGCCGGCGGGCAGGCTGCGAGTCCGTGCTCGACCTGTGCAGCGGCTCCGGCGAGCCGGTCTCGATGCTCCTCGAGGCGCTCGCGAGGCAAGGCTTGCCACCCGTGCGCTTCGTTTTGTCCGACCTCTTGCCGAATACCGCCGCCATGGAACGCGTCTCGGGCCGGCACCCGGGGCTTGTCGAAGTGACCCGTGAGCCAGTCGACGCCACCTGCGTGCCAACGCACCTCGATCGCCCAGCACGCACGATCATCAACGCCTTGCATCACTTCCCGCCGGACGTGGCGGCGCGCCTCATCGCCGACGCGGTGGCCAAGCGTCGCGCCCTGTTCATCGTGGAGTCCTTCCCACGGAGCCTGGCTCGCATGGCTGCGACCCTTCCGGCACTGGGGATCGCCGCGCTCGCAAACCCGTTTCTTACCCCTCAGGACCGCTGGCTCAAGGCGTTTTCGACCTACGCCGTGCCCTTGGTGCCGGTCATTGGACTGTGGGATGCGGCCGTGAGCGCGCTCCGCATCCACGACCAGGACGACCTGCGGGCGATGGCTGCGCGTGCATCGGCATACGACTGGGAATACCGCGAGATCCCGTTTTTCCCTGGCGGACGAGCGATGGCGTTCTTTGGCATTCCACTCTAAGCCCTCTTCCGCCCTGCGGTCACCCGATCGACTCCAGCAAGATCCTTGGTCGTCACCACGTCTATGTAGCCAGAGTCCTGAAACAACCTTGCCACGGCTTCTCCCTGGTCATGGGCATGCTCAACCGCCAAGCGCCCATCGGGCGCAAGGAAAGCCATGGCGGCTGGAACAAGTCGGCGCAGCACGAAAAGCCCGTCTGACCCACCGTCAAGTGCAGCCCTCGGCTCGCGCCTCACCTCGGGGGCCAGCGTCGCGATCTCGTCGGTTGGCACGTAGGGCGGGTTGGACACGATGAGGTCGAACGTGCCGTCGAGCGGCGAAACGAGATCGCCCTCACGCAGCTCCACGCGCGACGATAACCCCAGCTGGTCGGCGTTCTCCCGTGCCACCTCCAGCGCGCCCGGGCTCGCGTCCGTCGCCACGACCGTCGCCTGGGGCAGCTCCTTGGCCAGGGCAAGCGCGACCGCACCGCTCCCCGTCGCCACGTCCGCGATGCGACAGGCGTTACGAGGACGCGCTACGGCCAACGCCACCTCGACGAGCGTTTCGGTGTCCCGCCTCGGGATGAGGACGCGTGGATCAACCTTGAGGGGAAGAGACCAGAATTCCTGACGCCCCGTAAGGTATGCCACCGGCTCGCCTGCAAGCCGCCGCCTTATCAAGTCCTTGTACGTGGCCAGCTCGCCTTGTTGGAGCGGCTTGTCGTGTGACGTGTAGAGCCCCACCCTGGTCATGCCGAGGACGTGAGCCAAGAGCACCTCGGCGTCGAGACGCGCGCTCGAGATCCCGCGCTCGGAGAACCGGTTCGCCGTCCATTGGAGCACCTTCAAGATCGTCCACGTCGTTTCAAGCAGCTTATCGGCCACGCCGGGAAGCTACACCGGAGCCCGGGATCCGTCACGCGCCGCGTACTTGGTCGCTGTCCTCCCCGGCGAGAGCGCAGAGTCGCCGGGCGACCTCATGGTCGTCCCTCCTCACGGCCTGGTACCGCGACAGGTAGTGCCGCGCGCGAATAGGGTCAAAGAAGTGGTCTTGGTGGAGGATCCCAAGGTACCTTAGACCGTTGGGAAGATCGGGCTCGCGCTTCAAGGCCTCGCCGAAGAAGAAATCCGCGCTTGCCACGTCACCGCGCTCGCGGCACACGATTCCCAAGTTGTAATAAGGCTGCGGCGAGCCCGGCGAGAGCTCGAGGGCCCGTTGAAATGCCCGCGCCGCGCCAGGCCGGTTTCCAATGGCCAAGAGGGCCACGCCGTGGTCGTTGTGGTAATGCGGATTTCCTGGGGCCCCCTCGGTTGCGGCCGCGTACGTGGCCACGGCTCTCACGAGGCGGTGCCGCCGCATGTACGAGCCCGCCAATTGGAAGAGGGTCTCGGGATCGTCGACGCCGCGGCAAGAAGCCGCGCTCACCATGGAGGCGCACCCCTCACAGTAGTCCCGGCCGAGCTCGTCGAGCTGCCACAGAAACTCCACATGGTGCATCACGCAGGTCGCGTTCTCGCAATGGGGGACATGGAACGTGTGACCGATCTCGTGCGCCACGGCCTTGTCAATGCGCGCGCCAAGGAGCCCCTCGTGGTCGGGTCGTCCCCAGTACAGCTCACGCAGGCGGTGCGTCGAGACCACCGCGATGCGATCTCGCATGTGCGCATAGCCGAAAACGAAGTTGCGCCCCTCGGCAAAAAGATCGGCGGCGGTGACGCCGATGATGCGCATGACCTTGGGATCCAGCCGTTCGAACAGGAAGTCGAGGAGCTTGTCGGCGTCGTGTTGCCCTCGGCTCGACCGAAACGAATGAGAGGGCAGGAAAACGGGTGGAACGAGCTCCCCGTCGCAATCGATTCGCGACCTAATCGCCCTCCATGCGGCCGTAAGGTCCAAGGCGCGAACTTGCCCGAGAGGTAGAACCTGAATCACCCGCCGGCGTGAAGCCACGTCCGTCACCTTATAAAAGATAGGTAGGCTTTCTACCTACAAGGACAATGGGCGGGCCACCACCACGAACACGTCGCAAAGGTTGGTGCCCGTCGGACCCGTGGTGACGAGATCGCCGGACGCCGCGAGAGCTGATCCCGAATCATGGGCAGCGAGGGCTCGATCGGGATCGTTGCCCGAGGCCGCCACCCGTGACCAAGTTCGCTCGTCCACCACCCCGCCCGCGTTATCGGTAGGGCCGTCTGTTCCGTCGGAGGCTGCGCACAGGATCGCCACTTCGGCGCCGGCTTTGGGCGGCGACTCGGCGAGGAGCTTGGCGCAAAGAAGGGCGGCGTGCTGGGCGCGACCGCCATTTCCTGGCGAAGGGCTCGACACGCGGATCACCGGCTCCCCGCCGGCGACGAGCGCCTGGGGCATCTTGGTAGCGAGGGCGCGCTGGGCCAGGAAGCCCGCCGCGGAGACGAGGCACTCGGCGAGATCCTCGACCGACATGGACACGCGCTTTGTGGTCTCGTCTACTCGGATCCCATCCTGCCCCAGGGCATGGGCGACTTCGACCACGAGATCGTCGGGTCCGGCGAGGACGTGCGTCGCGATCTCCGAGAAGCGAGGATCGCCCGGCTTGGGGGTGTCGTCTCGCCCTCCTCTGGCACCCGCCTCGAGGAGCGCACGCGCTTGCGTCGGCAATTGAACGCCAAGCTTGTCTACTACCCCCAGCGCATCGTCGAACGTAGTGGGGTCTGGCACGAGGAGGCCGCCTCCGATGGTGGACACGTCGTCGCCCAAGACGTCCGACAAGACAAGGACGAGGGCGCGACCTTGCACCGAAGTTCCGAGGCGGCCCCCCTTGACGGCGGACAAGTGCTTGCGCACGCAATTGAGCTCGGTAATCGACGCGCCGGCGAGGGCGACGGCGCGCGTGGACGCGACCTTCTCCGCGAGGGTAATACCGGCTGCCGGGAGTGCGACCAGCGATGACGCCCCCCCAGAGATGAGGAACAGCGTGAGGCCACCGGGAGCGCCCGCTTTGACGCGTCGCAAGACCAATTCGGCGGCACGGGTCGAGCGATCATCGGGCCAGGGATGAGGCGCCTCGTGTTGCTCGATTCGGTCCGGGAGCGCGGCACGGTGCCCGTCCTTGGTCACGACGAGCCCCATGCCCACGCGATTGCCAAGCGCAGTGATCGCACCGACGGACATGGCGGCGGCGGCCTTGCCCACCGCGATGATCCGGATGCTCCCTTCGCCTAGGTCCGATGAGACGAAGCGTTGCGCCGCGTGGGCAACGAGCGAAGGGGTCGTAAGGCGCGCGAGCGCCATGCGCAAGGCCCGGAGCGCCGCGTCACGCGAGCTGACACCGTGCGTCATAAGTCCTCATTTTTACTCGCATTTTTGTTGATCCTCAAGGCCATCTCCTGTACCTATCGGCCACCACCGGAGGAAACCATGAGCCATTTCGAAATCCTCGCGCGTAACGGCAGCACCATGGAGGTTCACTCGGCGCACGATAGCGAGTCCGGTCTCCGCGCCATGATCGCGATCCATGATACCCGGCTGGGGCCTGCGGTCGGCGGCGCCCGAGTCCGCGCCTACGGGTGTGAAGATGAGGCCCTCGAGGACGTGGTGCGCCTGGCGAGGGCAATGACCGCCAAGGCTGCCCTCGCTGGGCTTCCCCACGGCGGTGGCAAGGCAGTCATCTGGGTCGACCCGTCGCGGCCGCCACCCGATCGCGAAACCTTGTTCCGTGCGTTCGGCCGCTTCGTGGACACCCTGAACGGCCGCTACCTCACATGTGAAGACTCGGGTACTTCGCCCACGGACATCGATGTCGTTCGGTCTGTCACGCGTCATTGCCTCGGTGCCTCCAAGGAGATGGGAGGCTCGGGGGATCCGTCGCCCTTTACGGCCCTTGGCGTCCGGCGGGGCATCGAGGCGTGCGCGCACGTGGTCATGGGGCGCGACGACTTGCAGGGGCTCCACGTCGCCATTCAGGGCGTGGGGAACGTGGGCATGCACCTCGCGCGAGAGCTCTTCGATGCAGGCTGCCGCCTGACCATCGCCGACGCCGACGAGGCCCGAGCGCTGCGAGTGGCGAGAGAGACGGGCGCCGAAATAGTTTCCGCCGGCGAGATCCTGGGGGTGGAATGCGACGTGCTCGCCCCCTGTGCGCTGGGAGGCGTGATCTCCGACGCGACCGTCGATCGCCTGCGCTGCCGCATGATTGCCGGCGGGGCGAACAACCAGCTCGCGAGCAAGGAAATGGGGCAGCTCCTGCAAGACCGAGGCGTCTTCTACGCGCCGGACTACGCCATCAACGCAGGCGGGCTTATCAACGTGGCTCAGGAATGGAAGGGCTACGACGCCCACGAGGCCCGGCAGAAGACGCTGCTCATCTACAACACGATTGCCGAGATCGCACGCCGGTCGCTCCGCACTTGGACGCCACCCGCCGAGATTGCCGAGAGGATGGTCGAAGAAGCCCTGCTCCGCGTGGGCGTGCCTCAACCCTTCGCGAGCAGCTTGCCCATCTTCTCTAGCCCGACCCCGAGCTTCTCCCGCGGAACCGCCGTGTAACACAGCCGCGCCCACGTCGCGTGCGCGGCCCCAAACGCCTCCCCCGGCGCAAGCAATATCCCCTCTGCTGCCAGGCGCTCCAAGAGGTCAATGACCTGCTCGCTGCCTCGCAGGGCTCCCGCGAGGTCTACAAACAGGTATGTCCCAGCCTCCGGAACCCGACAAGGGATTCCGAGCTTTGCCACAGCCAAGTCACGAGCCCGCACGTACTCGTCCCGCGCCGATGCGAGGAACTTCTCGCCGTGGACGAGCGCCGCCAGGGCCGAACGCTGCATGGCCCGGGGCACGTTGTAGATCGAGTGATTGGCGAGCTTCCGGATCGCTGCGATGGCGCTTTCTGGACCCACCAGGTAGCCGACCCTCAAGCCAGCCTGCGCATAGCTCTTGGAAAATGAAAACACCGTGATGGTCCGCTCATCCATGCCAGGGAGCGTTGCGATCGACAGGTGGGATCGCCCGTCGAAGATGAAGTCCTCGTAGACCTCGTCGGAGAGAACCCAAAGCCCGTGGTGCCTCGCCAAGTCGGCGACCGCAGCGAGCTCCGCTTGCCCCAGGACTTTCCCGTCCGGGTTATTGGGGTTGATGAGATAAATTGCGGCCGTGCGGTCGGTGATGAAGGGCCTGATGAGCGCCCTGGGATCCACGGACGGATTGGAGTAGAGCTCGGTTGAAAAGGGGACCTCGACGGGGCGCGCGCCTACAGAAAGGACAATCCCGCGCGCCAGCGGCCAAAACGGGGAAAGGATGAGGACCTCGTCCCCCTCATCGAGGAGCGCCCGGGTCGCGCATGCGAACGCATGGGTCGCACCGGCGGTGACCTGCACATGCGAGGTAGATACCTGCATGCCGTTCTTGCGCGACAGCTTGGCCACGATCGCGGCAAGCAGCACGGGATCGCCCGACGGAGGCGCGTAGCGATAAAGGCTCGGCCCTCGGTCGTCCCAGGCGATCCTGTGGAGGCACGCCTCAGGCGGCGGATCTAGGTGCGTGTCGCCGAGGTGGAAGGGGAAGATTTCGCCGCCGAGCGAAGGGAGCTTCTCTACCAGGCGAGCGAAAATCGAGGAGGGCATGGCGCCTGCCGGCGCCGAGAGATCTGGGAAGCGAGGCACTACGGCAAGGGTATCACGAGTTACTTGATCACGCGGACCCGGGTCGCGCCCTTACCCCAGCCGACTCCGAGCGAGATGCCGAAGGAGGGGGCCCAGATCGAATCGGTTCCCGTGGCGGTGCCGTCACCCGACAAGTCAATCGACTCAGCGAGGTACAGGGGGAGCGTCGCGTCGGCCTGCACGAAAAGGCGGATGGTGCTGGCGCGCAGGAGCTCATAGCCGGCCGAAAGCTCTGCCTGCAAGCCGCTGTCCGAGAACGACTTGTTGTCGTCGACCACGCCCACGGCACCCCAGCTGATTCCACCGCCGACATACGCGCTGCGGTTCGCCTGAGGATCAAGGAAATAAAGCCCCATGAGCTTCACCCAGGAACCCGTTGCACCCCCACTGCTCTGTCCTTCACTGTCGACCACCATCAAGTTGAAGAACGAGGCGTCGATGCCGATGTCGTCCAACTCGAAGCGGTAGCCGACCCCAAACGACGGGCCCGTCTCCAGGCCCGCCCCGACGATGCCGGCGAAGCCCAGTCGGGCGTACCAGAGCGAATCGGCCTCCACCCGATTGGGCGCGGCCTGAGCGCTGGTCGCGTTGGTGCGGTCCACCGTGTCGCCGCTCGTCGTCATGGGCTTGCCAGTCACGAGCGAGGTCACCATTTGGCTATAGAGGGCGGGCAGGTCGTCGATCGACCGCGCGGTGACCTGGCGGGTACCCTGGGGTCCGGTGAGCGTCACCGTCACGCTGTTGCCGAGCTTGACGTGGGACACCGTATAGGTGCCGGTGCAGCCCGTGGCGACCACGCGCTCGCCCTGGGACTCGAGGGCCTGGGCAAGAAGCGTCTTGGCGCCCGCGCGGTCCGCCTCGGGCAGGTTGTCCTTGGATTCATCGATCTGCACGCAAACATCTGCGGCCAGCGCGACAGAGGCAGCAAGCGTGCTGCTTGCGAGGAAGGTGATTAGGGATGCTAGTTTTTTCATGGCTCTACTCCGTGGCTCGTTGTCAAAAATGTTCAGAAGGCTGCTTGCTCGCTCGTACTAGCAACCGCTGTGCCATCCAGGGCCGACGCCCTTTCGCGCTCTTAGTTCTTCTATCTTCGTTGTCTTTCAGACACGCTGTCAAGCCTTGGTCACACATCGCCGCATCTTGAGCGGGAGGATCTCTTCAATTTCTGGTTCTGGCAAATTCCGGCATGCTTCGCCCCCATGATTCCGATCGCACGTGCAGCGCTCGACGAGGCATGCCGGGCCGAAGGGGTTGAGTACGCGGACGCCCGGGTAGTTCGGCAAGAGCGGGAGCACATCACGCTCCGCGGTGGGGATGTCGACCGCCTGGATCGCGAGGTCTCCGAGGGCATTGGGGTGCGCGTGATGGTAAGGGGTGCATGGGGTTTCGCCGCCCGACCGGGGACCGGCGAGGAAGCAGCCAGGAAGGCAGCCGCCGAAGCCCTCGACGTCGCCCGGGCCGCGGCCCGGGTCGCCCGGGAGCGGCTGCGCCTCGCCGAAAACGACCCGCCTCGCGGTACCTGGAGAACCCCGGTGGCCGTGGACCCCTTTAAGGTCCCGCTCGAGCAGAAGCTCGCGGACCTCCGGGCGGCGACAGCGCATCTCTGCCAGGAGGATCCAAGGGGGGCGCGAATCTTGTCCGCGGAAGCCAAGATGCAGTGGCGCCGGGAGCACAAGTGGTTCGCCTCGACCGAGGGGGGCGCCTACGAGCAGGAGACGACGTGCGGTGGTGCGGGGCTCAAGATTGTCGTCGCCCGTGACGCGGATGTCGCGGTTCGGACCTGGCCCCTCGATCTGGACGGCGGGCTCATGGGGCGTGGGTATGAAACCGTGGCGTCCCTCGACTTGGGCGGAAACGCACCGCGGATTCGTGATGAGGCAATGGCATTGCTCCGCGCTTCTCCTTGCCCCTCTGGCAACGTGACGCTCGTCCTCGACACGCCACAGCTCGCCCTCCAAGTGCACGAGTCCTGCGGCCACCCCACCGAGGCAGATCGTGCGCTCGGCGAAGAGATATCCCTAGCTGGCGCGTCCTTTCTCACCCCCGACAAGCTGGGTCGGTTCCGCTACGGCTCACCGCTCGTCAATCTGACGGCGGATGCGACGATACCTGCCGGCCTTGGCACGTTCGGCTGGGATGACGAAGGGGTGGCTAGCTGCCGTACCCCCCTGGTGGCCCGGGGGATGTTCGTGGGCTACCTCTCGTCGCGTGAGACAGCAGCGCGCCTTGAGCTTGGCCGTTCGGGAGGCTGCATGCGCGCCGAGTCATGGAGCCGACCGCCCATTATTCGAATGACCAACGTGTCGCTCGAGCCCGATCCACGAGGCCCTGCTTCATTGGACGAGCTCATTGCCGACACCGACCGCGGGGTGCTCATGACCACGAACCGAAGCTGGTCCATTGACGATCTCCGCCTGAACTTCCAGTTCGGGTGCGAGGCCGCATGGGAGATCAAGAAAGGGAAGCTGGTCCGCATGCTCAAGAATCCCGTCTATACCGGGATCACTCCGCGCTTCTGGGCTGGATGCGACGCGATTTGTCGCCAAGACGCGTTCCGCCTGTGGGGTTTCGTGTCCTGCGGCAAGGGGGATCCCATGCAGCTCATGTCCGTGGGTCATGGCTGCGCGCCCGCTCGCTTTCGTGACGTGCAGGTGGGAGCCTCGGGTTCCCTGGGAGGCACGCCGTGACCGGCGTTTCTCGCGACACCTTGCTCTCGCTCCTGGAAGGCGCCGTGCGCGCTGCTCGAGCGCTCGGCGCCACTGACGCCGAGGCGAGCCATGCCGGACAGCTGTTGGGCATCACCCGCTTCGCCAACTCGACCATCACCCAATCGGGCGTTGTGGTCGAAAGGCGAACTCGCTTGAGGGTGGCCCTCGGCGACCGGGTGGGAACCGCCATGACGAGCGCGCTCGACGAAGCCGGCCTTGCGGACGCCGCGCGCTCGGCCGTGGAGCTGGCGCGGCATCAACCTCCAACCCCCAAGTTCCCAGGTTTTTCCAGGCCATCTCCCGACCGGCCTCCGCATGAAAGCGGTTTCTTTGAGGCCACCTCCGGCCTGGGGCCCAAGGAAAGAGCCGAGGCCGTCGCCCGAGTCTTCGTCCGGGCGGAACGGGACAACCTCCTTTGCGCTGGTACCTTCGTGACCAGTCCCAAGCAATTGGCCGTGGTGACCGCCCGGGGTGTCGCGGCCTACCACCAGTTCACCCAGGCTGGTCTCGAGCTCATCGCTCTCGACGGTGACGCGTCGGGATATGCCTCGTTCCACGGGCCGGATGTCACGCAGATGGACCTCTCTTCCCTCGCTGAACGTGCAGTGGACACGGCGTGCCGCTCGAGGAAGAAGATCACCATGGCCCCCCAACGCCTCGACGTGGTGCTGGCACCGCCTGCAGTGGTCTCGCTCCTCGAATGGATGGCCATGACCTCGTTTTCGGCCCGGGCGGTCCTCGATGGGACCTCGTTCCTCGTGGGCGCCGGGGACGCCTCTGACGAAGCGCGAGGAGGCGAGGCACGAACGGGCGGAACACAACTCTGGGACCCGAGCATCACACTGATCGACGACTGGGGCTACGACCACCCGTCGGTGGTCCCGTTCCCATTCGATGCAGAAGGAACGCCGAGGCGGCGCGTGGTCCTGGTAGACCGTGGCTTGCGTGGCCGCCCGGTCACCGACCGCCAGTCGGCCGCGCTCCTCGATGACGAGGGGGGCTCCACCGGCCACGCCGCCTTTCTTGGCGAAGAGCTTGCCGAGGGCCCTTTCCCTGCCAACATCGTGTGCCTGCCGGGCGACGCATCGACCGCCGATCTGATCTCCCGTGTAGAGCGGGGGCTCTTCGTGACGCGCTTTCACTATGTGAACGGGTTCCTAGACACCAAGCGCGCTGCCATGACCGGAATGACGCGCGACGGGACCTTCTTGATTGAGGACGGACGCCTCGGAGCGGCGGTCACAAACCTCCGCTTCACGGAACGCATCGTCGAGGCGTTCTCGCGTGCGGGAGGAGTGGGAAAGGACCTCGTGGCGTGTCCCACCTCATGGAGCACGTGGGGGAACTACCTGGCGCCTGCGCTGCTCCTGCGCGAGTTCCATTTCACGGGGCAAAGCCGGTAGGTGAGGGCCCGCGGCCTTCACCACCACGAGGCAGCAAGCGCCAAGGGGAGCAGCAGGTAAAGGCTCTTCACGAGCAGCCCGCGCTTTGGGAATGGGAGCGACGAAACCATGAGGGCCGCGAGGATGAGGAAGAGCAGTGCGAGCCCGGGTCTTAGCAGCGACGACGGCGCATGGCGCAAGGCCACCAGCGCGATGAGGAACCAGCTCGCCGCCACCGTGGTCGGGACCCCCACAAAGCGTTCGCCTTCGCCAGCGCCCTGCATGCCCGTGACGTTGAAGTAGGCGAGTCGCCAAATGCCTGCCACGCAGTAGACGAGGCCGCAGGCGGTGCCGAAAACCCCCGCACCGGCGAAATAGCCAATGAAGGCTGGTGCGACGGAGAAGCTCAGCGCATCAGCTAGGCTGTCGAGCTCACGCCCGAAGTCGGTCGTGCGGCCGAGACGCCTGGCAAGGGCGCCATCCATTCGGTCCAGCAAGATCGAGCCGAACAGGAACGCGAGCGCGACTCGGCCGGCTCCCCGTGAAGCGAACACGATGGCAGAGAAACCCGCCACCGCCGAGAGAGTGGTCGCAGCGTTCGGTAAGTTGAGAAAACGGAGCGGCGGGAACATCTACGCCTCCGCGCGCTTGAGCACCTCGACGGTCCCATGGGCGCCGTCAACCGCGATCAGGTCACCGTCTTGGATGTGCTGCGTGGCCGACGACACGGCGAGCACCGCCGGGATCCCATACT
>JACQUZ010000039.1 GCA_016210055.1 Deltaproteobacteria bacterium | reverse complement strand
GGCCGGCTACGACGGCGCGCTTGTAACGCCCAGGGTTCTTGATTCCCTCGTCTTCGTAGTACCTGAGGAACAGCGGTCCTGCGGGGAAACCGTTGCGCGCGAGGAAGTCCTTGGTCCGGGGAGCGAGCTCGACCGGACCTGCACTGACGTAGAGAACGGGGACGCCACGTTCTTCCAGGAGGGAGAGGAGCTTGGCGGCGTGAGGAATTGGGCGCATGTCCTCCGAATTGGAGATTGAGGCCCGCGCAGCGACCGAGAGCGCGCCGTCGGGTACACCGGTATGCGCGATGGTGTCGTCAATGTCCGCGAGGACGACGAGTCCAGGCTTGCTCGCCTCGACCACGATGACGGGGACCAAGATCGGCTCCGCCTTGTACTTGCGGCTTACGAGGAGAACCTGAAAAATCTTCTTCCCTGGGCTGAATGGCCCAGGGAAGGGAATTCGATAAAACCCTTCATCATCGGTGGCCTGGTCGATCGTGCGTCGACTTTCCACGTCGACGACGCGAATCCGAACATGCTCGAGGTCGTTCCTCATGAACGCATGGGCGGTTGACGCCAGCTTTCCAAGGCGTCCCTTGCCAATGGCTCCTTTAGAAGGCTTTCCGCTCTGAGCACGTCCCCGAAAGATGATTGCTTGCGTGGTCCCATGCCCACCGAGAGAGATGATGTGTGCGTGCTTTGCGAGCGCCGGCAGGGGAGCGGCGAGAAAAAAGATCACGCCCAATACCGAGAGACAACGCTTCATGTGCGGAGCGTATCACTTCATTCGATGGTATGTTCTTCTGGCGATGAACAGGCTACCCGCTCCCCCCATGCCACCCTGGCTCCTCGCGCACGTGCCGTTCAAGCGGTATCTGATTGACGTGGATGGACATCGCTTCCATGTCATGGAAAACGGTCGTGGCTCACCGGTGCTCATGCTCCATGGCAACCCAAGCTGGGGCTTTCTCTACCGCAAGGTAGCCACCGCGCTGGCCTCTGAGCGGCTGCGGGTCATCATGCCGGACCTCTTGGGCTTGGGATTCTCAGACAAGCCGCCTGATCCATGCGTGCATTCCCTCGAGAACCACGCACGATGGATTGGCGGCTTAATCGATCAACTGGGGCTCGATCAATTCGTCTTTGTGGGTCAGGACTGGGGTGGGCCGATCGGATTCCGTGCCCTCGCTGACCGGAAGGATCGCGTGGCCGGCCTCGTGATCTTGAACACCGTGGTGGGCCCACCCCGGCGCGACTTCCGCCCCACCGCATTCCATCGATTCGCCCATGTTCCGATTGTCAGCGACGTGGTGTTCCGCCGGCTCGGTTTCCCGCAGAACACGATGGCGCTCGCGCAAGGAAACAAGCTGAGCATCCGGGGCGAAGTCGCGCGGGCATACCGGTTCCCCCTGATGGGGCTAGACAACAACGCTGCCCCACTCGCCCTGGCGCGCATGGTCCCAAGCGATCACGCTCATCCATCGATCGAACCCCTGCGCCGCTCGCAGGAATTCGTCGAGGAGTTTCCTGGGCCGACCGCCATTGTTTGGGGGGATAGGGACCCCGTGCTCGGTGGAGTCATCCGATGGCTCGAGAAGCTCCTCCCGCGCGCCGAAATCACGCACACGTCGGCAGGACATTTCTTGCAGGAAGAAGTTCCCGACGCCATAGCGGCCGCTGTTCGTCGGGTGGCGAGCCGTTCAAGGGCCAGCTAGCGCTGGCTCGCCCCATCTCGACTCCCGAAAGTTGAAACGAAATGGCGCCAGTCTTGCACAAGGCTCGGGACTGACCGTGTCCTAGTGCACTTTCACGGGGATTAGCGCCTGGCTGTCGGCACCATTGACGCCACTTTGAGACCGAAGAAGGGGGAATGGGGATGAAACGGTTTCTCATGGTCGTTCCGCGCTGGGTAAACCGCCCTGGCGATTTCTATGCATTCCCACTTGGCCTGGCGTACCTATCGGCTGCCCTCAAGCGAGAAGGGCACGCGGTCGAATGCTTGAATCTCAACCACGCGACTGAACCCGTGCCGAAAGTTATCGCCGAGGCCGTTCAAAAGCGGGAAATCGACGTGCTCTGCACGGGCGGGCTCTCCGTGCACTACCCCCATATCAAGATGGTATTGGACTCAGCACGCGCGGCGAGGAAGGACATTGCCACGGTCCTCGGGGGCGGCATGTTGAGCGCGGAGCCCCAGTACATCTTTGAAAACCTCGCTCCTACCTACGGCGTGGTCGGTGAGGGTGAGCTGACCATGGCCGAGCTGGCCCGGGCCATGTGCGAGGACGCGGATGTACGGTGCATTCAGGGCATCCTCTACCGAGACAAGGAGGGGAATACTCGAGTGACGCCGCCCCGCTCTCCCAACCGCGACTTGGACTCCCTCGCTTGGCCCGATTACGAGGGGTTTGAAATCCGGCAACGCTTCGAAATGACGCTGCCGACCGATGATTACCCGCTCAACATGCACGACCATCCACGCGTGCTCGAGATCATCGCCAGTCGATCGTGCCCCTTCAGCTGCACGTTCTGTTTCCATCCGCTGGGGAAAGTGTACCGGGAGCGCAGCCTCGACGGGCTCTTTGCAGAAATCGATCACCTGGTCCAGGCATACCGCCCGAATACCCTCATGGTCTTGGACGAGCTGTTTGCCGTAAAAAGGAACCGCCTCATCGAGTTCTGCAACCGGATTAAGCCCTATGGATTGAACTGGTTGGTGCAATTGCGCGTCGACCTCGTCGATGAGGAAACACTGGCCCTTATGAAGGACGCTGGGTGCACTTACATTAGCTACGGCATTGAGAGCATGAGCGCGAAAGTGCTCACGAGCATGAAGAAGAAAACGGATCCCGTACAAGTCAACAAGGCGCTCAGGCTGACCTACGAGAAGAAGATCGGAATCCAAGGGAACCTCATCTTCGGTGACGCCGCGGAGACCATGGAGACCGCGGTGGAATCGCTCGAATGGTGGTCGAAGAATCGCCAATACCAGGCCTTCCTCACGAGCGTGGTCCCCTACCCCGGAACCCATCTTTACTTCGAGGCAATACGAAAGGGACTCATTCCCGACCAGCAGCTCTTTCTGGAGGCCGGCTGCCCACCGGTGAATACCACTGCGATGGACAACCGCGAGTGGAATGAGCTCAACCAAATCATAAGCACGCTAAACGAAAGCATCGTTCTGCCTGGGGAGCTCAAGTCGGTCAAGAGGCAGTCCGAGTCCCATCCGGTGCGCGGGCCACTTCTCACCCTCGAGGCAACCTGTGCGCATTGTCGCCAGGACGTGGTCTACAAGAATATCCCGATGGGCCAAAACCCCTTTGGGCGGCTGAGCCTGCGACTCTCTTGCAAGAAATGCCACGGTCGCTTTGACCTGCCTTTCTCCCTGCGAGGGAAGCCGAGCTATCCGGTGGAAGTGGGCCAGCGGGTGGCTAGGGCGAGGCATCTTGTCAGCCAAGACAAGATATCGGAAGCCCTGCCAGTGCTTCGAGAGGTTCTTGCCCAATACCCGACACACGAGGAGGCGTTGCAGATTCTCGGTCTCTTGGCTCTCTTTAGCGGATCCTATCCTGCTGCGGTAAACGTGCTCTCTCGCGCTGTGATGTGGGATCCCTACAACGCGAGCCTTCACCGCCATCTTGCCGCAGGTCTGCGAGGAATCGGACGGAACCTCATCGCAGAAATACACGCCGTGCACGCCGACAACTTGGAATCCCTGGCGAGGAGAGGCCGCGAGTTGGCCGCGGGCGCGGCCTAGCTGGCTAATTCCCTCAAGAGACGGTCTATCGCGGCAAATATCTCCCGGTTGCCATCCTGGACGTGGGTGGCGACCCGTGCCGCATGATCGGGAACCCGCTCGAGGAAGCCCCTGATGTCATCGGCCGCGAGATCTCGCGCGCAGGCCCCATAGCCGAGGTGCTCAACATAAAGAGCATTGAGGAGCTGCTCGAATTGCTTCTTGACGGGCACGCTAAGGATGGGCTTTCCCAAGTAGATCGACTCGCTAATCAGCGAGAAGCCACCACCCGCAATGACGGCACGGGCACTGGCAAGGTCGTCAATGAAGCCCAGCTCGGAGAAGGACTTGAGGGTCACGTTTCCCAGCTCTTCATCGCGGCCCAGGCCGTAGACAACGAAGTGCTCGTGCATCTTGCGCAACGTTGGCACAAGTTCCGCAAAGCTGTCGCTCGTCTGGTATACCAGCACGTGCTCGCCAATGGTCGTTCGTGCCTTCGCGGCGAGGATCTCGCCACGCAGGATGGGTGGATAGAGGGTCGTTCGCTCCTTGCGCACGGGGGGATAATAGAAGGTCGTGATTAGGTAATGGTGACAACCCGGCAGCTTGGCCTTAACTGCCCCTCGAGCGAGGGAGAAGTTCACCCTCTCCTCCGCGGGGATATCAACTTCGATAGCACAACGATTGATGACCTGGATATTGTCAATTGAAATGACAGGGACTTCGTACCGCTGGCCGTAAAGATAGGCGAGGGACTCGAAATCGCTAATCACGCAATCTGCACGAAAGTTCTCGTGCACCCTGGTCATGATGTCGAAGTTCTCAGCCCAGCCTCCCCAAAGCGGCAGTTCCTTGAGGAAGTTGCGGAACGAACGTCCTCGCTTGACGGCGTTCTCTTCATAGATGAGCCGAAGACCAGTGATCTCCTCGACGTCCGGGAAGAAGCGCTTGAGATAGGCATGCGCTCGCCCAGAAACCAAGACCTTGACGTGGTGCCCGGAAGAGAGCAGGTGGCTAATGATCACCTTGGAGCGGGTGGCGTGACCCATCCCCTCGCCGACGACGCCGTACAGGATGTTCATGGTGGGACCATATCACGCCAGGCGAGAGGACGGCCCGCAGCTTCCTCCTACTGCTCCGTGAGGACAACTCGTCGGAGGGCACGGTTCTCGCTATCCACGACGAAGATGCTTCCGTCAGGCGCCGTTGCGGCAGCCCGCGTGAGCCCAAATCCGGCGATTGAGCCCGGACCGTCCACGAGGCGCGCAGTGGCGCCGCCCGCTAGGGTATCGATCCGGCCTTCGTCAAGCGCGCGCAAGCGGAACGTGGCCCCATCGAGGAGGAGTACCTCCCCTCGCGGGCCCGCGGCCACTCCAATGGTGTCATGGACCTGGGCTGTTTCAATCGGCCCGTCGCCGAAGCCTCCTCGCGCGAGTTCCCCGGCGAGGGTGGTCACGACGTGATCCGGCCCGCTGCCGATGCGTCGCACGAGCCCCGTGTCGGACTCGGCGACGACCGCGCTGTCGTCGGGCAGGGCGGCAATGGTAAATGGAAAATAGAAGCTCGCCTCCCTGCCAGGGCCATCTTGCACGTCGCGTTGCCCATTGCCCGCCCACGTGATCACTTGTCCATCGGGCAAGACGGCGCGCACGCGGTGATTCCACGAATCGGCAACGAGCAGGTTACCGCTGGAGATGCGGGCAATTCCCATGGGAGTAGAGAATTGGGCAGCAGAGCCCGTGGCATCTTTCATGCCTTCTGTCGAGCCTGCGAGCGTTCGGGCCGTTCCGTTCACGTCTATGATCTTAATCTTGTGATTGCCCGTATCTGCGACATAAACGCGATCGTCCGGGCCCACCGCAATGCCCCGGGGATTGCGAAATGCCGCGGCCGTGCCCTGGCCGTCTCGGTCCCCAGGCGAACCACCGGCGAGGAGCGTCAATGAACCGTCTCGTCGCACGCGGACCACGCGATCCCCGTCAATGACGGCGGCGTCTCCGTTCATGAACGAGGACACTGCGACAGGGTGAGATAGCCGGAGCGAAACGGTCGAAACGACAACCCCCGCGCGGTAAATCGGCTTCGGCGCTCCGTCGGGAAGGTTCCTGGGCACAACGAGTTCCGAGCCCAGTGATCCGTTGCCGGCAAATCGAGAGAACACGTTCGCCGTGACCACCTGGATCCGACGATCCCAAAAACCCGCGCGCGAGAGGGCGCGCGACCACGTGAGGCTCGCCGCGGCAAAGACCTCGGCTCCGCTGGGCGCCGAGTAGATCGTCGACTGGGCGATCGAGTTCTCTCCCTGATGATTCTCGATTGGTGAGCGCGCGATTTCCGAGACCCCAGGTGGCTCCGCACCATTCGGATGGCGTCGGTCCACCTCGATGCCGAAGATGGCCGGAATCAGGGCCCCGGGTTCGGCCCCGGCGCCAACCCACGGCCACGCCGTGACATCGCCGACAAGGAGTGGGGTGGAGGTCCAGGTCCACTCGCCGAACATGACTCCAATGAGCGCGTTCTCTGGGCGCCGCACCGGTGAGTCCCGCCAATACGTGGTCACGTGGTCTGGTTCGGTATTCTGAAACGGATCGCGGGCGGCGAACTCCTTGTACCCAATCAGAACCCGCCTTGGTCGTCCATCAGGCGCCGGGGCGTAGCGGATCTGCCAATAGCAAGCATTGGCTCCAAAGAACGCGATGCTTGTCCCCTTGGCCAGGCCAGATTCCACGTGCTCGCGCATTCGTGCAGACCAGTACTCCGTGTGGCCTTGAAACGCGATCATGCGGCGACCGGAAACGAGGCCAGGATCGGCGTCGAGGTCCACGTCCGTCGCGTACGCGACATCGTAGCCCTGCGCCTCGATATATGAGATGAAGTCGTAATCATAGAAGAAGAGCCGACCCAGACCATTGCCCATTGAATACGGGCGGTCGAAGGATACCGCATAGGCGTGCCATTCTGGCCAATCACCTCGCCGATTGACGTAAAGGCTGTTGCCCCCCCACGTGTTGTATGCTTGGTAGGTGTTGACCGATAGCGGGTACAGGATTGGAGCATGAGGGGTCGGATCCCTCACCACGAGGAGAGAATAGGATTGACCGACGGAGGTCTTGAGCTTGATAACGTAGGCTCCGGTAACAGCGCCTTCGGGGATAGCGACGTCGAAGGCGGCTTTCCATGGTGCATGCACGGCACCTGTCTCCTTGTCCATCGCGGGCGCGCTCTTGGTCGGTATCTCCACGGGCCCACCCGATGCAACAAGTCGGCCGCCGACTCCGCTGTAATATCCGATGCGCCAAAGCTCCCAATGGGCTTTCATTGGCCCCGACGCTGCCGCGTGGACTCGAGCCAACTCACCGGGAAGGTAGCTGGGACGATCCGTGTACGATTCAATCGCATCGGTCTTGGGTGCAAGCTTCCACCCCGATCCGCCTTCCCGCTGGTTTTCCTCCAGGATGGGCGATGGGCGCTTGGCCGATGGAGCGGCGTCGTGTCGGAGCGAGCCGTCTGCCACGACGTTGCGTTGCGACGACTCGCAGCCGGTAACGCATCCCGTGCCTGCCAGTGCTAGCGCAGGAATTAAGAGGTAGAGGCCCTTGTCTCGCCACGGCATCGTCACGCGGCGACACAGGAGCAATGAGCGAGCCACGACGCCGTGGCAGTCGGGAGCCGGCGAGCGGCCCCACCGGCATGGGAATGAATGCCACAGGGATGGAGGAATTCCCGCTAAGCTCATCAAGAACCAAGAGCCTGGCATTCGTGGCCGTGTCGGTGCTGAAGAGCCTTGTGTACGCAAGCGAAGCACGGGCTCCCCGGGCGACGATCGCTTTCTACACGCTGACTGCTGCGTGCTCCGTGCTACCATCCACCAGGAAGATGGCGACGCGTTTTCAGATTCCTGCGGGCGCTGGCTCGATGAGCGCTGACGTCCTTAGCACGCGGGCCGAAAGGATTTCGGCAGTTTTTGACTCACTTGAGAAGGGGCTCGGCACGCTGCTCGGGGCTCCCGTAGGATTTTCGCCGGGGACGGCCAAGTTCCTGAACTCCCTCGCGGCCTTCAAGGAAACCGGGAGACGCTCTCAGTTCATCACTCTCTTCGACGAGCGTGCCGTGCCTTCCTGCACCGTCGCTAGCGACTTCCGATTTCACGTCGTGTCTGCCGGTACCTTGATGGCAATGACCAAGGCTGAAATCGATCAGCGCTACAAGATGGAGGACACGACGGCGCTGCTCGACGAGACCGCCCGCGAGGTTTTGAATGTCATGGCCAAGCAAGTCGCCGAATCCCTGCGCACGGCGCTGCGAGATCCTCGGGCTGACTTTCTTCGTCAGGAGTTCAATGTCACCGGAAAGCTCCCGCGCGCCACGATGCTGGTGCTGAAGTGCGACGCTGAAATCGCTGGCTCCCCTGCAGGACAGGTGCAGATCTGGCTGCTTGAAGCACTGGTTTCAAGGATAAAGTGAGCGACCGGTCGCGCGTTATTGTAGGGTGGCGGTTTCTATGCCGGATCAATGCCCCAAGTTCTGGCGCTTCCACATCACGTAGAGGCTGGCGAGACGTATCCCTCGGGGCCGCGCGCCGTGTCAAGCAACAGGATCTTTTCGCCAAGAGGGGAAAAAAGAGGGTGGGCAAGTACGGCTAACGCTCCAGCTGCCCTTAGTACGAATACCGAAGCCCAAGCCCAAAGAGCTGGGCATGGCCGCTGTATCTCGCTGCGAGAGCCTCCTCGTTCTTGGCTTCGCGGCTGAGGATCCACATGTACTCATAGAATGCGTCCATGGCCCAGGACCGACCCAGGGCGTACCCAAGCCCAACCGTGCCTCCAACCCGGGTCGAGTCAGGAGAGGACGGCGCGAGCGAGTCGTCTCTTGCGGGGGAGGGATCAAGATAGACGCCCGTTCGAAGGACCCAATTTTCCGCAGGGAACCATTCCGCTCCGCCACGCAACGCCGCCGTCGTCTTCCAATTGTTCTCCTGGATCGCGTCATCTGGTTCTTCGTTCGCAAAATCGATCACGAGCTTCTTGTGCACGCTCCACCAGGTGATATCTACGTCGAGAAGCAGCGCCCAAGGTCCTTCGTGCCAGTGAGCTCCAATGGCCAGTCGATCCGGCAATGTCATCTCAACCCTGGCATGTTGATCTGCCGCCTTGCCTAGGAACGCGTCGGGTACGGTGAAATCGGCATTTCCCGAAAGGGCCAACCGAGTCCGACTCTTGAAGCTAAGCCCCAGGTCCAACTGGGGTGTCGCGTTCACAAATGCAGCTAGATCGAATCCCAGGCCCGCACCAGCCAGGTTCAGGGAGACATCCCCCTCGGTGTCAATGAAATCGAGCCTGCGATGGATCTTCATGCGGCCGGCATCGATGTGGAATCCCGCAGCGAGTCGAAGCCTCCCGTGACGCCATGCGTAATAAGGGGCAACACGAGCGAACTCCAGCTGCGAGGAGACGATTTCGAATCGTCCCTGCCAATTCGCTGGCCAGGAAACCCCTCCCCCGTAGGGAATTGAGAGGGCCAGCCCTACCGCGTGAGCCCCCTTGGCGTAGCTTGCCTGAAAGTGCGGTGGAGTGGCGATGCGTTCCTCGGTGCTCGCTTCCCACTTGGAATCGCTCGACGACGCGCGCAACGCGGGGATAGCGGCCAGAATCCCAAGGCCCACGCGCCACCCGGCTCCATCAGCAATCGCCGCGGGATTGTACCATCCCGCGGCGGGGTCTCCCTCTCGAGCTGTCCCTGCGCTGGCGGTTCCCGCGGCGACCGCACCATGCTCGGCAACCGCAAAGCCCGCCCCGCGGGCAGGGGCGACGGAAAGCAGCAGGAGAGCCGGGGCCAGGAATGCCGCCCTCATGGACTAGTTCCAGACGTCAAGAAATCGCGGATATCACCGGTCGCGCGGAAGTACTCGAGCTCGAGAGGTAAGATGAGGAAAATGTGCTCGGCGAGATAGTCTCGCTTCGCAATACCGCCAAGCTTGGCAAGATTGACGGTAAAGGGATTGGGGATCACCTCGTCGAGGAGCGCCATTTGGACGAGGGTGTTACGCCCCTTTAGCAGGTGGGCGACGCTCTGTGGATCCACCGAGTCCATGAACCAGCGCCCAACGTTGAGGAAGCGCTCAGCCTCAAACGTACCGCGTTCCACGCTCTCACGCTTGAATAGCGCATTGACCTGAATCCCAAATATCGGGGACTTGTCGAACATGTCGACGACGTCGGACCCGGGCACGTTGAGGATGATCCGCTCGAACTCGGGCGAAAAGGCGGTGAAGGTTGCACCAATAATACTCCCCAGGGACTGACCGAGGTAATAGAGCTTGTCCGTCTTGAGCGGGAAGCCGATCGCCGACTTCCAATCCGCGGCGCGGAGCGAGCGGCTGAGGGCACCGAGGTCGATGTACGCCTGGACAAAGTGATCCTTGGAATTGGCAATGTGGTCGATTTCAATGAAAGCTGCCCCGGAGGCCTGAGGCCAGTTCACGACTGGCCATAGCGAGAGCTCGTTCCCCTTTCCCGTTGCATCGACGCAGCGCCCGTCCTCGGCACACTCATACCCAGACTTGCATGGGTTGGTGGAGGTCAGCTTGCCAGTGATTGGGTCGGGAATGCTCAGGAGGCCCTTCGTGTAACAATGGGTGCGGCTGCCGTGATAGGGGAAATCAATGGAGATCGCGGCAAATCCCTTGGCGGCGAGGGCGTCCCCGACGGCGAGAACACACCGGCGCTCGGTGAGGATTGCGTGGCCGAAAACCACGACTGGCAGGGGCTCACCTGGCTTGTGATCGCGTGGGATGGTCATCGTGAATCCGATATCCTCAATCCGGTGTCCACCATCCGTGCGGAAGCTTCGGGTAGTGGAATCGAGAAACTCGGGGGACGGGATCGTCCCATGCACGACGGTACCCACCCGCAGGAGCGATAATCCCCCCCAGGGGAACTCGCCGAGCGCCTGGAGTGGCGTCTGGGTCCTCGTGACCGTTGGCTGCACTGGGACATCGAGGCGGGATGCCATGCTCACCGCCTCACGGAGCTCCTGGGCAATGGACATGGTGCTAAATGGCCAGGCAGCGACGATTCGATCGCGTCCGATTCGATCGAGGAGCGGGCGAAGCTCCTGTCGGACTTTCTCTAGGCGCTCGGCATCCGCATCGGGAATCGCCTTGATCTGACTCCTTCCATTCGAGAACACGGGTGCCTTGGCGAGCAAGAAATGCCCGGCGGGCATTCTCGCCGGCGTCAACCCGTCTACGTCTCGTGCGGAATCGAGCACGACCACGGCGTACCTCGAACGTTCTTTGAGCGGGATCGACTCGGGCTCGACGGAGACGTGGAAGAGGTCGTCGAGAAGCACGATCTTCGCCTTGAGCTCTACCGGGGGATCGGAGAGCTCAAATAGCTTTACCGACTCGCTCGTAATGGTCTTCTTGTCAACGGGTGCAGTGAATTCGAATAGGAGATTGCTGGAAACGCCGAAGCCATTGAATTGGTTCAATCTACCCTTGGCCTCGGCAACCGTCGGTTTATCCCATTCGGCGACGGGAACGTCTATTCGCCCCGTGCTCGGATCAATGAGCAAGTCAATGGGGAGCGGCATTCGCTGTGATGCCTTGTCCATGGCGAGCTCGGTCTTCTGCGTGACCGTAAACGACCAAAGCGCGGCGACCTCTGCGCGTGGGATCTTCTCTTGCTCGAAGAAGGCGAAGAATGGGGCGAGCTTCAGGCGGATTTCTTCCAACTTGCGGGCGTTCTCCATCCGTTCTGCCCGCTTGTTCCCGGGAAACGCCCGATCGTGCTCAGGTGTGTCGAGCTTCTCCTTGAGCCGCAAGAAATAGAACGCGGCGTCACACTCAACCTTCTGCCCATCTTTCCCTTGGACACCTTTCGGCCCGCTTCGGAGAAGGACGACGTACTTCCCGCTCCGCTTCCATCCGGAACGCGGTGCGTCAATCGTTATTTTCAAGCCATCGTCACTCAAGGTAACGGCTGCGTCTTTGACGCGACGCGGCACGCCTCCCCATTCCCAGACCTGTAATGAATCAGCGTTAACGGTTTGCTTGTCGATGGGCGCCGTGAACTCGACCGACGCTGACATGGTCGAGGACCATCCATCCATCGTGTTTAGGAAAGAATAGAACTCCCGCTCAGCGTCATTCAGCGGGTCCTCCATGGGCAAGACCAGCCGACCGACCGCGTCGTCGCGCAAGACGTCGGTCGGCATTGGAATGACCTTGGCTTCTGGGTCGAACCGCGCGTGGACGATTGAAGGAGGAGGGGGTAATTCAGAGGAACAACCGAGTACCAAGGCCAAGGAAAGGCTAGCGAAGCGCGTCATTGGCAACCTCCCTGCCCGAAGGCATCCCGCGACCAGCACCCGCGCTTTGGTAAGCGACCGGTAAGCAATGGCCCGCTTACGTGCGGTTTATCGCGACATGACCGCTTGTGTCAAGAAGTTGTTTTCCTTCTCCCTCACGATTCCCTGGCCGAAACGCCCGTGATAAAGTAAACGCGCGCCTAGGTAACTTCCAAACCATTGAATTCATGGTCTACGACCTGTCGCCAAAAGAGCTGCTCGGCGGGAATCAACACGCCCGGAAATCGAGGCTCTTGTTCGGAATTGGCAGGTCGGATTACGCCGCGGTGTCTTGGCATTAAGGGATACGTGCGTCAATGGGCGACATGGAACTACACTCGGGTCGGTATTGCGCACGCTGCGGGGCGGCATTTCTCACTCAGTTGGACCGTTGCCCAAGGGACGGGGGGGAAATCTACCCGGGAGCTCGTGACCCGCTTCTCGACACATTGCTCGCAGACCGGTATCGGGTCATCGATTTCCTTGGGAGCGGTGGGATGGGTCGCGTCTACCGCGTTCAGCACGCGACGCTGGGCAAGACCTTTGCCCTGAAGGTGATGTTCGGTGAGCTGTCGGGCAACCAGAGCATGGTGTCGCGCTTCCACCGCGAAGCGGAAGCGCTGAGTCGCCTGTCTCATCGCAATGTCGTCTGCGTGATTGACTTCGGCGCCACGTACCAGGGGCTTCTGTACCTGGTAACCGAGCACGTGGCTGGGCGGCGTCTCGTCGATGAGCCACCCGCCCTTGGCATGGGCAGGACGGTTCACATCATTAGACAGATTGGACGGGCCCTGGCTCACGCGCACGAGCGAGGTGTTGTTCACAGGGACCTCAAGCCAGACAATGTGGTGCTCGCGGAGGAAGACGGCGAGCAGGACATCGTCAAGCTGCTCGATTTCGGCACGGTCTCGCTGCAAAACGCGACGGGGAGTGCGGAACAGCTCACGGCCAACGGGGTGCTCTTGGGCACGCCCCAATACATGTCACCCGAGCAGGCACGGGGACACGTGGTCGATGCCCGTGCCGACCTCTACTCCTTGGGCGTGATGATGTACGAAATGCTCGCCGGCCAGCTGCCGTTCCGATCGGACTCGATCATGGACGTGATCGCGATGCACATGACCCAGCCGCCGCCACCGATTCGCAACAGCGTCGCCCCGGAGGCGCTGGTTGAGGTAGTGATGCGGCTGCTCGAAAAGAAACCAGAGGACCGCTACCCCAGCGCAGAAAGCGCCCTCTTGGCAATTGACTTGGCGGTCCGCCAAGTCAAGCCCAACTTGACTACTGATGCTCCATGGGAGCGACCGGTCGGCAAGACGAATGGCGAGCCTGTCGTGACCGCTCCCATGCCTCGGCATCCAGTGGCTGCCCCCAACGAGGGGCCTCCTATTTGCCAGCGCGAAGCCAACGTGGGCAAGTTGACGCCAATTCTTCGCGACGAGTTCCGCCCGGGAGAGATCGTCGACGAGCGCTGGGAAATCCTCGAGGTCCTCGAAGGGGACTTGGGTCCCGTCTATACGGTTATTGACCGCGAGTGGGATCGCCAAGAAATGGTGGTCAAGCGCCTGCGACAGTTCTCGGGCATGTCGATGGAACGGTTCGAGCGGGGCAAGCTTCGGTTTCGCAAGACGACGGAGGAGTGGCGAGACCTAGGTGGAGTCGCATCGCTCGTGACGGGCTTCTACACGCTTCCCATTCGTGGCGCCCTTCACTTCTTCATGGAAAGGGTGCATGGGCGCGCTCTTCCTGAGCTCATGGGACTTGGCTCGCCCGTCGCGCTGTCACGCGCCCTGGACTTGGCGGTGCAGGCGGTGCGCGGAGTGGAGTACGTGCACGGGCGCGGCCGTTGGCATGGCTCGGTGCGCGCGGCGAACTGCCTCATCACCGCAGGCCATGAGCTCAAGTGGAAGCTGGACGCAGGGGATCGTCCCGAGGCAAGCCCGACAGAGCTGGAGAATATCCCGCATGATCATGCCCTTTACATGGCCCCAGAGGCATGGCGCACGCATTCAGATACCGGCAAGGCTTCAGATATCTATGCGCTCGGCGTGCTCATCTACGAGCTCGTCACCGGACAGCGGCCATTCGATGCAACACCCCGATGCTGGGAACGCTATTACAACAAGCTACCGAGGCAGGTAGCTCAGGTCATTGAATCGAAAAGCCCCAATCCCAATGCCGTCTTGCGGGCTTTCCATCAGCACGTGTCCCCGATTGCGCCGGGGGCACTCGGCGTTTCGCTACCGCCCGCCCTCGACGGTCTGATCTCGAGATGCCTCGCCAAGGAACCGTCCGCACGTCCGGGCGCCCGGGAGCTTCGGCAGGGCCTGTTGGATCTTGCTCCGGGCATGCTCGGAACGCCGTTCGGCCGGGAGCTGGCATCGTTCAGGCCCACGGAGAGCGCCGTCAATCACCGCGCCGCCTGCTATTACGTTATGAAGGAACGCGACAAGGCGCGCGCCATCCTGGATGGCTGGCTCACCCTTGATCCCGATGCGGTCATTACCTGGGCAAACCGCAAGACGATGGCGATTAACGATGGAATGCTCGAGCCCGCTGCAGCGCATGAGGAAGCCTCCGCGCTCCTCGCGAAGATCGGCGACAAGCCTTTGGACCCGGGTGTTCGTGCGTTCATTGAGCTGATTGGGCGCTGCGTGCTCCACTCGGGAGGTGCAGTCCGAGCGGTGGCGTTAAGCCCCGATCAGAACTTGATAGTCGCAGGAGGGGATACAAAAGGAGAGGTTGCGAGGACCTGGGAGGCAGGCACGGGCAAGGTAAAGAACGTCTTTGCATCCAAGAATGTCGGCGGAGGGACCCTTTGCTTGTCTGTCGGCGCTGGAGGAAGCGTCGTGGCCACCGGGGGAAGTCACGGCCAAGTGGCTCTCTGGTCACGCGACAACGGGGCCAACTGGCTCACGTTCGAAGCACACTTGGGCGAGGTCACGGCAGTGGCGCTGAGTGCCGACGCGCGCCTGCTCCTCACGGGGGGGAGCGATGGAAAGGCGCGGGCGTGGGATCCCACCACAGGACGGTGTCTCGCGACCGTAGACGAGTCAGGCGAAAAGGTAACGGCGGTGGCGTTGAGCCCCAGCGGAACGGTGGCTCTCGTGGCGTCGGGGCGTGGTGCCCGTGCCTGGGACCTGGCTACCGGATCGCTCTTGTCTACCCTCAATGGGCACCAGGGGGAGATCACGTGCGTCGGGTTTGGACCACATGGCCGAACAGCCATTACCGGCGGCCGTGATCAGGTGGCGCGCACTTGGAATTCGACGGATGGTAGGGAAACGGCCGTGCTGAGCGGACATGACGGCCCCGTCCTTGCCGCCTGCATTCACCCCAATGGGCGACAGGCGTTCACGGGTTCGACGGATCGCACGGCGCGCGCCTGGGAAATCGCGAGCCGCCAGGTGCTTCGCACGTGCAAGGGGCATCGGGGCTCCGTGACCGCCATTGCGGTCGGCGCCGACGGGAACAAGCTCATCACGGGTAGTGAGGACGGGACCGTTCGAACGTGGGCCGGAGCCACGCTGCGTCCACCCGAGAGGCCGTGGCCATTTATCCTGAAAAGGCCTTGATCGCCACTGTCTCGCGATTCGGCTTCTATAGCCGCTTGTGCATGTGGACGGCCATTCCCCAGGGTCTTTGGTGTTTCTTGTATTCGACGTAGCCGAGTGATTCGTAAAGGCGAATGGCAGCTGAATTCGCCGGATCGGTAAACAGGGTAATCCACGTGACGCCCCGGCTCCGTGCTTCCTTTTCCACGTGCTGGGTGAGAAACCGACCAAGCCCACGCCTCAAGAATGGGGGCAAGACCGCCAGGCTGGTCACCGCGGCTCTCGAATGGCCATCGGCGACGTCGGGATCATGACGATCAACCAGGTCCAGCGCGACCATCCCCGCCACTTCGGCGCCGACTTGGGCGAGCCACATGAAGCGCGATCCCCGAGCGACGTCATGGAACCAGGACTCGACCAGTTCTTGATCCCAGCCGACGTGGGCTCTAATCGCGCAAACGATCTCCCTGTCCGCGACGCGTGCGGGGCGAACGACGAATTCGGTGGCGTGGCTCATCGAAGCGCCATGAATGCAGAAAAAACAATTGGGAGCAAGTCGCCCCTACCTCTTCTTCCCACTGGGGGGCCTCTTGTTGCTCTTGGGTGTCAAAGGCAATCCCTTCTCGAGGAGGAGTCGTCGCAGCGCCGACGCCGAGGGGGAAAGCCGATCGACTCCTTGATGCAAGATCGACAACATGCGCGTTATCGGAGTGGCCTTGTGAGGAACTTCGACGAGCCTCCCGGCGAGAACATCGGCCTGAACGGCGGAACGGCTCACCAATGCCATGCCAATGCCAGCCCGCACGTTGCCTTTGACTGCCGAAATGCTTCCAAGCTCCATGACAATGTTGGCGCTCGGGAAGTGGCGGTCAAACAAGTCCCTGGAAGTCGCCCCTCGAGGAAAGGTCAGGAACGGAGCATGGCTCGTGTCCGAGCTGGGCGCCGCAATGAGAATGAGCTCGTCGGAGAACCACGGCTCGCCGTCGGGGTGCGTGACGATTCCCAGGTCGAGCTGACCGCCTGCGAGTGCTTCGATCACCATGGGCGTCGTGGCTTCCCGGAGATGCAGGCGAACGCCAGGGTATTTTTTCCGAAAGGCAGCAAGAAAAGGCGGTAGAAGATAGGTGCAAGCGGTAGCTCCCGCCCCAATTCGGACTTCACCTGCGCGGAGTCCTGCTACCTCGGCAACTGCTCGTCGACCTGTTTCCACGGCAGCAAGTGCGGTGCGCGCCGATGGGAGCAGTGCCCGCCCCTCGGCCGTGAGGCTGGTACCACCACGTCCTCGATGGAACAGCCTCGCCCCGTGCAGATCTTCTAGCCGGCGAATCGACGCGGTCAAGGCTGGCTGGGAGAGGTGGGCCCGGCGGGCGGCTTCCGTGAAGGTGCCGTTCTCGACGATGAGGAGGAAATGGCGGAGCTCATCAAGCATAAACAGAATTTATCAGGTTTCTAAAAACAATCGATTGGACCCAAGCGCCGGTTAGTCCTACATCTCGAGAAGGAGGTGCGTGATGTGGCTAGTTCCCCTTGGCGTCGCAGCAGGAGCCCTCACCACGTTGGCCGGGTTGGGTGGCGGCCTGATGTTGCTTCTGGCCCTATCGCTGGCATGGACACCCCAGGTTGCCCTCGCCGTCACCTCGCCGGCGCTGCTCGTGGGTAACCTGCACCGCCTGGTCCTGTATCGCGAGCACGTGGACTGGAGGGTTGCACGTCGCCTCGCTGGGGGGGCGATCCCCGGGGCTCTCATGGGAGGCATCTTGGTGGCAGCCATGCCAGCGCTCGTGCTCAAGGCGCTGCTTGGCCTGACAACAGCCCTGGCGCTCGGAAGGGCGGCGGGCAAGATAAGTTGGAAGTGGCCGCCCAGCATGCTATTCCCCGCAGGGCTCGGCGTTGGCGCGCTCTCGGCCACCACAGGGGGAGCAGGGCTTCTCATGAGCCCCATTCTCCTTGCCACCGGACTCAATGGCACTGCCTACGTGTCCACAGGTGCGGCGTGTGCCTTCGCCATGCACGTGGGACGCGTGGGGGGGTATGGCCTGGGTGGCTTGCTGGGCGGTGAGGTCCTCTTTCGATCGCTAGCGCTCGTGGTGGGAATTCTGCTTGGCAACTTCGTTGCGGACCACTTCCGGCACCTCATCAGCAAGCGCTCGGAGGTACTCGTTGAGCATGGGACACTGATGGCGTGCGCGGTCTTGGCCATTCTTGGAATTGGTGGATAGGCTCGCGTCGCAGGGCGTTGCACCACGAGGTCGGGAATGCAAGGATGCTCTCGTGCAAGAGGAGGAAGAGCGTAGAGCGCATCCAGGATCCCTCAGGCTATTCGCTTGGATCGTCCTCCTCTTTGTCGCCTGGCGTGGGTCTCTGTTCGTCCTGGATTTCGTGGGTGCGAGCCTGACCTTCGAAAGGAGCCCCAATCCCTACCAGAGCGGATTTCGTGCCTTTCCCGACCATTGGTACCTCGATGCCTGGTTTCGCTGGGACGCCAAGTGGTACAAGCGCATTGCCGAGGAGGGATACCGGTGGCAAGAGGGGGAGCAGAGCAGCGTGGCATTCTTCCCCTTGTTTCCGTACCTGGCTCGTTACCTGGGAAAGATCGTCGGCAATCACTTGATTGCCGGGCTAATCCTTTCCAATACGTGCACGCTCTTTGCCCTCTATTACATGTTTCGCCTTGGGGTCTCTCGACTTGGGGAGGCGAAGGCGAAGAGCGCGCTCATCTTCTTGCTGATATTCCCGGGCTCGTTCTTCTTTTCCTCGTACTACCCCGAGGGGTTGTTCCTGCTTGCCACCTGCGCGAGCACGTGCTCGTTTTTTGAGCGCCGCTTTTTCCTTGCTGGCACCTGGGGGCTCCTCGCGACCCTCACGCGCCCCACGGGAATCCTGCTTTTTCTAGCCCTGGTGGCCGGGCACGTGTACGACTCGTGGAAACAGCGCCAGAAGATTCGCGGAGAAGCTCTCTGGCTCGCGCTCATCCCTGCCGGGCTGCTCCTCTACATGCTGTTTCTCTATCAGCAGTTCGGAGATCCGCTGGTCTTCGCAAGGGCACAGGCTGGGTGGGGGCGCAGTGCTCAGTTCCCGCTCGCTAGCCTGTTCGAGGCGCTCGCCCGGGTAAATTACCGCTTTCCTCGCAGCAGCACCAACATGCACGCGTTGGTGGAAGCCCTGTGCGCGCTTTCATTCCTTATCGTATCGATCCTCATGATTCGGCGCTTTCATCCCACGCTCTGGCTCATCGTCATGCTGGGCGTGCTTGTCCCCCTTACGTCGGGCGGCGTCATGTCGATGGTTCGGCATGCGAGCGTCCTGTTCCCCGTCTTCTATTACGTGGCTGATGTGACGGAGGATCGCCCGCTCGTTGCACGTTTCGCAGTGTTCGTGTCCACGTTCCTGCTCTGCGTGTACAACCTGCGGTTCGTCAACTGGTACTGGGCAGGATAAGCCTGGTTACTTTGTGAGGCGCACCACGCTTGGAACACGAGTTGGGGGTTCGCCCTGCGCTTCCACCACCCCGAGGCGGCCGAGCACGAATTCAACCGCCCGCACGCGTTCTTGCATGGACACCGATTCGATAGGTAGGTATGCGGTGCGGCTCTGCTCCAAGAGCAGCTTGACCATGCCATCGATTCGAAGCACTGAGTCCCACGACACGCCAGCGCGCATGCCATCCTCCTTGAGGAGGCTGGCGTGAGGCCGCAGGAAGAACACGATCCCCCGCGACACCCAGGTCATGTAGTCGTGAAACTGCTCGCTGGTCAGAAGATCGGCGACGATGGTCGTGTGCTCGGCTGCATACGCCAGGTTGTCGAAGGCGCGGTCGCTCACGAAGCCCCCCGATTGCAGCTTTTCGATGGCGACCTGGCGCTCGAACACGCGGCGCTGGTACTCCGCGACGAGGTCCATGTCCGTGCGCAGGGCGTCCAAGGAGGTCTCCATTTCGGCCAGGACGGCGCGGGCGACCTCAGTGATCATGGGCAATCCGTAACGGCGACTCACGTAGCGGCAGAGAGTTGTTTTTCCCGTGGCGTGGCTGCCGACGAAGTAGATGCGCATGGGCTATTGTTTACCGCCCCGGTCTGACAATTCACCCTTCCCCCCGCTTTCGAGAAAGCCGGCGACCGAGGACAAAGAACTCGTCGCCAACCGGCTCGGCGTGCTCGAGAAGAGAAAAGGCGGCTTGCTGGGAGAAGCGGGCTGGTATTCGCCCCTCCCTAACCAGGCAGTAAGGCACGTCACCTTCGCCAAGCCAGAGGGTGCCGAGGTCCACTGGCTCGACCGACCCATCGGTTAGCGAGCCATGGAAGCCGCTCTCGGTCGGGCGACAGGACACCACCACCAGGGGAGCATCGTCCACCTGCACGCAGCACCAGTTGACCGTGTTTCGCAGGATGAACCGACCGGTCGACTCGTCGATGTCGACCCAGCTTGCCAAGGCGCGCGCGAGTCCCGGATGGGTGACGGGCTGGCCGTCGTGCCAGAAGCGTCCCTCGCGATCGATGCGAATGGTGCTCTCCGGCGAAAATCCTGCGGGAGGGGGGCGAAGTGGGCCTTTCATCCGCCGCCCAAAATAGCTAGCCAGCGCTATGCTGCCTTGCGCTCGGTCACGGAGGCTGGCCGGTGGAGGCTCACAATCCACTTGCCGTACGCGTAAATTCCCAGGGCGGACACCACGCCGATGAGCCCCATGATGTACCAGACCATGTTCACGGTTTGGGCGTGGGATTGGTAGAGGAGCTTCGTGACTTCCCACTTCTCCTGGCCAAGGAAATCCACGAGCCGTTGAAAGGCTTCCCCTTGCGGGATCTTGCTCACGGCATCGAGCGCCATCCCTTTTGCTGCGAGCATCTCGCGAGCGAAGCGCTCCTTGGAGGCAAGCTCGTCGTAGAGCCATGGACCGATCTTGCCCTCGAGCGTCCAGCCGATGGCGAGCGGAATCTGCGAGAAGCCTAGATACATGGCCTTCTTGTCAGAGGGCGCGAAGTTGCCAATGAACTCGCTGAACTTCGGGCTAGAAAGCATTTCGCCTACGCTGAAGATGAGGATCGCTGCAATCGAGAGCCAGCCGAGCGTCGAGTAGCCGGACAGGAACAGGGCTACGGTGGCGAGGAGGGTGCCGATCACCATGCTCGTCGTGGCCCGCATCTTGGCCGAAAGGGCTGCGAAGAGGAAACAGGTCGTCATGATGAGGGCTGCATTGAGGTTGAGCATCCCCTCGGGGAGGATCTCCTTGCCATCCTTGCTCATCACGACGAAGAACTTGACGAACGCGCTATCGGTGCCTCCAGGTCCGACGACATCGTTGACTATTGCCCGGGTATCGACCCAGTCCTGAATATGATTGGGAAGAACGTCGAAGAGCGCATTAAACATGAACCAGAACCCGGAGAAGATGAGGAGGTAGGTCCAGACGTGGAACTTGGCGAGCTCTCGAAGGGACTCAACCGCGAGGCTCTCCCGCCGAACCTTTCCCAGCTTGGCGAGCCGTGCTCGCTCGAGGCGCTCCTCTTTTCCCGGCTCCTTGTACAGGAAGAGCAGGAAGAAATTGATGCTGATGATGGCGGCACACGCAAAGAAGACGTTCTGCCAGGCCATCTTGCGCATGGCGCCGGCAAGAAGTGGTCCTAGGAAGCCGCCGATGTTGACCGTCTGGTAGAAGATGCCCCACGCGATGGAGCTATTCTTCCTGTTGGTTACCTTGACCAGCGTTCCCTGGATTCCAGGCTTGAAGATGGCCGTGCCGGTGGCGAGAAGTGCGGCACCGACGAAGAAGCCGCCGAACGTCGGAAAGAACGCCATGGTGAGGTAGCCCAGGATCTTGACGACCGTGGAAACGAAAATCGTGGGCTTGTACCCATAGCGGTCCGAAAGGCCGCCCGTAAACACGGGGACGAGGGATTGCACGAGTGCCCACCACATGAGAATGGTGCCGAAGCGCGCCATGGTGGTCCCGAGGCCGCCTGCCGACACCGGATCCGTGGCGTACAGCGTGGCGACCGCCTTCACCCCGTAGAACGCGAGTCGCTCGATCATTTCCATGCCACCGACCACCCAGAACACGTACCCCAAGCTGGCGACGGCGGCTCCCAGGGTGAGCTGCTTGACGTCTGCCAACCCGGCGAAGCTGTTTTCTTTCTCGGTCACGTTCCGCTCCTGGCCTGATTTGGTCGGCAACGTAGTCGAGAGACCCCGAGAAACTCAAGAGAAACCGTCTTGACAACGCCTGGCTACGTGGCTGACTCTCGGCACCCATGACAAGGAACGTCGCTCATGCTGTACGGCCGAAACCCGACTCGGAGAGTGAAAGCATGGAGGTAGGAGCGCCAAAGCAGGAGGTGGAGCCTGCGCGTAGCGACAAGTACCCTCCCGGCATTCCCTACATCGTCGGAAATGAGGGGGCGGAGCGGTTCAGCTTCTACGGGATGAAGGCGATCCTGTACGTGTACCTCGCGGCCTTGTACGTGAAGTTTGCGAGCGAAGGGCTCGTGCCGGCAGCAGAGCTTGCCGCCGCAAAGGCCAAGGCCACGGAGGTAACTCATCTTTTCGTGGCTGGCGTTTATGCGTTTCCTTTAATTGGTGCGATTCTCGCCGACCGATTGCTCGGCAAGTATAAGGTCATCATTAGCGTGTCCATGATTTACTGCGCGGGGCACGCGGTATTGGCCGTCGCAGGAAAGATGGGGACGCTCGGCAAGCTTGGCCCTGCGGAGTGGGCGATGTACTTGGGGCTGGGCCTCATTGCGGCAGGTTCGGGAGGTATCAAGCCGTGCGTGTCCGCCAATGTTGGCGACCAATTTACGGCAAAGAACTCACACCTTGTTTCGAAGGTCTTTCAGATCTTCTATTTCATCATCAACTTTGGTTCCTTTTTCTCAACCCTCCTGACCCCGTTCCTTTACCGCAAGTTCGGGCCCGAGTACGCATTCGCAGTCCCGGGGATCCTCATGGGCGTCGCGACGATCGTCTTCTGGATGGGGCGGAACAAGTTTGCCCCGATCCCTCCAAAGCCGGGTGGGAAGCTCGGGCTCTTGGACACGCTTATCACGGTGCTCCTTTTCAGCCCGCTTTTCGCGCTCATCTACGGCTACTTCGTCATGTGGAGCCACTTCGAGCCCAACGGCGCCGAGGGGGCCGCGCTTCTCGGCGCAGTCATGGGGTACTACGCGCCGCTTCTCATCGGTGTGGCCCTGGCAGTTATCTTGGGCTTTGTCCTCTTTAACGTGCGGCAGAGGATTGAGCCCGACAGCGGCTTCTTGGCGGTGCTCGTGTACTCGTTCAGGAACCGGCGCCTTCGCAGGAAAGGCATGGGCTTCTTTGGTGTCGCCAAGGAGAAATTCGGCGAAGAGGCCGCCGAGGGTCCGAGCGCGGTGCTCAAGATCATGGTCGTGTTTTCCATGGTTAGCGTGTTCTGGGCGCTCTTCGACCAACATGCCTCGACGTGGGTGGAGCAGGCGAAGCAAATGAACCTAACGATGACGGTTCCCACGTGGCTGGGCTACTCCACCCTCGTAGGTGCCTTGCTCCTCGCACTCTATGGGGGCACTTGGCTCCTCTCGTGGGTATCCAACGTGGCGATTCCTCGGTCCGTCAACAAGCTGGTCCTAGGCGTTGCAGGAGCGGGCGTTCTTCTGGCGGGGGTGGTCGACGTGATTCGCGGCGAGTGGCTGACGGTAACCCTCGAAGCAGCCCAGATCTCCGCGCTCAACCCGCTCATGGTGATGATCATTATCCCCTTCCTCAACATCGGCGTGTTCGGCCCCATGCAAAAGCGCGGCATCGTGGTCAAGCCGCTCCAGAAGATGACCGTGGGCATGTTCCTCGCCGCTCTTGCCTTCGTCTTCGCTGCGCTCCTTCAGGCACGCATCGAGGCGCTCGCCCCCACGGGGCAGAAACTCCACGTATTGTGGCAGGTAATCCCTTACCTGATCATGACCACGGCTGAAGTTCTGGTCTCCGTCACCGGCCTCGAGTTCGCCTACACCCAGGCACCGCGCGCCATGAAATCCACCATCATGGGCTTCTGGCTGCTCTGCGTGACATTTGGAAACCTCTTGGTGGCCGTTCTCGCGCCGATGCAGGCCAAGTTTGCCCTATCGGCGTTCTTCTGGGTGTTCGCGAGCTTGATGGCTGGGGCTGCGCTCATCTTCGCGGTTCTCGCCAAGTTCTACCGTGGCAAGACGTATCTCCAGCACTAGTAGCCCAGCGAGCGCACTTGCATCACAATAGAGGCCTGCCCGCAGGTCTTCGCCAGCCTCCGTTTGTCCTTCTCTGCGTCTCCATCCTCCTGGGCGCCCTAGCTCCGAACATGTTCCTTGTCGTCCCGCCGTACTTGCGCAACCTCGGGCTCGATGAGGCACGGATTGGAAGCATGGCAGGCGCATTTAGCCTCGCATCCATGCTCTGCCTTTCGCCCTGGGCACGGGCGGTAGAGCGATTTGGGGGGCGAGGGCCCATGGCCGTGGGAATGCTGTTTTGTGCAACCGGGTCCCTTGCGTTCGAGTGGTCGAAATCGCTCGCCGAACTGTTGCTCGCACGTGCGGTCCAGGGCGTGGGCTGGTCGGCGGTTCTCGTCTGCTATTCCTTCATCGCTACTGACCTCATGCCTGCAGAGCGGATGGCCCAGGCCCTCGGTGTTTCGGGGGCTTTCCCTCTTATTGCCATGGCCCTAGGCCCCGCGATTGGTGAGCTGATCGCTGCCCACTCGTCGTTCCAGTGGCTCTTTCGTGTGGCAGCGCTCGTGGCTGTCCTTGGAGCGGGCCTGGCGCTACGCCTGCCGAGGGGCTCGAGGTTGCACCGAAGCCAGGAAAGCTCGGGGTTCCGTGCTTGGCGGCCAGGAATCAGGCGCGTCCTGTCGGCGATGTTCCTGGTTGTCACCGGCTTCGGCGCCACCGTTGCATTCCTCGCAGACCATGCGGCCCTGCGTGGAATCAGGAGCGTGTCCCCCTTTTTCACGGCCTATGTCGTTGCCACAGTGATCGCTCGTGCCACCTGCGGGTCGTTGTCTGACCGCGTGGGGCGCCACCCCGTGCTTGTGCCGTCTCTAGCCGGCCAAGCCGCTGCGCTCGTAGGTCTAGCGTTCTTATCCAGAGGGTGGCAGCTATGGGCCACGGGCCTCCTTTTCGGGTTTACCCATGGGTTGTATTACCCAGCGCTCATCGTCTCGATCGTGGAGCGTGGGCCAAGTGAGTTACGGGCGCGGGCAGTGGCTTCCGGCTACTTCGCGTTTGCCCTCGGCATGTCAATGAGCTCTCTTGGCAACGGGGTGATTGCCAGGCACATGGGGTATCGGGCGGCGTTCCTGCTGGTAGCCATTTTGGTGCTCATTTCCAGCGCCATGATCGCGGCTGAATGGCGAGGACAACGGGATGGCATCAAAGAAGCCGGCTCTGCCTAGAACTGCCAGGAGGTTCTGGCGGCTCCGGGATGAGGCAGCTCGGATCGTCATGATCCACCGAGTTGACCCGCGAAGACACGGCCGTGGGTGTTAGGGTCCCGCGTGGGGCGGGCATGAGCAGGTCGGCCGCCGGCTCGTGGAGCCACCGTCCGACCTGGCTCTGAGGAACGATTGCGGGCATGCGGTCGTGAATGGGAGAGACGTCGTCGCCTGCGTTAGTCGTGAGGATGGTGAAAGCGACCTGATCCCCAGCGAGAAGCTGCCACAGCCCGGCGAAGAAGATCAACCCACCCGACGGTGGATGCAGCCAAATCGGTCGCCGTCGCTTCTTCTCCCCGGTCCACTCGAAGAAACCATCGGCTGGAACGATGCAGCGCCTCGCCTGGAACGCGCCTGCGAAGGAAGGTTTCCTTGCAGCAGTCTCGCTGCGCGCATTGATCAGCAGGTGACCAGCTGAGCTTGGGAATCCCCACGTTGCCGGGCTCAACCACCGACTCCCATCGACGAGCCGCACGATGCAGCACGTGCTCGTGGGTGCGATGTTGTAGCGCGGGCGATAGGCCTCGAGGAGCACGGGATCGATGCCTGCCTCGAGCACGTCGGCGATCGTGACGAGAGCCTTCTCGGTGAGGGTGAATCGACCACACATGTGCCTCAATGTTATCGTGTACGTCTTCTGGAGGCACGAAAGGCGCGAATGTCCACGGTCGCCGAGCTACCGCACGTCGTGATCTTGGGTGGAGGGTTCGGCGGCCTCAAGGCGGCGCGTGCCCTGAGGCGTGCGCCGGTACGCATCACGTTGGTCGATCGGCGCAATCATCACCTGTTTCAGCCGTTGCTGTACCAGGTCGCGGCGGCTGCCCTGAGCCCCGCTGACATAGCGGTCCCGATAAGAAGCGTGGTGCGGCGGCAGCGGAACGTGCGAGTGCTGCTGGCCGAGGCACAGTCGGTGGACCCGACGCGGAAACAGGTCGTCTTTACCGACGGTGAGGCCCTGGACTACGATTTCTTGATTGTTGCGACCGGGGCCACCCACTCCTATTTCGGCCATCCCGAATGGGAATCGAGCGCTCCTGGGCTCAAGACGATCGAGGACGCGTTGGAGATCCGTCGGCGCGTGCTCATGGCGTTCGAGGCGGCGGAGCGGGAGTCCGATCCCGAGCGCCAGAGAGCCTGGCTGACCTTCGTCATCATCGGCGCGGGGCCCACTGGGGTCGAGCTTGCCGGCGCCATCGCGGAGATCGCACGCCAATCCCTCGTCAGCGAGTTTAGGAACATCGATCCACGCTGCGCCAGGGTCATCCTCTTGGAAGGGCTTCCGCGGGTGTTGCCGGCGTATCCTCCGAAGCTCTCCGAAAAAGCGAGGCGCGAGCTCGAGGATCTCGGGGTGGACGTGCGTAACGAAGCGCGCGTGACTTCCGTCGACAGAGACTGGGTCCTGCTTGGCACCGAGCGGATCGCCACGCACACCGTGCTTTGGGCCGCAGGGGTCGAGGCATCTCCGATCGCGCGTTCACTTGGTGTCCCGCTCGACAAGGCGGGTCGAGTCTTGGTGGCGCCGGATCTATCCATTCCAGGCCATCCCGAGGTGCTTGTGATTGGCGATCTCGCTCACTATGACGAAGACGGGAAGATGGTCCCTGGCGTGGCGCCTGCAGCTCTCCAGGAAGGACGCCATGTCGCCAAGAACATCGTGCGCACTCTTTGCGGCCAGCCACGAGCGCCGTTTCACTACGTGGACAAGGGATCGTTTGCCACTGTTGGCCGAAATAGGGCGGTCGGCACCATAGGTTCCCGCATCCCCTTGTGGGGCTTCTTGGCATGGGTCGCCTGGATCGTCGTTCATATCTTTTACCTAATCGGATTCCGTAACCGACTTCTCGTCATGTTTCATTGGGCGTACCTGTATTTCACCTTCAAGCGGGGCTCGCGGCTCATCACGGGGGACGGGGCGGTGCCGCTGCATGGCGCTTCGGAAGCCCAAGAGGGAGCACGCGAGGAGGGCCGACCAGACCACTAGGGCGGTTTGATTCTTGCGCGCTCCCTTTGGGATTGCTATTAGTTGAGGCCGGCCAGCCGTCCTCTTGACGCGAGGGCGGTGTGAGGACCAGTGCGACGGGTTGGCCACCATCTTCCCCGTCGCGCCCCACGACGAGAGGATCAGGATTGATGAGATTGCGCCCCTATTTTCAATCGCTTCTCTTACTTGTTGCCATCGGCCTTGCAGCGTGTAGCTCGAAAAAGGAGTCACCGGCCGAATCATCGAAGGCAGTCGCTCCGTCGCCATCCGCAAAGGGCGGGGCGCAAGCAGAGGCCGATGAGGTTTTCAACATGCGCTGCGCGCCGTGCCATGGAAGCGACGGGAGCGGAAGTGGCCCTGCCGCTGCGGCCCTGCAGCCCAAGCCTCGTGATTTTCGGGACAAGGCCTGGCAGTCGACCGTGACCGACGAGCAAGTCGAGAAGGCCATCAAGGAAGGTGGCGCTGCGGTTGGGAAGAGCCCGGCCATGCCTGCAAGCCCTGATCTTGCGGCTAAGCCCGAAGTGATTTCCGCTCTCCGCGATAAAGTGCGCGGCTTCGCGCGCTAGCTTGGCAATTGCGGGGACCACCGACCGGTCTCCATCCACGTCGTGTCGACCCGTCCACGGCTGTGTCCATGTCCTTGACACCTGCTCCCAACCCGCCTATAAATCGGCATTTTTCCTTGCCATGCTGACTGGGGAGAGCCACATCATCGCCATAGTCGCCATAGTTGCCCTTGGGTGTGGCGAAAAGCGCAAGGAGCACGCCGCGGTCCCCGTGGCATCAGTCGCTGGCCTCTCGGCCGTGCCTGCCGATGTGCAGGTTCTGGTGGGTATTCAGGTGCCTAGAATCAAGGGTCTCTTTGCCGGGGCATTGAGAAACGCCTGGTCCCAAGCGGTTTTCCCTGATATCGAGAGAATTGCTCAGAACATGAGGACGCTTGGTCACTGCGTCGATTTCGGCAGGGACGTCGACGAGACCCTCGTCGCGATTGGTCAGCCAGCGCAAGGCGAGGTACTCGTCGTGTTGCGAGGCAAGCTGGACGAAGCACGCAGCATGGACTGCCTGAGGGCCCTCGCTTCCCAGCGGGGTTCCCGCCTCGAGACGAGAGACCTCGCTGGTGCGACGGCACATCACGTGAGCCGAGGGGAAGACGGAGGCATCGGAAGTGGCACCTGGTTCACCGTAGGAGGGCCTGGAACACTTCTCGTGTCGCTGAGCGAGTCCTACCTTTCGCGCGCCAGGGATCCGAAGGCACGAAAAGCGAGCAATCGATCGGAAATCATGGAGATTGTATCGCGAGTGGACAGGCAGAAAGGAGCCTGGTGCGTGGGCTTTCTTCCACAGGAAGTAGGAAAAGCTCTCTCTTCAATCACGCAAGGAGCGATCAAGCACGCCGCTTCCACTTTTTGGGGCAGTCTTGACATTAGCGACGGCCTTGCGCTTGATATCTCTCTCGACATGGCCGATGACGCTGACGCCACGGCGCTCGTGGACTTCGCCCGCCGGCAGCTTCCGAGCATTTCCCTGATGGCCCACGGAGCGGGAATGTCAGGGCTTTTTGCCAACCACGACATTGGATTCGCTGGGGACACCGTGCATTTTTCGCTGAGGCTCTCGGCCCTCGAGCTCGCCAAGCTCGAGGAACGCCTGAGCGAAAGGCCTTTCGTGTCCCCACAGAGTGAATGGATCGGTGACGGGGGGCCAGGAGCGCCTCCTGCACCCCACGACAAGTACGCGCAAGAGAAGGAAGGAGCACCACTATGAGTTTCAAGAAGACGCCGCTTCAGCTCGTCAATGAGGAGCATGGCGGCAAGGAAAAGCTCGTCGAGAGGATCATCGGCTTGATCGAGCGCGATGAGAGCGAGGACAAGGACACCCTCAAGCGACGCCTCCTGGCAGCGTCAAATCGCAAGCTTCTCCGCCTTGCCCAGAATGCGGAGACCCTGCGCACGAAGTATGGCTCCACCGAGAAGCTCGCTGAGGCTGTTGCGGGCATGATGGGTCGCATCAAGGACAAGGACTACGTGACGCGTCTCGCGTCCTTCACGCCTCATCGACTGCTCGACATGGCCCGGAACCTCTCCCGCAAGGCAGCAGCCCCGGCAAGGTCACCGAAAAAAGCCGCGGCAAAGTAAATCGGCGTTGAGCCGATCCCGCTTGGTCCTCGGTCGGCTTTGTGGCGCGGACTCCCGCGTCGTCAGGATATCCTTGCCCTGACTCGGTAGAATGAACCATGACCTCGGTCCGGTGGCTGGTCCTGGCGACCACGCTTCTCTGCCCCGTGCTGGCTCGGGCGGAGGAGTTCGGCTACATCGCCCGAGGCGCACCAAGCGAGGTCCAGGCCACCGTGACCCTTGGGCCAGCGTCCCAGATCGGTCCAATTACCTTTGAATTACTGGCCCTTGCGCGCCACGGTAAGGGCCTAGGCACGGGCGATGCCCCGCTTCCCAAGGCGCTTGCGGAACCACCCGCACGTCTTGTGTCAGGCGAAACCGCGATCCTGCCCGAGGAGCGGGTGGCTTCCCGACTTGTCAGAGCCAGGTTCAGGATTGGGCCAGAGCTCAAAAGGCTCAAAGTCCTACGGCTGCGAGCTCGCTACCTCGATGGCCTCGTGTGCGCTATCAACGGCAAGGAAGTGGTGCGCCGTCACATCGAACCCGCTGCCGGAGCCACGGCGTTCGCCCAAAGGGCGCATGGCCCGGAATGGGAGACATTTGGTATCCCGATCAGGGGTGGGCTCCTCGAGGAGGGCGAAAATGTCCTTGCCCTCGAAGTACGGCCAGGAGCTTTTCGTCGATTTCCGGAACTCTACTTTGAGCTCATCGGCGCAGACAAGGGTCGAATCGTGCGCGGGCCCATGGTTTCGCGGGTCGCGCAGGATGGTGCTTCCATCGTCTTCGAAACCGATCTTGCGACGACGGCCGAGGTGCACTTCCGAACCTCCGCCGGCCAGGCGGGCAGCGTCGCTTCTCGCGAGCGTGGCACGCGGCACGTCGTCGCCATTTCGGGGGTGCCGGCGGATACCCAGGTCACCTACCAGGTGGTGACGCCGGATGACAGGTCGCCGGAGTGGTCTTTCCACACGGCTCCTCCCAAAGGGGACGTGGTGCGCTTTGTGGTCTACGGCGACGTCCGCTCGGGACATGACGTGCATGAGCAGGTGGTCGAGAGCATCTTGACCGACGCCCCAGATTTCGTGGTGGGCACCGGTGACATGGTCTATCGGGGGACGGACGACGCCGACTGGCAGAGGTTCTTTGACATCGCGGGCGACTTGCTGGGCCGCATTCCGGTTTACCCCGCCGCGGGGAACCATGACGTCGGCGCGGCGGATGGGGATCGAATGCTCGAAGACATGTTCCTCCTCTGGCCGGGGCCCAAGGGGCGGCCTCGTGGCGCGGCTTGGTACAGCTTCGACGTGGCGGACGTGCACTTCGTCGTGCTCGACTCAAACCGCTACGACGATCCCAATCAACTTGCCTGGCTCGAGGAGGACTTGCGCCGAGTCGCCCCTCTCGCACGCGCGATCTTCGCCATTACCCACCATGGCCCTTTCTCTCGAGGGCCTCATGGAGGACATCCTCTTGCCCAGGGGGCATATGTGCCCATGCTGGAGAAGTATCGGACCCGGGTTCTTTTTGCAGGTCACGATCACTTGTACCAACGAGGGCGCGTGGGGGACCTGACCTACGTTGTGAGCGGTGGTGGAGGGGCGCCGCTCTATCCAATTCAATGCGGTGGGCGCGGGCGCGCCCGTTGCGAGCAGGATGGCGCGGACGTCGCGGTCAGCGAGCACCACTATGTTGTGGTTGAGGTGTTCCGCGACAGCGTCCGGCTCTGCCCTCGCAGGCCAGACGGCACCCCTCTGGAGCCATGCGTGACGCTTCGATAAACGGCAGCATGAGGGCCCCGCCCACTACTTCTTTACCTTCGCCGTTGGTCCCTTTGCGCCTCCCCGCTTGCCTTCGGGCCGTTTCTTGCTCTCATGACCCGAGCGGGAAAGCCGGCGCGGCCTTGACGACTCCTTTTTCACGGCTTGCGTCCGCGTCGGCCGCTCAGCGTGCGGAACCGGAGGCTCAAGTGGGTCGAGCCGGGTGCGCGCGCCGGTGTCCCAGTGCTCGACCATGATCGTGCTGACGCCACTGCTAGGGTCATAGATCGTGTAGGTGGCCCGGGTGCGACCGTCGGAAAGCTCGCCTCCTAAGCTGTCGAGAACCAAGAACGCGAGGTCATTGCGCTTGAGCTGGATCATGCGGGTGAAGACCCGCTCGAGCCCTGCACGTCCTACCTCGGCCTCGTCATCGAGCGATTCACCGTCGTCCCCTTCGTCAGATTTCTCTTCGGCGCCAGTATCCAGCAGGGTCTCCCCAGCGTCTCCTGAGACCGCTTCGCCCGCTATGGCGGGTTCCGACTCGGCCGCAGATGGCGCTGGCTCCTCGGCTGGGCTTTCGTCGTCCTCTTCCTCTTCTTCTTGTTCCAGGGCCTCCGCGATGGCTTGCTCCTCCTCGAGGAGACGCTGGAATTCGGCGATGGACTGTGGCCAGCATTCCAGGCGCTCGAGCATTGCCGCATGCTGCATGCGCGCCCAGCGCCTGCGAGCCGCTGCCTCTGCTTCGGCGTCCTCTCCGTCGGCGGCCATGACTTCCGCGTGAAACCGTGCCACCGCTTTTGCGTATGCCGCAACGGCCTCGCGATCGTGGCCTGCCGCCTCGAGGGCGACTCCGAGGTTGCCGAAGGCACTGCCGCTGTCCGGATGGGCCTCTGCGGCACGACGAAGGAATGCGAGGGCGTCGTCCACGCGCCCGGTGTCACACAGGGCCGCGCCCAGCCCGATCAGTGAGTCGGCGTCCTCGGGGATGAGCTCGAGAGCTCGCCGGTAGTGCGTGACAGCGTCTTCAGACATGCCGAGCTCACGCATGGTCGTCGCCAAGTCGTGGTGGGCTTCTGCCAGGTCAGCTTGCCTCTCCACTGCCTCGGCGAACACGATACGGGCAAAGCGAAGGGCGCCGTCGCCAAGCTCTTCCCTGCGGGCCAATGCCATGGCCCCAATATCGTAAAAGAGCCTGCCCGGGCTTTCCTTTTCGAGTGACTGCGCAAGCCGGTAGGCAGCCCCCACCGGGTCTCCCGACTTGATTTGGCTGAAGATCGGCTCGAGGTCGATCACCTGTCACCTTGTCCGTGGATTCTATTTCCCTACCCGAAAGCTCACCGATGTTGCGCCGATGTTGTCTGCTTCATCGGCGACTCGAATCGCGAGCGAGTGAGTTCCAGGCTTGAGACGATCCGGCAACTTGATCGTGAACACCTCAGCCACGTCGTCGAATACACCGTCCTTTGGGAACCACATCACGAAGTCCCCTCCGTCGATCGAATAGGCGATCTCGTCGATCCTGCTGAAGGAGTCCACGCTCCGAGCCGAGGCAAAGGGGTACTTGACCTCAATGCCCGTCACCTGGGGTTTCTGGTTGTCGACCAGGAATAGGTCCGAGATGAGCGAGTGCGAAAGCGCGTAATCCTTTGGATTCGAGCGCTCATCCGAGGCGGTCACGCGGATGCGGAAATAGCCGTCGGGAAGCGCCTCGGTATTCCATTCGAGCTCGGGCTTGGTGAGCGGCTCGGGGCCGACGGGCAGGGGCCTCCAGTCGACCTCGCCCTCTGCCCTGTATTCCACTACGTAGAGCAACTCGTCGTCGTCGGGGTTTTCAACCTTCCACTTGAGGCGCAAGATGGGCGAACGCGGCTTGGCCGGGCCCGGTTGGGTCGTCACCGCAGGCCGCTTGGATGCCTCGGCGGCATCGCCGAGTTGCACCTCGGTCACCCGGGCGCGCTGGTTCTGCGGAAGATAATATGCCGTCACCTCGCGGAGCGTGGCCGCGGGGTGAGCGGAAAGCGTCGTGCGGTACTGGAAGTAGCGCCCAGGAGGGCTCACGATCCTGGAGATGCGAAGGCCCGGCCCTGCCGCAGTCTCTTGGGTCACGCGCTGCCATGGACTCCAGCCGCGATCGGGCTTGGACGTGTTCCCCGAGCGGGTTTCCATGACCAGCGATTCGTCTCCACGCCAGCGGAGGTTTCCCCAGCGCGCGGGGAACTGCCCGTCGAACACTTTGGACGTGTACACGGCGTCCTTGGAAAGGCCGGTCGTGGTGTACACGGCCGCGCCATCACCCGTGACCAGCGTGACGCCATGCCGATCGGCAATGACCACGTTGACCTGTCGCTCGTCCACGTCGAACGCCGTGAGCACGCTGCGGTCGGTACGCACCTCGTACACGCGCCCACCCGTCCCTGCGCCAGCGAGGACGTGCCCCTCGGAGGTCACCGCGAGGGATTGGAAATAGCCCTCTGCAAGAGAGTGAAGCTGCTCCACCCGTCCGTCGGGCTCCACGCGAAAGAGGGCTCCCTTGCCCTTTCGTTCTCCAGCACGAGGAGGGAGGGCTACGTCTGAGCCCTTACCCTTGTCCGTACCCGGGGCACTACCGTCTGGAGCCTTGGCTGTCGTGCCCTTGGGGCCCTTGGCAACCGGTGGGGCTGGGGGAGAGGATGACTTTTGCTCGAACTCGTTGACGGCCACCACGGTGGCACCGTCGACCTCGACCACTGCCTTGACCTCGGTCCCTGCAAAGTCGGCGATGGCCCGCGCCTGTCCCGTCTTTGGGTCGAATCGATAGAGCACGGCTTCTTCAGACGTGCCTATCCAAAGCGCGCCATCGGCGGCTGGTGCTGCAGAAAGAAGATGGGGTTCCTCGGAATTCCAGAGGACCTTGGCCGACTTGGCCGCCACGTCCACGGCAAAGAGCTTCCCCTCGGGCCCGGTGGCCGCGTAAAGAATCTTGCCCGCCGGGTCTGGAACCAGCGCCCACACGTGCTCAGCGCCTGGGAGCGACAAGAGCTTGGTGGTCTTCCCCGTCTTGGGGTCCATGGCGTGCAAGGACGCCGTCCCTAGGGTTCCCGCGTACAACGTTCCATCGAGAAGGACCAATGCACCGATCCAAGGGGTATCCTTGTCGAGGTTGGCGAGGATCTTTTTTTGCCCCCCCGAAACGACGTAGACGGAGCCGTTCGTCACGCTTCCAGCATAGATCGTCCCGTCGGGGGCGCGCACCGCGGTCCACGCGGCATCTGTCTCCAGGTCCACCCTGGTGGTCTTGCGCCCAGGAATCACCTCACCGAGTGACGTGATGATGGCGTTCTTGGCCTCGCCCTCGTCGAACTCCTTGTAGCTCGACGTCCGAAAGGTACGAGTGGACACGCCAAGCGCCGCGTGGGGGAGGAAGAGGCTTGCGAGCAACAAGGCTGGAAGCGTGGTCTTTGAGATGTGGGTCACGAAGCTCCTCCGAGAAATGCGGAAGGCGTCTATTGCTTGTCCTTGATCTTGAGAATCAGCTCTTCCTTGCCGCGCACCACCTGAGTGACTGGGAATACCGTGCGCGTGATGGATCGGTACGCGTCGCCTCGCCGGCTCGACGTGATTGGACGAACTGTGTCCAAGGCGCTGTCCGGCAGATTGGGGATGATCTTGCCGGCCAAGGTGACCCCTTCGTTCGGCGTGTAAAGCGTCGCGACCAGCAGGTTGGCGGGATACATCTTGCGGAGGAGCGCGACCAGGTCGCTGAGCGAGCTTGGGGGAGCTGCGTCGGGGCGGACTGAATCTCCCGGTGCAATCTCGAGCTTTACCGTAGATCCAGCCAGCCGCTCCGGAATGTAGATTGGCACGCGCTCGATGCTGGGAGCGCCCCCGAAGCGGCGCATGACCACGTCCACGTGGGTCTTCTCGCCGTAAGGGAGCTCGTAGTCTGGCACGCGGATCGATTCGATCTCCATGAAACTCGCCTTGTAGACGATATCCACGTCGATCTCGAGACCGTCGATCCGAACTGGAGAAAAGGGATTGAACAGAAGTGGCCCCAGCGCCCGCAGGCCCCGTGCTGAGCCCACGGCACCGGCAGGCCCGTCCGCGGAGTAGTAGTAGTCGACGAATTCCAGCGGCTCGAACCCACGAACTTGCAGCTTGCTTTTGATCGTGACCGTCACATCGGCGAGGTCCGGCGCAAGGACCTGGATCGCGTTTTGCGCCATGAGCGCGGCGAGCGGAGGCGAAAGGAAGCGGTGGCGCAAGATCTCGGACTCGAATACCTGGTCTACGGCCGGAGCCTTGACGCGGATTCGCACCGGGATCATCTCGGTCTTCTTTGCCGAATCCACAACGATCGAGGCTTGGCGGTCTTGCACCAGGGACCCAAGCAGCCGAAGTGGCGAAGCCATCTTGAAGGCCATGCTGTACGCGGGGACAACCGCATGGACTTCGGCAGTGACGGCGGGCATGTACACCTCGCCCATCTGAAAGAACGGGTGCCCAAAGGCGAGCACCGTATTGCCATCGATGTAGCTCACGGTACCTGTTCCGACCATGGACACGTCACCCCGGGCCAGTTGAGCGCCAATGGCACCACCCATTTCATACTGGGTGGGTCCTCGGTTTCCGCCGCCCCCGCCGCCAATCCCTTGTTCCGGAGTGATGCCGAAAGGCTCGAAGATCCGCCTTGCTTGCTCGAATGCAGAGGGGCCGAGCCCACCCATCATCAACGGAATGCCGGCTCGCACCATGCCGCCCATTTTTCCGTCGCTGGCGGGGGCACGGGTTGGGAGAGGAGGGCCCAGAAGCCAGGGCGGCACCTGTGTCTTGGGCAGTGAGCCCCCTTGATCGACCAGCTCGGCCGAGGGAACGTGTTCACGAAACTCCTCGGCGCTCGCGATGGCGGTGTGCTCGGGTCCGCGGGCCGGACGCTTGGCGTCGGCGAGCATGTACTCGATAGGAGTGCAGCCCCCGATGTTTCCCTTGCTGAATGAAAAGCCATAGGAAAAAGCGCAAGCGACCTTGCCGTCGATGAACAGTGGGGAGCCGCTCATCCCCCTGGCGAACCCGACCTCCAGGATCTTGGGATCGGTCGATTTGACGATGATGATGTCCATCCTCGGGAGCATCTTGGAAGCGACTCCGACCACCTCGAATTCAAAGCGTTCTGGGGTCGTGCCCTGGAACACAGTCAGGCCGTAACCTTTTTGCCCAGGCTTCACTTGGGAGAGAGGGAAGATCTCCGGACCCTTAGCTAGGGCCGTCGCCGAAATCGCCACGGAGAGGAAGAACACGGTCGCCGGGATCGTGCGCACGCGCGAGTGCATGGTCCTCTAGCATACAGGAGATTTCGTCGAACCGCCCGCGTTCGGCGCTGGGCCCATGGGACGGTGAGGGACTACTTGCGCTCGCCGTGAAAGGTCTGAACCGGCTTGGCCAGTACCGATGTGATGGGACCGAGTTTCAGTTCGCCTTCCCACAGCCCTGAATGCAGCTTGTCCACAGTGCGGTCGGTGTTTGAATCCGTGGCGCGTGCTTCGCCTTCGAGGACCATGGAAGACGCGTTTCCATCCACTTGGTCAAGCTGCTTGTCGATGAACGTCGAGGAGGCGAGAATGCCCACACGACACGCGGCCGTGAACGTGCCCGTCACGTCGTATCCGATGGTGCTCGAAAGCTCACGTCCGAGGGAACGGCAGTCGATCAGCGCGCTCAGGAGCTCGGCCAAGGTGTCGGACGTTGGGTCAATGAGCGGGATGAGGACTCGGTTCAAAGCGAAGCGCAGCATGGATCCGTACGAGATGTTGAGGGCATGCTCACCCACGGAGATCGCGTCCAGCTCGCCGGGAGACACCGCCACGTCGCGAGCGACGATCTGACCAAGTCCTACCTCCTCGACCGAGTACTCCTGCACTGCTCCGTCTACGTCAAAAAAGATGCCGAGGACCTGGTGCGTGCCTTGGAACTCGGCAGGCCTAGGTGTCTTCGCGAGGTCGAGCTGTGTGACCAGGCCGAACTTCTTGGCCACTTGGCCAAAATCATTCCCCAGGTCACGGATGGTCGTGACGAACTCGGGGGACTCGCTGAGGATCACTTCGTTGAGGATCACTTCGTTGAGGATCGCGTCCAATCCCGGCCTGAGCACCTGGATCACTGCTTTCAGGGTGCCCGGCATTTGCTCCATCGAGCGATCGAGGAGCCAAGTGGCCGGATCATCCCGATCGTCGGTCATCTCGATGAACTCCCCGACGACGGCGCCGGCGAGGCCAGGGATACCACTCACAAGGTCGAATTGTGACTCCAGCTCATACGAGCCCGCTAAGCTGAGTTGCTTGCTCTCTGGTCGAGGAGATCGACCGTCCGTCGTGGGGCTTTCTTCGGGCGACGGAATATCCTTCCCATCGCCAGTCGTGTTCCCCGAGCTGCAGGCGGTGAGAAGCGCCAAGAGAGAGACAGTACATGCGGCGGTCGTGCAGTTGTTCATGGCGTGGCTCCGTGTTGGCGACGGCATGGCGCATTGCAGCATGCGAGCCAGCGCACAAGTCATCGGCAAGCGCTCGTTTTCACACAGGAGCCCACGAAGCACGGCGCATTGCTAGGGACGATTGGGTGGAGATAATCGTCCCTAGTCATGGCATATTGTGCGCCCATCACGCGTGCGCTCGGGGACAACGGACCCCGGATCATTCACGGCGACGTGTTCGACGCTCACTTGCAGGCCCGCGAGATCCTCGCGCAGGCGCGCAAGGAAGCAGCGGAGATCCTCGCCCAGGCGGAGGCAGCTCTGGAAGCCGCGCGAAGGCTCGGGCATGAACAAGGAAGAAACGAAGGGCTAGGACCGTCACTAAGCTCCTGATCAAGAAGTCCGGGGCGTCCTTGACGGGCACATCGTCCTCGACGGTGCGCTCGGCACGCGGAACCACTGGCCCGCCATCGACGTCCTGTCCAGCCTATCGCGGGTCATGGAGGAGGTGGCCGCGCCGGAGCACCGAGTGGCCGCCGCACGGGTGCGCGAGCTCATGGCACTCTACGAGCGCAACCGTGACCTCATCGCCCTCGGTGCGTACCGCCTAGGCCAGGACCGAGAAGTGGACGTAGCGGTCGCAAGGATCGAGTCCATTACCCGATTCTTGTGGCAGGGGCTGGGAGAGACTTCGACCCTTGGCGAGACCGTCGTTGCCCTGCGAGGCGTCGCCGGCTAGCCGTGCTGCGGCGCGTCGATCTTGGATGCACTTGCTGGTCCGAGCATGCACCTGCGAACTCGAGGCATCGATGACTCGGGTTATCAGCCGCTGTCATTCACTGACAGGTTTCTGTTCTCCATCCGGATGAGCCCGCGGTTTTTTGTGGTCTCATGTAGTAATTCCAGCGGCTTGCGCCCTGTTCCGCGCCGAATGGCACACCTGGCCTATCCCTTGCCTAACAAGTGGTCAGACCCGGCGCGACCGCGTTGGTGCCGGGGGGAAGTGAGGCAGTTGATGCGTCGAAAGAGCCTGGTTCGCTCGGCACAAGTCCCCTTAGTCATTCTTGGCCCTGCGGCGCCGTTGCCGCTCGTGGGGCGTTCTGAAGAGCTCGCGACGCTCGCCTCGGAAGTGGCCAGCTCGCCGCTTACCGCAGTCACCGGTGCTGCTGGAGTCGGAAAGACCGCCCTCGTGAGGGAGGTCATCGGTGCGGTGCGGCAGTCCTTTCCCCAGGCAGCCTACATTCGATGCGAGGAGGGAGACCTCGCTTGCTCGGTGTTGACCAGGGCCGAGCGTGCCCTGGATGTCCTCCCTGGAACCCTCGCCGATGTGCTCGCAGCGGAGCCGCGGCTCCTCGTCGTCGACGAGCTTCACCGGCTTCCTGTCACCGAGGCTGCCTCCTTCTTGGATTCCCTTTCGTGCAGTGCGGCGGCAGGAGTCCCGGTAGGTCGCATTGTCGCCGTTTCGAGAGATCAACTGCCCTTGCGACTTCGCGAGCCGCAGCGTGCCGAGCTTCGGCTCGATGGTCTTACGGCCGCTGATGCCCGGGCGCTCTGGACCCGCTTGGAGGAGCTGTTTGGCCCCACGCCGCAAGCCGCCTGTGACGCTGCTCTTGTCCTCACGGGTGGAGTGCCGCTCGCCCTGCGCCGCGAGTATTCGCGTGCCGCCCACGGAAGCCGGGCGTGGGAGATCTCTCGCATGCATGGAGACTTGCGGCAGCTCCTTTTTGCGGCCGCGATCTTGCGCGTTCCGGCGACTCCGGCGGCGCTGGCTTTTCTTGTCCCAGGCACGGACGTGGACAGCGGCTTGCGCGAGCTGATCAGGCGCCAGCTCATTGACGCCATGCATGGCGGACGCGTTCAGGTCCATGACGTGGTTCGCGCCATGGTAATCGGCGCAATCGAGCCAGCGGTTCGCCGGGATCTGGAGGAAGCAGCGGCCAACTTGTTCGACGTGCAGCCCGGAAAGGTGATGGCCTGGGAGCAGGTGGACGGCGCGGCGCTCGACTGCGAAAGCCCGGTGGAGCGCGTCCGTGAGGCGGTACGCCACTGGCTTGCTTCGGGCAAGCAGGACAAGGCGCTGCAATGTCTCGAGCGGGCTTTGCCTTTTCTCGTGCGAAGAGGCGCAGCGAGTGAAGGCTTGGTCCTCGGCCTTGAGCTCGAGCGAAGTGGCTTGCGCTCGCTGAACATTCGACACCTGATTGTCAGCTTGCTGACCCGCATGGGACGAGTCACCGAAGCGCTTCAGCGCCACGAGGAGCTTGCGAGGGAGCTTCACGACCGGCCGAGGGCCAAGGGAAAGGGCCAAGGAGCCCATGATCTCGCGGTAGCACTGGTTATCCAGGCGGCAGGGCTGCACCTCGAAGCCGCTGACCCTCAGGCGGCCTTGCGTCGGCTAGATGGATTGCCTGCCGATCTATCCCCCGAGAACCACGCGTTGGAGCGGCTTACCCGTGCTCGAATCAGCTGCGAGCAGGGCGCTCATGCGGAAGCGCAGAGGCATCTTGGAGAGGCCGGCCACGCGGGCCCATTGTCGTCGAAGCTCCGCGTCTTGTCCGCCCTCCTCGAGGCACAGTCGGGCGGGATCGACACCGCAAAGCAGGCCTTGGGGCGCGCCGCTGTCGGCGAGAAGGAACCTCTCTTGGCTGCGTGGCTCGCCGAGTGCCTGGCGGAGGAAAACCGCCTGCTGGATGCCGACGCGAAACTCGTCGAAGCCGAGCGATTGGCCCAGGAGCAGGACGAGAGTCTTCGCGCCGCCGTCATTCGGCTCCACCGGGCTCGGGTCTCAGCACGTGCAGGGCGGCTCGGAGAAGCAGAGGCGAGCCTGCGTGCTCTCTTGGCCCAAGCACGCGACAACGGGCATGAGCTCCTGGCCCTCAAGGCTGAAGCCACCTTGGCCCACGTGCTGGCGAGGCGAGGTCGCGCGCTCGCGGCTGAGGGGCTTGCCACTGCTGCACTCGCGGTGGCCTCACAGAAAGGCCTTGTACCCATTGAAGCGGAGGCGATGCTCATCCTGGCGCTCGTCGCGCTAGACGAGAACCGTTACAATGAAGCCCGTCGGCTAGCGCTCGAGGTGACTTCCCGTCCTGGCATTTCCAGGCGCTGCCGCTTCGAGGCGTCATGGATCGCATGCCGAGCTGCAGCGTGCGAGGGTAAGGAGCACGAGCCCACCACGGTGCTTGCGCCGATCGAGGAGTTGTGGCTCCAGGGCGATCGGTCGCTGGCCCGCGGGGAAATCGTTCAGGCCCTTGACTCCTACCGAACGGCGGCGAGTCACGCAGAGCGCGTGGGAAGGCGGGCTGAGCTCGCCCGCCTTCTCGCGGACGTGGCGCGCTTGCATCTCCTTCACGGGAATCGCGTGGCGGCCGATGAGGCTGCCACGCGGGCGATCGGTGAGGCGGCTGCCATTGGGGAGGATCGCGCTGTCGCTCGGGCGCTCCTGGTGAAAGCAGCTCTCTTGCGCGACGAGGGGAATGGCGCGGCGGCGCGGCGGTGCGCTGCAGACGCCCTCACCGTGGCGCGGGTCGCTGCCCTTGGTCCTGAGCGCTATGCTTGCATGGTGGCGTGCGAGATCATCTCCCGCGAGACGGGGGATGCCGAGTCTGTCGAGCTATTGGGTACCCAGCGGCGCGCCGCGGCGAGCACCATGGGTGAGGAGGCTCGCATCGGGGCTGAGAGGATGCTGGGCGATCTCGGCATGACGCCGTCGCGTCCCTATCGAACGATCACCGTGTCCGGAACTGCGTCCTATGTCAGCGAGCTTGACCCGGGCGCCCTCCACCTGGAACGCCGCGAGCTGGTCATTGACGGCGTGCGCGAGCAAGTGCTCAGGAATGGGTCGTCGGTCGCTGATCTACAAAAACGGAGCTTGCTCAAGCGGCTGCTCTTCTTGTTCGCGAGCGCTCCCGGGAAAAGCTTCACCAAGGAAGCCATCGTCGAGCGCGTGTGGCGCGTCGACTACCACCCGCTTCGTCACGACGCCGCCTTGTTCACCAACATCATGCGCCTCCGCCGTCTCCTCGGTGAGGGTGGTGAGGAGTTCCTGCGCATCGGAGAACAGGGCTATCGCCTCGAGCCGCCGCCTGACTTTCTTTTCATCGAGAAGGTCGCTTCATAGCGGTTTCGCCGCGGAATGCTAGCCTTCTCGGGCATGTGCCGCGCGCGTGCCTTGGCGGCCGGATCTGCCTTTCTCGTTCTCGTAGTCCTTCTGCCTCGCCTCGCGCTGAGCGCTCCCACGGCGGCAGAGCTCTATACCATGGGACCTGGGGACGATGCCTTCTCCAAGTTCGGGCACGCGGCTCTGTGCATCACCGATGACCGCTCGCCCCATGGGCGCTGCTACAACTACGGCACCGCCGACTTTACGACCCCAGTGCCCCTCGCGTGGGAGGTACTGCGAGGCCGCGGCCGATTCTGGGTTTCGGTGACCAGCCGCTCGGACATGCTCGACGCGTATCGCGCCGGTGATCGAACCGTGTACAAGCAGGTCTTGCCGCTCTCGCGAGAAGCCGCGGATGAGCTCGCAGCCCGCTTGGCGCGCGACGCCAGGCCCGAGAACCGCTTCTACACGTACCACCACTTCAAGGAGAACTGCGCTACGAGGCTCAGGGACCACATCGACGCCGTAACCGGCGGCGCCTTGCACGCAAGTCCCGTGCGGCTCGAGAGCACCTTCCGGGACATGGTCCGGGCGGGTTTCCAGGCGGACCCGCTGCTCCTTCTACTCTCGGACTTCCTGATTGGACGAGCTGCGGACCTCCAACCCAATACCTGGGAGGCAATGTTTCTCCCAGAGATCCTCCGCGAGGAGGTCTCGCGGCGCCTGGGTGCTCGGCCCGAGGTCGTGTTTACGAGGAAGGCAGCCGAGTCAGTGGGCGCGGGCGGTTGGGCCCTGGGGGGCCTTGCTTTCGGCGCCATGCTAGGGGCAGCGTCGGTTGCGGGACTTCGGTCGAGACGGCATCTTCTTGCCAAGGTCGGCTTGGTTGCGATTGGCGTGGTCTTGGGCCTCACCGCATTGGTTGTCGACGCGGTGGCGCTGGTATCGCCGGTGCGCGAGCTTCGTGGCAATGAGCTACTGCTCGTGCTCCTGCCGACCGACCTCATGTTGGCGTTCATGTCGTCCGGGCGCGGGCGAATGCTGAGGGGATACCTCATGGCGAGGCTTGCGATGCTTGCCCTGGTCGCCAGCGCTACGCTTCTTGGCCTGCTCGTGCAGCCGATTTGGTATCCGTTGGCGCTCGTTCTGGTGATGCTAGTCCCAGTCTATTTCCGGGTGGCGGGGCGCGCCCTTGCGCCGTGACCTAGCTCGCTCAGAGCGTCCCTTCCCAGATGTCTGCAGTCCTAAACAGCACGTCGGCCCACTGCCCGGGAAGCGTTTCGAACTTGATGGGCTGGATTTCACCAAGGCAGGAGAGATCAAGCGCCTCCTTGGGCGACTTTAGGAACGCGCCGATGAGTGCGCCCGAGCAGCCTTTCCCTTCGCGGGTTGGCGCGAAAACGGTCGCGTGAGGCGCGCGTGGAACGATCGCGACCGTCTGGTTGAACCCGGAAAAATGCTGGCGCGCTGCTTCTGCGCCCTCAAGTGGCAGGAAGTCGAGGGTACCGTGGAGCATCAACATCGGCACCTGGGTAGACGCCCATTTCCCCATGTATTCGTCCTGCGGCGGGATCGGCCAGCTGTCGCGTGCCGGGGCGAACGCGAGCGCCGCTCCGGTCGCCGCGCTTGTCTTGTCGTAAATCGCTTGCAAGCTCTCGATGCTCGGAGGCGGTGATGCCCAGAACTGGGAGAAGGTGACGTTGTAGCCGGTCAGAACTGCCTCGAGTTGCTCCGGTAAGGGCGGAGGATCTGGCGGCGTGAGGACCGCCCTGGCGAAGTGCCGCAGAACTGGCAGGTCCCCGTCGCTGCACCGTGCGAGACGGTAGAGGATCGCAGCGACCGCAGGGCGGACGTTCCATCCGCTGTAACCGAGCATGTTTCCAAGGGTCGTTCGGACCGTCTTCCGTGATAGGCCCGCTGCGACGGCGGCCGGGCAATGGCCCCGGTCGAGTGAGGCGAGCGTGTCGGTAAGCTTGCCCCACGGCGCGGGCCCTAGCTTGCTGCTGCAGAACGTATCCTTGGCGCATTCGGCGAAGAACCGCTCGGCCATTTGGTTGATCCATTGGTCGAGCTTGTCCATCTGGCAGTGGCCTGGCATGCAGAGCGCTTCGAGCACGACGCCGGTGGGTTGGGTGGGGAAGATCTGGAGGTATCGATGGAGGACCGCTGTTCCGTAGGAGATTCCGTACGCGAATGCGACCTCTCCGGGCTTCCGCTCGCTTTCGATCAACCACCCAAGATCGCGCGCGGCGTCGGTGGTATTGAAGTGAGCGAGATCGTCGCCCCACTCGGCCTTCAATGATTCCACGCAGGCCGGCACGTCGGCATCATCAAGCGGCGCCCCCATGGGAGGCTGCTGCGGGCATTGGAGTCTAGACGAGCGCCCGGTTCCCCGGTGGTCTGGGATGTAGATGTCTAGGTCGGGCGCTTTCCTTGCGAATAGATCGCGCGCTGGTAACTCCAGCGTCGCCCCCGAGGCGACGAGGCCGCCATTGACGAGCCACAGGGCGCCTCGGTGCGTGCCCGCGGCACGCAGGCGCTTGACGAAGACCGAGATCTTCCGGCCCTCGGGCTTTGACCAGTCGAGAGGAAGCTCGGCGACTCCACACTCTGCATCGTTGCCCGTGCCGCCGGTGAGAAGGGGGCAATGCGACCAAGTGAGGGGGCGCGGGCCTCCGGCGTCTGCGACCGGAACACCGGTGCCTGCGTCGGTAGGCCGCGAGCTCGCCTGCTCGCAGGCGAGGAGTCCCCCTGCGAAGCCGAATAGGACCGTGAGCCGCAAGATCCTTCTCATGCTCCCTCCTGGGAGGACGAGACCAAATTGGCTGCGGCCGGTCAAATGGCCGGCACTAACCATGAAGCTGGGGACGAGCAGAGTGCCATGACATGGGAACACCCCTTGCTAGCCCTTCACGCGAGGAGGTGGTGCACATGAAGGCGACGGATCTGCTTCGACGGCAGCATGCCGAAGCCAGCCAGCTATTGGCCAAGCTGCTTCGGGCGGAGGTCAAGGATCGAGGAGCGCTGCGGGCGCAGCTCTCTCGCACCCTGCGTGCCCACGCCGCAACCGAGGAGGAGCTTTTCTACCCAAGATTCGAGGACAAGGAGGAGTTCGAGGACCTCATCGCCCAATCCTATGACGAGCATGAGGAGCTCAAGGACGCCCTGGCAGAGCTGGAGAGCAGCGAGATCGACGACGAATCGTTCGAGGAGCTGGTCCAAGGGCTGGAAGACGTCGTCGAGCACCACGTTTTCTCGGAGGAGAACGAGCTTTTCCCTCGCGTGGAGGACTTCTGGACGAACGACATCAATCAGGAGATTGGTAGGCGAATGCGAGAAAGATTTGCCGAGATCTTGTCTGGCGAGGAGCTGCGCGTGTGACCAGGGATGCTGCGTGATTTACGCCTGGACCTTGCCGCGCGACAGGCCATGGGCTTCAATCCGTGCCCGTGCCCAGTCGAGCTGGGCCTGGAGGGTGCGTAGCTCGCCGCCAGTCTTGCCGCTCTTGAGCTCCTCGCTTGCCTGGTCGAATGAACGTCGGGCGTCGGCGATGTCGATCTCGTCTGCGGACTGAGCGTTCTCGACGAGGATCTTCACGTGGTTGCGCGCACCCACTTGTGCATAACCCGAGCTCACGGCAAGGACGTCGCGCTGCTGTCCGTCGCGCAGGGAAAGGATACCTGGTCGCAAGGCGGCGAGGAACGGCACGTGTCCGGGTAGCACCCCGAAGTCTCCGCTTGCACCAGGCCCCGTGACCTCATCCACTTGGCGAGCGAGAATTGCTCCCCTCGGTGTGACCACTGAGACCGTGAGCCGCTGCCCGCCAAGCACGTCGGGGTGATCGTGTCGTCCCATGACCTCAGCTTGTGATTCTGCGCGAGGACCGGCCATGGCTATGCCGCCATCTTGGCCAGCTCATCGGCCCGGCGCCTGACATCGTCGATCGTGCCTTGCATGTAGAACGCTTGCTCAGGAAGGTCGTCGTGCTTGCCTTGCACGATTTCCTCGAAGCCACGAATCGTCTCCTTGAGCTCGACGTAGACGCCAGGCGTGCCCGTGAACGTCTCGGCGACGTGGAACGGCTGGGACAAGAAGCGCTGGATCTTTCTCGCCCGGGCCACCGCTAGCTTGTCGTCTTCGGAGAGCTCGTCCATGCCCAGGATCGCGATGATGTCCTGGAGGTCCTTGTAGCGCTGGAGGACGCGTTGCACTTCGCGGGCGACTCGGTAGTGGTGCTCTCCCACTACACCAGGAGCCAAGATGGTGGACGTGGAATCGAGCGGATCGACTGCCGGATAGATGCCGAGCTCGGCAATCTGGCGCGAGAGCACCGTGGTCGCATCCAGGTGAGCAAAGGCCGTTGCAGGCGCCGGGTCCGTCAGGTCGTCGGCAGGGACGTAGATCGCCTGCACCGATGTGATGGAGCCCTTGGTCGTCGAGGTGATGCGCTCCTGGAGCTCACCCATCTCGGTGGCCAGCGTGGGCTGGTAGCCGACGGCAGACGGGATGCGCCCGTGGAGAGCCGAGACCTCCGAGCCGGCCTGGGTAAATCGGAAGATGTTGTCGACGAAGAGGAGCACGTCTTGCCCCTCGTCGTCGCGAAATTACTCGGCGACGGTGAGCGCCGACAGCCCAACCCGCGCACGAGCGCCGGGTGGCTCGTTCATCTGGCCATAGATGAGCGCCGCCTTCGAGAGAACTGGCGACCCGTCCGAAAGCTTGGACTCCTCCATCTCGTGCCAGAGGTCGTTCCCCTCGCGCGTTCGCTCGCCAACGCCTGCGAACACGGAGAAGCCACCGTGCTTTTTCGCGACGTTGTTGATGAGCTCCATGATGAGCACGGTCTTGCCGACGCCGGCGCCGCCAAAGAGGCCGATCTTTCCGCCGCGGCGATAGGGCGCAAGGAGATCGATGACCTTAATTCCGGTCTCGAACATCTCGACCTTGACGTCTTGGTCGACAAACTTCGGTGCGGGCCGGTGGATCGGGTAGGCCTTCTTGGCGTTGACAGGGCCACGTTCGTCCACGGGCTCACCGATCACGTTGAGAATGCGGCCGAGCACCTCCCGACCGACCGGCATGAGGATAGGCTGGCCGGTGTTCTTGACCTGCATCCCTCGGACGAGTCCGTCGGTCGTGTCCATGGACACGGTACGAACCGTGTGCTCGCCAAGGTGCTGTGCCACCTCGACAACGAGGTTGTCGGGACGGTCGTTGATGGACGGATTCGTGATCTTGAGCGCTGTTCCCACCTCGGGGAGCTCGCCCGTCTCGAAGTGCACGTCGACCACGGGTCCAATGACCTGGACGATCTTCCCTACTTGGGCTGCGTGAAGAGGAGTGACAGTGGCCATCGCTATGTTTACCCCTTAAGCGCTTCAGCGCCGCCAATGATCTCGAGCAGCTCCTTGGTAATGGCTGCCTGGCGGGCTCGGTTGTACTGGAGCGTCAACTTGCCGATCATCTCGCTGGCGTTGCTGGTCGCATTGTCCATGGCGGACATGCGCGCCCCGAACTCGGAGGCGACAGACTCGAGCAGCGCGCGATAGATCTGCACCTGCACGTGCATCGGCAAGATATGATCAAGGACCGCTTCCTTGGACGGCTCGTAGATGTAATCGATGGGCGTCGCTCCTTGGGGCAACGCCTTGGGCTTAATTGGGAGCAGGCGCTCCACGAGCGTTTTTTGCGAGATAGCGCTCTTGAACTCGTTGTAGACGAGATAGACCGCATCGACCTCCCGCGCGGTGTACCTGGCGAGAATGTCGTTGGCTATCTCGTCAGCACGCTCCTTGGCTACCTGAGAGGTCACGCCCGGGCGCTCGCTGATCACATTGACGCGTCTTCGGCGCAAGTACTCGCGACCCTTGCGTCCCAGCACGGCAATTTGGATTGCCTCATGGTCGCCGGCGTGCTCGTAGACGTAGCGTTCGGCTTGGCGGAGGGCGTTCGAGTTGAATGCACCGGCAAGGCCACGGTCGCTCGTCACGACCACGAGCTCGACCCGACGGGCAGGCCGCTCGCTTAGGAGCGGATGGGCCGACCGGCCGGCACGGGCACCGATCTCCGCGATCACGTCCTCCAGGGCCTGGGCATAAGGTCGGGCGGCCAGGATCGCTTCCTGGGCGCGCCGAAGACGTGCCGCGGCCACGAGCTTCATGGCGCGGGTGATCTTTTGCGTGTTCTTGACCGACACGATCCGGGTGCGGATCGCTTTCAGGCTCGGCATTACGCGGCCACCCCCTTGGCCATCGGGTCGAACTTGCCTTGGAACTCGGTGAGCGCGTCGCGCAGGAGCTTCTCGACTTCCTTGTCGAGATCCCTCTTGGACCGGATTGCTTCCAGCGCCTGTGGTCGCACGTTGTCGAGGAACGCGAGCAACTCCGTCTCGTAGCGGCGCAGCGACTCGATCGGGAAGTTGTCGACGAACCCGTTGGTTCCAGCAAAAATCAAGACCACCTGCTTCTCCATGGGCAGTGGCTGGTACTGCGGCTGCTTGAGGAGCTCGACCATTCGCGCGCCACGGGCCAGCTGGAACTGGGTCGCCTTGTCGAGGTCCGACGCGAACTGGGCGAACGCCTGCATCGCTCGATACTGGGCGAGCTCGAGACGCAGCTTTCCTGCCACTTTTCTCATGGCCTTGGCCTGCGCCGCGCCACCCACGCGGGACACCGAGAGTCCCACGTTCACCGCCGGGCGGACGCCTGAGTAGAACAGGTCGGTCTCCAGGTAGATCTGTCCGTCGGTAATCGAAATGACGTTGGTCGGGATGTACGCCGAGACGTCGCCTGCCTGGGTTTCGATGATCGGGAGCGCGGTCAGCGATCCGGCACCACGCTCGTCGGACATCTTGGCGGCGCGCTCGAGGAGTCGCGAGTGGAGATAGAAGACGTCGCCGGGATAGGCCTCGCGCCCCGGCGGTCGGCGAAGGAGCAGCGAAAGCTGGCGATAAGCCACTGCCTGCTTGGAGAGATCGTCGTAAATGATCAATGCGTGACGGCCGCTATCCCGGTAGTACTCCGCCATGGTCACGCCAGTGTACGGAGAAATAAACTGCAGCGGTGCCGGCTCTGATGCAGTGGCGGCAACAACCGTGGTGTATTCCATGGCGCCTGCTTGGCGCAGCTTCTCGACCACCGTGGCGACTGTTGACTGCTTCTGGCCGATGGCCACGTAGAAGCAGTACACGTTCTGCCCTTTCTGGTTGATGATCGTGTCTATGGCCACTGCCGTCTTGCCGGTCTGCCTGTCGCCGATGATGAGCTCGCGCTGGCCGCGACCGATGGGGATCATGGAGTCAATGGCCTTGAGTCCGGTCTGCAGCGGCTCGTGCACGGACTTCCTGGCCACGATTCCGGGCGCTTTCACCTCAACTCGGCGGGTTTCCTTGGTGTCGATGGGGCCCTTGCCGTCGATGGGAATCCCGAGGGCATTGACCACGCGTCCTATCAGCGCGTCGCCCGCCGGGACGCTCACGATCCGCCCCGTGCGGCGAACCTGGTCCCCCTCGCGGATGGCTTCGTAATTCCCCAGAAGGGCGACGCCGACGTTGTCTTCCTCGAGGTTTAGCACCATGCCCATGACGACTTGTCCGCCATGGCCACGGAATTCGAGGAGCTCACCTGCCATGGCTCCGGAAAGGCCATAGACGCGCGCGATACCATCGCCTGCAGTAAGCACGGTACCCGTCTCCATGACGGCCACCCGCTGATCGAAGTTCTCGATCTGCTGGCGGATAATCTGGCTAATCTCTTCGGCCTTAATCTGCATGCTCGCTCGTCCTTGGGTTTCTACTTGTGGATGCTCACGGGGTGATTGAAGTTACGCGAGAGCGCGCTCTCGCAGAAGCTCGAGCTGCGTCCGGATGGAGCCGTCATACACGACGTCCCCTACCTGAGCAACGATTCCCCCTAGGATCTCTGGATCCTGCTTGGTTTCGAGAACCACGGTTTTCCCAGTGGCCTGCTCGAGGGCGGAGCGGATCTTGGCTCCATGCTCGGGCGCCACGGGACGAGCTCCCGTGACCTGGGCACGCACTCGGCCAGCCTTTTCGTCCACCATCACGCGAAGCTCGCGCGCGATGGCTGGCAAGTACTGAATGCGTTCTCGGTCGTGAAGAAGGAGGACGAAGTTGCGCGTGGTAGGCGTGACTGCTACGCGCTGAACCACTGCTTCCAGCACGGCGCGCCTTTGGGAGCGCGGAAATACTGGATTGGTCAGCGCTTCCGCGAGCTCGCGCGAGGCGGAGTAGTTGGCCGCGAGGCCCTCGAGTTCCCTGGCGAGCTGCTCCAGGTTTCCCTTTGCCGTGCCCAGGTCAAAAATGGCGCGCGCGTAGCGGCGCGCAAGCGAACCTGCGATCATGCGATACTTCTCCCGCCCGGCGCGCCGCCAGAGGTTGGCTTAACCGGGCCCATGCTTGTCCCTGCCTTGCCTGCTTGGGCCATGATATCGGTCACGAACCGGTCTGCCATGTTTTGCTGGTCAGCTTCGGTCGTCTTTTCACGCAGGATCTTCTCGGCCAGAGCGACCGCGGAGAGCATGGCCTCGCGTTCGAGGGCGACGCGGACCCGCGTCATCTCGGCGCTTATCTGCTGCTCGGCGTCCTTCTTCATGCGCTCTGCCCGGATTTCGGCTTCGGAGAGAATTCGTTGCTTTTCTTTTTCGGCCTCGCTGCGGAGCTCTGACACCAACCGATCGATCTCCGCCTGCAAGTTGGTCATCTTCTCGGTGTACTCGTCGAGCTTCCGCTTGGCCTCGTCACGGAGTCGCGCTGACTCAGCAAGCTTCTGCGCAATGCTCTCGTGGCGATCCCGAACCAATCGAAGAACTGACGGGCCGGCCAATTTTCCGATGAGAAACGCCAGGATGCCGAAGTTGAAGAGCGCACCGAGAAAGGGTGCCGGCATCTTGTGATCGCCCTTTTCGGGCTCGTACGGTCCTCCGTGGGTGTCTTTCCCCTTGTAGTCGAACCTCGCAAGGTTCTCCACGGGGTTGGCTACGACATGGTGTTCTGCCTGTAGGGACTCGGCCCCATCGGCTGAATCATGCCCGCCAGCGCCTGCAGAAGTACCCACGAAAAGCATGAACATCAGTGACATGGCCGCGATCCAGGGGCGCCGAAACATCACGCAACCTCCCGGCCGAGGATCTTCTTGGCCATAAACCGGGCAATGTCCTGAACTCGGGCTTCGAGCGCCACTCGTGCAGCGGCGGCGTCGCCGTCAATCTTGCGACGGGCCTCATTCACGGCCTCTTGGGCTCGCGCCCGGGCCGCTTCGGTGATTTCGCGCTCGCGTGCAGTGGCCTCCGACCGGAACTTGATCCTCTCTTCGCCCGTCTTGTGGCGGGCTTGGCTCAGCTTCGCATCGTAGTCGGCCAGGCGAGCGCGAGCCTCCTCTTCCATGCGCCGTGCCTCCTCGCGAGCGCCATCGATACCGGCCTCTCGGGCGGCGCGCACGGCAAGATAGGGCTTGAAAAGAAGGCGACTGAGGACGATGGCGGTAAACAGAAATATCCCCAGCTGCAAGAACACCGTGGAATCCAGGTCGATAATCGGTGGATCCTGCGGAGCTTTGGCGGCGGCGAGCACGAGTACTTGGTGCATCCCTACTGGTCTCCCTTCCCTTTGGATGCGGGTATGCCGGAGAAGGCGCGCTGCTGATAACACCTATGCGGCAGGCATGTCAATGAAGAAGGCGGGCAACCGCGCGCCGAAAGCCTACTTTTTGGGAGCGGCGGCCGGTGGCTCCTTGGAAGGCATGTCTTTTGCCTGACCACTGTCTTTCGATGAAGCAGGAGGGGACGGGGGAGCCACCGCCGCCAGGATCGTTGTTCCGGCTCCGGTAGGCCGCTTGGCCACTTCAGCGACGCTCTCCATCGAGCAACGGCCTTCGAAGACGACGCCCTTGTCGATTTGCAGGATAGGCGTGGTGATGTCTCCGCGGATCCGGCCGGGCGCATGGATCTCGACTGAGCGCTTCGCACGGATGTTCCCTACGATGAGCCCCTGGATGATGATTTCGCCGACATCGATCTCGGCATGGAGTTCTGCCCCTTCTCCTACGACCAAGACGTCGTCGGAGAACACCTCCCCGGACAGCTTGCCGTCGATTCTAACGGTACCTTCAAAGGTGAGCTTGCCTTCGAACTCACTTCCCCGGCCGAGGAGCGTGTTGATTTCCCCGACTGCTTCGGACCGCGCGTGCGGGATGGCCATTGAAAACCCTCCAAGCGTCAAGCCGACCTTAGACCTCTTCTTGCCCCTTCGTCAATTGCCTCGTTAGCTTCGTTCAGTCCCTCGCCTGCTTGAGGTCGAAGCGAAGCGTGGCCTCTCTTTGGCCATTCCACGTGAGTTTTCTTCTCTCGGGCTTGTGGCCGCGCAAGCGCACCTCAATCGTCGAGTCCACGAATGGATCCATGTTGTCGCGGTGCAATGGCGTTCGGCCCAGGGACTCGTTCCCCAGGAAGACTTCGGCCCCTGGCGGGGCGGTGTGCACGTGAAGAGTGCCGTAGATCGGTCTGAGGACCGCGATCCTCTTGATCCTCCGGCCCGCCTCGGGGATGGGCTCGTCCTGCTCCCAGGGCTCGTGCTTGGCCATCTCGACGCGGATGCGGTACGAGTGCCCGACTTGGGCCGGATCGATCAAGACGGGCGCTGCGCCGACGAGCTTGCCGTCGACCGAAACGCTCGCGCCTCGCGGGAACGACACCACCTCGAGCGAAGACGGGGGCCGCGCCGGCTTGGAGCGCTCCATGGCGCCAACCCCCAGCACCAGGAGGCCGATGGCCGTGGCAAGGCTCGCGATCCAGGTCACCGTTCGGCGTGATCGCTGCGCACTCTCGGCGAGCAGGTCCTGTAAAGGGGGATCCTCGGAGAGATCGAGGACCTCGAGCTCCGCGGTCGGCTCATGGCGCGTGCCTTCACCAAGCACGGGTGGTGCTGCGTCGAGCGCTGTTTCTTGAGCCAGGTCCACTTGAGCGAGATCAGGCACCTTGACGCCACCATGCGGAGTACGTCGAGAAGGGCGCGGCGGTGACAGAACGGACAAGGCTGGGACTGGGTTGTGGCCGGCGAGCGCGTCCGGGAGATCCTTCTTTCGACGGTGTTGCTTCGTGGGAGCGTCGAGGAGCTCGTCTTCATCGAACGGCGTCTCCTCTCGCTCGGAGACCAAGCGCGCCGTGAGGGCGTCTTCCAGATCGTCGTCGTCTTCGCCCTGCCTGGATTGGGTCGGCGGGTCCGCCTCACCTTCCGAAAGAAACGCGGGCGGTGCGGAGAGGACCGTCTTTTCCTCGGCGTCGAATCCCATGCTGCGCACGGGAACATGCGGCGTGTGCATGTCAGGCATGCGCGGAACGGCCGGGTCCGGTCGCAGAGGGGCACGTGGCCGAATCGTTTCTTCGTCGCCCGAGTGGCGAAGCGAAAGGGAATTCGGGCCTCCTTCTCCTGCGTGAAAGATGAGGCTGTTCTCGTCGGTGAATTCGGCGCGTGACGTGAAGACCTCGCTGGCGAGGCCCTTGGTGACACGCCCTGGGGTAGCGTTCGGCCGAGGGCTTGGCATGGAGGCTGGCGCTGGCGCGCCCATCACCATGGACAAGAAACGCGTGACCCGGGCGACCGAGAAGTCTGGGGCTCGCGCGTTGAGAAACCGCTCGAGCGCCACCGTGAAATCAGCGGCGGCCTGGTAGCGGTGCTCGGGATGCTTGGCCAGCGCCTTCATGACGATGAGGTCGAGCTCGCGAGGGACGTCCCTCCTGCGGCTCGAAGGCGGTTGGATGTTCGCCCTGCGCACCTTTTCGAGGAGGAGCTGGAAGTCGTCCTCGAGATAAAGCATCTGCCCGGTGAGCATCTCGTAAAGGAGGATCCCCGCAGAGAAGATATCGGTCCGATGGTCGAGGGGCCATCCCCACGCCTGCTCTGGCGACATGTAGTAGTACTTCCCCTTGATCACGCCCGCGGCGGTCGTTCGCGCACGGAGCGTCGCCTTCGCGATCCCGAAGTCGACGATCTTGACCTCCCCGGCATGGGAAATGAGGACGTTCTGCGGGGAGATGTCCCGGTGCACGATCCCGAGCGGAGTCCCCTGGTCGTCGCGCTTTCCATGGGCGTAGTCGAGACCGGCGCATGCTTCCTTGGCGATGAACACCGCGACGTCCAAGGGGAATGGCTCTTCCTTTTCCGACGCCGACCGGAGAACTCGGTATAGGTCACAGCCATCGACGTACTCCATGGTGATGTAGTACGTGTCGGCGACGCGACCCAGGTCGAAGACCTGCGCGATGTTGGCGTGCTGGAGCTTCACGGCGAGCTTCGCCTCGTCCACGAGCATCTGGATGAAGTGCTCGTCCGACGAGAAATTCGGGTGGATCATCTTGACGGCGACGTGCTTCTCAAAGCCTCCGATGCCGCGCGTCGTCGCAAGATAGACCTCCGCCATCCCGCCAGTGGCGATTGGTTGGACAAGGCGATAAGGTCCAAGTTGGTGCTCGGGCACCCGAGCCCCCTCGCTAGAGTGAGGTCCCCAAGGTTGTCATGCGGCGCTCGCTCCCCCAGACTCCGAGGAATGCTGCGCCGCTGCTTGGCCAGGATGAACAAACACGCCGACGAGGCGTAGCGGCGCCTTGGAACCCCGATCGAACGTGCACACCACTTCGGTGGCCATCCCGTGCGCTACGTTGACGACGTAGCCAGCCGCCGCGTTCGCCACCAGATAGAGCCCCAATCCGGCCCCGTACGTCTTGCGGTCGATCTGTTGCTCGGAGTTCAGGCACTTGCTGATGTACGCGAGGATCGTGTCCTTCGCCAGGCGACCGAACCGATCCCGGACCGCGACCGCGAACTGGCTCTCCGTCGCGGCGAACCGAATGGATACGGGGCGTGGGCTTAGGCTTCCAGTCCGGTCGTGAGGATCCACCTCGGCGAAGATCTGGTGGCCGCTCTCGTCTACGGGCGCATCGTAGAGTGCGTTCATGAGGAGCTCTTCGCACACTTGCCCGATGGCTGCACGCACCTGCCTGCGCACGCCCTTGGATTCGGCGTATTTCTGGATGGTGCTGATGGCGTTCGTCCGACCCTGGAAATCGCGAAGGCGAACGTAGTTCACCTCCGTGCCTTCGGGCAGGTACTTCTCGATGCCGAAGATGTCACCGGTCAAGAGCTTCTTGGCCGTGATGTACACGCCTCGATCTCCCTCGTCGCCGACGAGGACATGGTTGCAGCGAGGGTCAGAGAGGAGCTGGGTGAGCACGCCGAGCGGCGCCCGTGGGACAACCGCGGCCACGTGGGCCTTCTGACGCACCCGTGGCAGGAGCTCCTCGAGGGGACTGACGTCGCCGTTCCACGCGAAGAAAATATACCGATGGGGAATGACTTCGCCCTCGACCGCCGACGGATCGAGCACGGCGTCCACTTCGGCACCTGCCCTCTCGAGGGTTGAAACCAGCAAGCGGAGCCGCTCGAGGTCTGGTGAGATGGCTAGAACGCGTCTACGTGACAAGGGGCGCCCACTCTTGCTCGTAATGATATCCAAGCTCGTTCCATAGTCAAAACTTCAATGGTGCGGCTATAGTCCCGCTCCGGTGAAATTGGGAGCTCATGAAAGTATTGCGGGTGGGCTCGTGCGCGCCTTGGAACACGGGGACAGCCACGGGTGCGAGGCAATCCAGATTTTCACGGCGAACGCCAATCGCTGGGAATCTGCACCAAGGGATCCCCAGGAAATCAACGCGTTCGTATCCCGCGCCCAGAGGCGGCGGAAACCTCTGCTCGCACACGATTCCTACTTAATCAACCTGGCGGCGCCCGGAGGTGACCTTCTCGCCCGTTCCCGCAAGGCATTCCTCCTCGAAATCGATCGATGTGAGCAGCTCGGCATTGACTACCTGGTCATGCACCCAGGGGCGCATGTAGGGCAAGGTGTTCCCGCTGGATTGACGCGTGTCGTCGAAAGCCTTCAGTGGGCGCTTAGGTCGACGCGAGGCTATCGGGTTCGCGTGCTGATGGAGCTCACGGCAGGTCAGGGTACCTCGTTGGGCATGAGCTTCGGCGAGCTCCGCATGGTTCTCGACGGGGTAGCGCATCCAGAGCGGATGGGGATTTGTTTTGATACCTGCCATGCGCTCGTCGCGGGGTACGATCTCGTGACTCCCGAGGGCTACGAAGCCGTGTGGGAGGAGTTCGACGAGTCAATCGGATTGGAGCACCTCTTCGCGTTCCACCTGAATGACTCAAAGAAACAACTCGGCTCACGAGTGGACCGTCATGCCCCGGTTGGAGCGGGCTTCGTTGGCGCTGAAACATTCCAGCGGCTGGTGAACGACCCCCGGTTCGCCAACGTGCCCGGCGTCGTGGAGCTACCGCCCAAGGAGGCACAGAGGAGCGTTGAAGTATTGAAGTCCTGGCGTTCCCATGGCAAGGATTAGGTCGGTGAAGCCGCGCCTTCTTATCGTGGATGATGAGCCGGACATGCTCGACTTTCTCGAGCGCGTGTTCCGCAACGACTACGAGGTGGTTCGCGCCGCAGGTGCCGAGGAGGCGCTCGTGGCCTTAGAGGGATCGGAGTTCCAGGTCCTTGTTACGGACCAGAAGATGCCTCGGATGACCGGCCTCGAGCTCCTCGATCGCATCAACGACCAGTACCCATCCCTGGTCAGGGTGTTGCTCTCGGGGTTTACGGACGTCCCCGAGATCCAGCGAGCCATTGAGCGCTGCGGGATCCACAACTACGTCGTCAAGCCCGTGGATTCTGGGAGGCTGAGAGCCGCCGTAGAAGACGCGATCTCCGTCAAGTGCGGCGGAGAGTGGCCTTCAGTCGACTAGGACGGGCTAGAACCGTGCTGCAACGCTCGCGAAAGCCCGCAGGCCTTCGAGGGGGTTCGGCAGCATCTCGAGGCGCGGCGAGAACCCCATGAAGGTGTCCGGCGTATAGGTCCGGGCATTGAGGGCATTGTTCACGACCGCCGAGAGCGTGAAGTCGCGCCTGGGCGTGTAGCGGCACGACAGCTCGAGGTGAGCCGACGGTGGAATGCGATCCACGACCATTTCCGTTGGCACGACTTCGCGCGTCTGGGCGTCGTTCCCGATGGCGGCATGCCCTTCTTCGTCGAACTTGAGGTTGCGCACGTCGATCCGCCGGTTTGGATCCTCCAGGGCGCCGACGACTCGCACGCCAACAGAGGCCTCGAGCGTCTTGGGGATCAAGGATGCGACTGCGCCCAAGTGAAACCAATGCTCGGGCAGCGCCCTGAATTGCCCCTTGTCCTCGGTCGCTGAGCGCAGGAACGAGTAACCGAGCTCCAGGCGGTGGTCCCCTTTCAAGTATAGCTTGCCGAGGAACTCGCCAGAGTGGATGGCGCTGGTTCCGTGGTTCTCGTAGACGCCCTCATCGAAGAGGATGTTGTTCTCGATGACCGTGTACGCGTAGTCGGCGCGCACGCTGAGCTCGCGGACGCCCCTTTGGCCCCGAAGGAGCCGCGCGTTTATCTCGACCTGGGCGGCGTTGGAACGCTCGGGCACGAGATCCTTGGAGCCGGGGATTTGCAGGGTCTCCGTGTTCGAGTCGGTGTTGTTGAAGACCGGCGGCCGGAACCCCTGTGTGAAGTTGAGCTTGAGGTGCCAATCCCTCGCCAGCTCGTAGACAATTGTTCCCGAGCCGAGGAATTGCGTGTCGTAGGGGCGGCCGCTAATGAGCTCGGGAGCTGCCTGGGCGCGGAGGCCCAGGTCGAAGATGAGCTTGTTCGACGGGCGCCATTGGGCGGCCGCAAACACGCCAACCACCGTGCGATGTACTTGCGAGGCGAACGTCAGCGGACATCCCTCGACGTAGGGTTTCTCAGGAGTGGTGGGCTCGGAACCGTTCCACGTCGCCGCGAGCGGGCACGGTAGCGGGAGGACCGACAAGTCGTACGGGCCATCAAACGTGGTCTCGGCGCCTGGTTCCTGGCGCGAGCGCGTGGCTCGATTGGGGAGCCATTCGCGAAATACCTCGCCACCGAAGAGCAGGCGGGCGGTCTTGGTGATTGCCACGTCTCCGTCGAGGGATCCTCCGCTCCTGTAGCTCGTGGCGTTGACGTGAAACGAGGCTCCCCCATTGAGGAGGCCCTTAATGGGGGCGAGGACCTGAATGGGCCCAAACTTGCGCACGAACTCGACGAAGTAGGCCTTGAGCTGCAACGCCGTGCGGCTTCCTCCCAAGTGCGTGCGCCACTCGGCAATCGCATAGCGGTCGAACCAATGGATGGCGTGCTTTCGCGCGGTGCGGGCCGGGTCGATGCAGTGGTCGCTCGCCTGCCGGGTGCCCGCGAGCGGCTGGCATTCGGGCAGGTCGTCCTCGACGTGCTTTTCCTTGACGACCGCACCAAAAAAGGTGAGCCCTGCGTAGCGCTCTGCGACTGGGTACGACCAGAGCAGGTTCACCGGGCCGAGCGTGAGCTTGCCGTCGATGTTGAGCGCGAACGATTGCGCCGGATCAGACCTGTCGAGCGGTCCGAAGAACGCTTTTGAATTAGGCGATGCCCGGGTCCACGTGTACAGCATGGAAGGCATCTCGTGGCTGGCCCCCTCGAACGAGTCGAAGCTGACGTGGGCGAAGAGCTTCACCTTGTTCGAAAAGAGGCGGGGGATCCCTGCCATCACGTAGCCACGAAAGTCGTTCAGGCGGCCGTTCGCCGAGCCAAGTCCTGCGGATGCTTCGACGCCGTCCACGTCCTCGGCGTCCTTGGTGATGAGGTTCACCACGCCGAAAAACGAATTGGCCCCCCAAAGCACGCCGCCTGGCCCCGTGACGACCTCGATGCGGGCGATGTTCTCGAGCGGGACGATGCGCGTGGTCGTCGCGATGTTGAACTGGGGGTCGAACAGGGAGACCCCGTCATGAAGGAGGAGGAGCGCCTGGGGCGTCCCGCGGGTGACCAGGATGAGGAACTGGTTGTACTGGGCAGGCAACCGCATCCATCCAGGCACGCGATCCAGGGCCTCGCCAAGCTCGCGCAGGCCGCGATCCGTGATCTCTTCCCCGGGAATAATCGTGACGATGGCGGGCGCTTCCTGGACCGTGGTAATTCCCTTGGCGGCCGTTTGCACCACGTTGGCCAAGTCAATCTGGTCATTGGCTTCGCGGGAATCGGTTTCTATGTCTTCAATGACAAGGATGGGGATGGCGACATCCTGGGCCATCGCTGCCCGCGGCAAGGCGCTCAGGGCAGCCAGTCCGCCGAGAAAGAGGATGGCTGGGGATTGCACGGGTCTTCGCCGCCTAGTAGTTCACGGTGACGGAGCTGAAAAAGCGGAATCCCTCGAACGGGTGCGGAAGGGAGTCGAGTCGTGGTTCGTAGCCTTGGGGAGCGTCTGGCTGGTAATGCCGCGCGTTGAGGGCGTTGTACGCAACGGCCGACACCGCGACGTTGTGCCTTGGCCTGTAGCTTAGACCCACCTGCAGCTCGGCCCCTGGTGGGAGCCGGTCCATGACGGTCTCCACCGCTGACACCGAGACGGTCTGCGGAGCGCCAGGGGTGTTCCGGTCCTTGGTGATGTCGGCGTAGCCATCCTCGCCGAATTCCAGGCCGGATACGTCGGCACGCCGGTTCGGATCTTCGTACGCTCCGAACACCTTGACGGTTGTGGCCACTTCGAGGGTCTTGGGGATAAGGCTAATGACGCCGGAGAGGTTGAACCAATTCTCTGGCATTGACTTGAATGCACCCATGTCCTCGGTAATTACCCGGAGCCACGTGTAACCGAGCTCAATGCGGTGGTCGCCTTTGAGGTACAACTTGGCGAGGAGCTCCGCGGAGTGAATGGCGCGCGGTTCGGTGTTTATGTACTGGCCAGTAGGAAAAGCGATGAGTCCCTTGACGATTGAGTAGGAGTAATCAGCACGCAGGCCAAGCTCGCGAACCCGGCGCAGGCCCTTGAGGAGGCGGGCGTTGACCTCTGTCTGGAAGGATTGCGTGCGCTCCGGCGTGAGGTTGTTGCTCCCCTTGAGTGAAACCGCCTCGCCGTTGGTGTCGGTGTTCTTGAAGACCGGGGCTCGGAAGCCTTCGGCGTAGTTCAGCTTGAGGTGCCAGTTGTCGTGCAGCTTGTACACGACCGCTGCCGAGGTGAGAAGCTGCGGGTCATAGGGGCGCTTCCCGAGGAAGTCGGGCGCGAGCTGAACGCGCAATCCGCCGTCGAGGATCAGGCCCTTGAGTGGCCGTGTCTGGGCCGACGCAAACGCGCCGAGAACCGTGCGGTTGGATGAGAAGTCCATCGACAAGGGGCAGCCTTCGACATAGGGGGTCGAATCGGAGAGCTTGCCGTCTTGCCACGTTGCCGAGAGCGGGCAGGGGAGCGGCATGCGCGAGTAATCATAGGGGCCGTAGAAATAGGTCTCGATTCCGGCGCCCTGTCTGGACTTCGTGATATCGCTGGGCATCCACTCGTGGAATGCCTCGAATCCATAGAGCAGGCGTGACGTCGTGCCGATTTCGAGGTCGCCGTCGAAGGTCCCGCCGGCGCGGTAATTGATGGGTGCGCCTTCAAACACCAGGCCCCCTTCGAGCAAGCCCTTGATCGGGGCCACGATCACGATGGGTCCGAAGTGGCGAATGTACTGGACGAAATACGCCCGCACCTGCGCTCCCGCCTTGTTGTCGAGGAAGCGGGTCCGCCAGTCGGCGGCAATGTGGCGGTCGTAGAAGAAGAACGTGTTTCGACGGGCCACGCGTCCACGATCGATGCACTTGTCACCTGGCACGATGGCGCCAGGGCCCGGTTCGACCGCTGGGCACTGTGGGTCCTCGGGCAAGTCCTCCTTGATGATCGCGCCGGCGAACGAGAGGGTGGGATAGCGGACGCCCCACGGGTAGCTCCAAAATACGTTGACGGTCCCGAGGGAGAGCTTGCCGTCGAAGATGTAGATCTCGCCCCTGGCCGGGTCGGTCGTGTCCATGGGTCCATAAATGAACCGCGAGTTGGGCTGCGGCGAAGAGGAGCGATAAAGGAGGGTGGGCACGGTCCATTTCGTGCCTTCGGACGACTCGGCACTGAAGTGGGCAAACAGCTTGATCTTGTCGGAAAAAAGCCGAGGGATTCCGGCCATGGCATAAAGCCTGTAGACGCCCGACTCGCCAGGGCCGGTTCCCCATCCGAGCGAGGCTTCCACGCCGTCCACGTCCTCGGCGTCCTTTGTAATCAAGTTCACGACGCCAAAGAGCGAGTTGGCGCCCCAGAGCACGCCGCCCGGTCCCGTCACCACCTCGACGCGCTTGTAGCTCTCCATGGGGATGACGCGCGCAAAGGTGGCGCCGTTTACGTACGGGTCGAACATGGACACGCCGTCCTTGAGGAGGAGCACCGACTGGAGCGTGCCGCGGGTCACGACATAGGGGAACTGGCTGTGCGCTGCGCCGTAACGGAGCCACCCCGGGACAAGGTCCAGGGCCTCGTCGAGGTTTCGCAAGCCCTTGTCTTTGAGCTCGTCTGACGGGAGCACGGTGACGATGGCCGGTGCTTCCTGGACTGTCGTCACCCCTTTTGCCGCGGTCTGGACGATGTTGGCCAGGTCGAGATCCTCGTCGGGCTCTCCAGTCGCCGTCTCGGGCGCCTCCATGACCAGGATCGGGACTTCAATGTCCTGCGCGCGGGCGGGCGTGGCGAGCGCCATCGCCGAGAACAAGCCTGCCAGAAAAGGACATGAGCGTTTCACGGTGCCTCCTCATGCGATGGGGCCACGCCCCACCACAGTCGCTCGCGCTATTGCGTGACGCGGATGAACTCGACGCGACGGTTCAACTTGGGATCCTTTGGATTGCGTGGATCCATGGGCCGGTCGGAGCCGAGCCCCACGGCATCGAGGCGATCCACGGGTATGCCCTTGCTCATGAGGTACGTCTCCACGGCGCGGGCACGCTGCTCGGTTAGCCGCTTGTCGGCGTCGCGAACTTTCTTCGCCTCGCCCGAGCGCTCGACGCCGACCTCGATACGGATGCGGATCGAGCGGCTCTCTGCCTTCTTCATCTCGTCGGCGACCGCGTCGAGGGTGTTCTTCGCCGCCTTGGTGAGGTTGGCGGTCCTCCCCTCGAACTCCACGCGTTCCCCTTGCAGGTCCACCCGGTCCGCGGTCATGCGCGGCCCGCCTTGGACCGCTTGGTCCGGGCAGCCGTCCACGTCGAGATAGCCATTGACCGTCTCGGGCTCGTTCGGGCACTGGTCCTTGGTGTCCAGCACGCCGTCGCCGTCGTTGTCCTCGTCCGGGCATCCGTCGTCGTCTTGGAAGCCGTCGAAGTCCTCTCGCTCGCCTGGGCAACGGTCGGCCATGTCGGCGACGTTATCCTTGTCGTTGTCGCCCTCAGGGCACCCGTCGTTGTCGTCGTAACCGTCGCGATCCTCGGGCTCGTTCGGGCACTGATCTTGTGCGTCAAGCACGCCGTCGCCGTCGTTGTCGAGCTCCGGGCATCCGTCGTCGTCCTGGAAGCCGTCGCTATCCTCGGGCTCGTCACGGCAGACGTCGGGGCCGTCGGGGATGCCATCACCGTCCATGTCCCCACGGCCTGCGGCTCGCGCTCCTTCCGGTGTCGGAGCCCACGACAGGGCCGCGACCGCGCGGAACTGCTCGGCCCGGGCGGCGCCGGGAACCCCAGCGCCACCGGCGATGACGAAGGTGGAATCGGGGGTGATCTGGAAGAAGGCACCGACGAGCGCGTCGAAGACGAGGTCGCCGTTTTGGCACTTGCCGCACTCTTTCTCGGTCGCTTTCGCAATCGGGATGAGCGCGTACGCTTCTGCGCCGAGCGCGACCTTGGGCACCACGTCGAACTTGCCGCCCACGCCGACGAGAGCCTCGTTCCCGACGTACAGGAGCGGGACGTAGACGGGCTCGCCGTCTTTCAGGACGAGGGGCTTGTCGGCGCCAGTGACTTCTGCGACCCCCGCCATGGTCCCTTCGCGAAGGCGCGCGCCGAGGTTCAATGCAATGGCGGTGCGGCTGCCAAGCCCGAGCTCCCAGATGAGCTTGGGTTCAAAGGTGAACCCATTGGAGCCAGCGAACACATCCTCGTCACCAAACGGCACGTAGGTAATGGCCTGCACGGCGATTGGAAACTTGCCGGTCGTTACTTGGTACTTGAATCCAAGCCGCAGGTCTCCGGTGGGTGTTTGCGACGGCTCGGTGTTTTGGTCGGGCCGCAGGGAGTAGAAGCCGGTCCCGGGGGTGGCTTCTTCTGCCGCCACCGGGCGATAGATGCCGTCTTTTCCGTAACCAGGGCCGAGCTGTTGGTAAAGGATTGGAGCATTGAGGGCGAACGTTAATCGGTCTGTAAGCCCCATGCTCAAGCCGAAATCGATGGTAAGCGCGGCCTTGAGGACGGTGTCGTCGTCGTCGTCAGCCGGGAGCGAGGGGAGCTTGAGAGGCTTGGTGGCGAAATTGGAGCTCACGCGGAAGCCGAAGTCCCATTTCTTGAGGCCGCGCGCTCGCTCGATAGAAAAGATCCCCTGTGGATCGAGGGCGGGCTTGTAGATTTGGGCGTCGATGGCGGTTTCGGCGTGGGCCGGGGTGGAAAGGGCGGGCAGGGCGGCGAGGGTACTGATGCCCAGCGTGGCTGCCATGCCCAGGGGGGGCAGGAATGGGTGGGAGCGAGGCATTTAGTTGCACTCCGCTCGGTATTCGCGGACGACGATGACGCCTTCGACTGGCTTCAAAAGGCTGCTCGTCCACGTGCAGCCGGAGGGACCCGAGCCGCCGTAGTCTGCAGGATCAACATTAGTGTAGAGCCCGCTACCATTTGCCCCCGTTGCTTCTAGAGCCGGGTTAACGGTCGTTCGCTCCGTGGGATTGGTATCAGAGAAATAGAAGTCATTCTGCGCATTGATTCCAAATGTATTGCTAATCTTGACGCCCTGGACAAGTGCTCCTGGATACGGACTGGCTGGCGTCCCCTTTGTGTTGATAAAGATCGGAAGGAATGCTCCTGCCTTGCTAAAAGGCTCAGAGCGTCCAGCTGATTGTGTCCATGCCTGCTCCGTGTCAGGCGTCGTGTAATAGGCGCGTAGGTCTTCGTAGGTGGTTCCAGCCGTCACGGCGAGCGTGACCCCGGTCGTAATGAAGTCGTCCGCCCCGCTGGATGAATCCTCGGTACCGATGGCCAGGAACTTGGTCGCCGGGAGAGGCACGTTCTTGGCCAAGACATATCCGCACTTGTTAATGCTTGCCCTTGCGAGTGGCGCGGGTCGCGTGCTTGGCGTGGAATTCGCAAAATCGAGGGCGTCGTAAAAGAGCACTTCCATTTTCTGCGCATGATCTTCGGAAACCACCTTGGAGTCCTTGATGTTGAGCACGCGGGCGCAGATCGATAGCTTGCCGCTGTCCGGTGGGGAGCAGAATGGCTTGTCATCGCAACTCTCGATCCCAGTTCCCACGCACACCGGGATTCCGTCAGGTCCAATGGTCCGCTCGGTATTGTTGCCACACTTGCCCACGTTCGCTAGCTCGTCAGACACGCAGGTGCCCGATGGCGTGTCGTAATGGGTGCCGGGGCCGCATCCGGTGTAGTTGGGGTTAAAGGTCGTAACGCACTGCCCGTCTTTTTCGATAGTCCCCTTTCCGCATTCCAGGGGCTCCGTGCAAGCAGCAGACATCGCCATGCCGAACGAACATGCAACGAGCAAAGAAAGGGTCTTCATGCGGACGCTCCTCGATCTTCGATTCTTGCCGCTCGCTCTCGATCTACGCGCGAGTTAAAAGTGAACACTGTCTTCGTCAAGCTCGGTAAATATCGCCGCCTCGCCACTGATGTCGTTGGGAAACAGGTAATTCGCCATCGGCACATTGATTACTCCCCGAGTACGGCGGAGAGGCGCTCCGGCCATGTAGTAGTGGCCGTTTTCCAGCGGCTTCCCATATGCCTCTTGCCTCTTGTCGTTCGGGTCGTTCCATTGCCACGTAATCATGAGCAAGTCGAATTCCGGCATTTTAACGTCGACGTCCACGCTGGCGCCTCCAATAAATCCGCTGTTGCGCGGATCGGTGCCGTCTACCACGCCATAGTAGATGCCGTTAATCGGAAGGCTGATCAGGCGGTCGGTGCCCACGTAGTAAAGTGGATACTTCTTGAAAAAGGCACGGCACTGCTCGAGCCGCTCCTTATTAGAAGCCTCATCGGTAAGGCTCGCGGCGGGAATGACCTTGTCGGCGACCAACTTGGCGAGCTCTACCCGTGGATCTCCGGATTGCCCGCCTCGGACATACGGCGTGGCCACAATAGCCTGAACGTTGTCTTGGAGTTTCTTCAGATTCTCGGTGCGTCGCCGCGCATCCGCGAGGGCGCCAGCCTCATTGTCAGTAACCGTGGCACCCTTCTCGCCATCCTTGTCGCTCGTGTAGATTTCGAGGAGCTTGTCGTACCACTTGCTCGAATGGAGGCCGGCCGCCGAGCTGTTGCGGGTGAATGGGATTCGTGCCTCTTCATCCTCGACAAAACAGGGGTCTTCCACTCGAAGAGACGGGACAATCTCGAAATTCACCAGGTGGAAGGCAAAATTGTCCCGCACCACGTACATCTCGTAATGGGTCCGCGCCGGGGGCTGCCCCTTGGGTGGTTGGCAGTAGTTGGGCGGATCTGCCTCGTGTGTTGTGCCTGTAGGGCAGCCAGGAGAGGTCCCTTCCTTGGGAAGGCGTGCCCCCTGTTGTATGAGCAGCTCGATCTTGGAGCCATCGAACGGCTCGATGCATGCCACTTGTGCCAAGGCGCCGACCACGACGCTGCTCGTGCAAAGACCTGCGAACCGTCGTCGCCAGATGCGACTCATCACGTCCTCCTCGAGGGCCTCAAGCGGGATCAAGACACTACGACAACGTGGGATGTTAGCCCGCCCTAAACAGGCGTGTCAACGACCGGTCCGTTTCGGTGCATCGAAAGACCGGCCTCCAGTGTCCCGGAGTGCCACCCGCATCTGATGACCAGGCGCTCGCACGCAAGTCGTTCTACGAGCGTCGTGCCGATCAAGGAGCGGCTTGAGATTCTGCGGCCGTCGATGAATGCACCAATATGATCGACACGGCCCATCTTCCTGGTCGACCACCGCCGGGCCGAGAGTCGAGGCGAAACCCAACTTGCACTGAGGTTCGGCTAGCCGAACCTCCACGTCAACGCAGCCCTGACGCCACCGCGCGCAGCGCGACGCCCGCGCGGTCGAATGGGACACCGCGCACGTCGACGAGGATTTCCCCATCGGCAGCGCGCGCAACAACGTCCGCACCCTTGGCGTATTTCTTCCCCACCGCCTTGTCGAGCGCCTTCGCCGCGCCTTCCACGAACTTCACCACCTCGGCAGGTACGTCATCACCCATGCCCCTCTTGCGCCTGGCTGGACGCGCGCCCGCCGCCGCGAGACGAAGCTCCGGCACCGACACCTCGGCGAACTCCTTTTCCACCGCCGGCTTGTCCCCGCTCTCCGGAATCCGAACCTTCAGCGTCGGGATATCCTCGGGCGTCTCGTCCTCGGGAGTTGCCGCAATGTAGGCGAGCGCGCGGTCCAGCTTCTCCGCCCCGTACGTCGCGGCCAACTCTTCGCTGAATGCACTGGCCACGCGCATGTACTGGAACGTCGTCGTTCGCGCTATCCCCAGCGACCTCTCGGCATACTCCACGACCGACGCGAAACCACGTGCCTTGTGCAGCCCCAGTTCAACAACTTGATTCAACCTGCGGCCAATCGCCCAGTGGTTCTTCGCCGCATCCCGCTGCAGCTTCTTGAGCTCCCTCGTGGTCCTATCGAGCGCGTCCCGCGCCGCGGCCTGGGGAAGCTTGATCCCACGATCCGGCGCCGACCTTCGCGTCTTGGGCGCTGGCTTTTTCTTTGTGGCCGACTTCCTTGTGGCCCTTCCCCTCGTCACACGTGCACTTGCCATGCGCGCAGTTTCTCATGCGCAAGGGGGTGGTTCAATCGGCAATTCGTAATGGGTAGCTCGCTAGTTGGCCGCATCATTGTCATGGGCACGGTCAATCTCGGTAACGCTCGCCGCGGCGTGCTCGCGCGAGCAGGTCCGTGAGCCCGAGAGCTGTCGCCCAACGCTCGAGGTAGGTCCAGTCGATCCGACGGCCTTGTACCTGCATGATCCCGACGGCATCGGCGTACTGCCGCTCGGAATCGCCGAGCTTCGCCCACTCGAGCTTGGTGAGGATCGTATCCTCGGCGGTCGCGAAGTCTACCTGCAGCCCGGCGAGCGGCCCGCGCTCCCGGCGGCGAAGCTCCTCGTCGCTGAAGGCCCGCCTCTTCTTGATGACCAGGTCGATCTTGAAGCCCGTGTCGAGATGGATGACGTTGAACATTCGACGGAGGCGCACGGCCTCGCGCGCGGCGTCCTCGCTCACGTAGAACTCGCCCTCGAGGGCCTTGGCAAGTCGAACGACGAGCGACTCGTCCGCATCGATGACCAGGTCAGCGTCCTGGGTCATGCGGGGCACGCCGTGGAGGTTGCTGGCGAACGACCCAGCCACCATGTACGGAACGCCGAGTTGCATGAGGACCTCGACGACGCGGCCGATGACCTCTTCCTGGGTCACGGCTCGAGCTCTGGCTGGCCGGGATACGCCTTGCGAAACAGGTCTGCGCCTAGCCACAGCCGGAGGAATGCGAGGCGCACCTGCTCGTCGCTGTACTCGGGATGACGCCGCCGCACGCCGTCGGCGAGCAACCGGCGGCTCATGGCCGTCAGCTCCAGGGCCACCCGCAAGCGAGCGGCCGGGGACATGCGGCGGTACACGTCAAGTTGCACCGAGGCAGCAGCAGGGGTCGTGTCCATCGCCACCATTTGGACGGGAGAGTAGCATCTTGTATCTCGGTCAACGGACCGAATCTGATGCTCAAGGGTGAGTTCTGCGTAGCCCCCCTCGGGCGCCCACGTTTTGCATTACGCCGCCTCTTCCATCCGCCAGCCAGAGCTGTTGGGCCTAAGGCGCAAGCTTACCGGGCGAGGGTCCTCTTTTCCCACCTCGGCGAGCCGCTCGTTCGGGTACTCCTCGACAGGGCGCAGCCGCAGCGCCATGAGCCTAAGGAGGCGCTCAGATACGACGCCCATGCGCTCTTTCTCCGTTTCCCAGCGGGAGACCGTCTCCTGGCGCACGCCCATGACGTTCGCGAAGTCCTCGCCCGACCAGCCGAGATGCTTGCGCAAGAAGCGCACCTCGGCACCGGTCAACCGTGCGGGCTTTTCTGCCACCGCTTCTGCGATCATGCGGTGGAGTGCCGTGAGTCGGGGCATGACGCGCTCCTCCTCGCCGCACTTTTGGCAGGTGCGGAATTCGAGCCCGGCGAGGATCACGTTCGGTAGGCCGCATTCGGTGTATCGGTGGTCCCGGTGTGTGACCTTCATCGTCGCACCGCATTCTGAGCACTTCATCGCCTCACCCTCCACGCTGTGATCACGCGCAGCTCCGTCTCGGAGCGGAACGCGATCACGAAGTACATTCTTGACGTTCGCACGCGGTAGCGCCATGACCCCTTGTCCTGCTCGGCCGGCTCGACAAGTGCCGCGCAGCACATTGAGCGCATCCGCGTCACCTAGGCCATCATTCTCCATTTTCGCAGGCAGTGCCTGCGAAATGTCGAGGCTCCGGCCGACGGCGGATGGCGACTGGGAAGCCCCTTGGAACGATCCCATGCGATCCCCGCGTCGGATGGTCCATCGAGAAGGCCATATTGCTGGGCGTCCCATTGGCGCGATAATACGCGGCACGGCTAGCCTATCGGCAAGCTCGCGGGCGCTGTGGCGCGGGCGCTCGACGCAAAGCCCCCAGATGGCCTTGCCGTCATCCCGCCACGACTCTCCCGGGCAACCGACCTCGGTCGCAAGCTGTGGGCGCTTCTCCGGGCGATGCCGTCCGGTACCGGCAAGGCGGGTGCGCCTGCGCCTGCGCTGGCCGCTCGTATTGCCCTCCTCTGCCAGGAGAGCAGCGAGCTCTTCGGGTAGGCGGCGATCTACGATCGCCATGGAGAATCGCCCCTGAGTGAGCGCGTTCTTCCGGTGGGGAATGGCCTTCTCGTGTAGCGCGACCCCGTGGCTTCGAGCTCGCGCAACCAAGGCCAGATGGCCCGGCCGTGATAGCGTGTTCGCATGCGTTGCCCCACCTGCAAGGCTGATGACGCCGTTGAGGCCAAGGTCGTCCTTCGGCTCCAGGTGCCGCTCGCCAAGGGCGGCGGCTTGAAGCTGCTCGGTTCGTTCACCCAGGACGAGATCCGCCGCCAGTGGGGCGAGCAGAAGAAGAACTGCGTCTGCGTGAGATGCGGAGCGGCCTTTGTCTACATCGACGGAGAGGGCCTGACTGACGAGGTGTAGCGGCCGCCGGGCTCACCCCCGGGCTCACCCCCGGGCTCGCCGGGGCCTCGCCGGCACGATGCGATAAGATCGGGGCCAAGGACGTCGTCATGGCAAGGAGGCTGCCGCTCGTCGTCGCGTTCGGTTTATTGCGCGCCCGCGTTGGCCAGCGCGACCGAAAGCTCCGCGAATCGCCAAGCGGGTGCTCGCCAGGCGCCGACGCGTGGAGCCCACGTTAGCCCCGCTGGTCCCGTTCTCTTGAGCGTGGGCGGCGGGGCATCGAGACGAAGGAGGGCGCCGCCATCAATTACGAGCCACATGTTCAGGGCGCGGACAGCCACGGCCGTGTGACAGCTCGTGATCTCCGTCGAGGCGATAGACCTCGAGGGGGTTGGCCAGCGGAGCAATGATCCATGCGTGCTGGACCCCGATCGGCGCGGCATCACGCCCACGGTCAAGCCGCTGGTATCTACTCCATGTGATCGTCCGCGTTCCCTTCTCCCCGCTGCCTCCGGGCGCGAGTCGGGCGTGGCCAGTGCGGCGGGATG
>JACQUZ010000038.1 GCA_016210055.1 Deltaproteobacteria bacterium | reverse complement strand
CTCCTCTCTCCTCTCTCCTGGTGATAGTCGCGTGACCTTGGTCTCGGTACGGCCGTCCCTTTCTGCCTTTTCGACCCGAAAATGGGCATTCCCCATGGCCGCAATCTGGGGAAGATGCGTCACGCAGATCACCTGTCGGGTTTCCGCGACGCGCCGAATTAGGCGCCCGACTACCTCGGCCGTGCCACCGCCAATCCCGGCGTCCACCTCGTCGAATACGTACGTGCCAACCATGTCCGCATGGCGAAGACATAGCTTGAGGGCCAACATGATCCGGGACAGCTCACCGCCGGATGCCACCTTTGCCAGGGGACGAGGCTCTTCCCCCTTGTTGGCGCACAAGAGAAACTCGACCCGATCCCACCCCCGAGGTGAAAGACGTCGCCCACCTGCAACGAGGGCATCCCCGTCGGTTTCCCTGGCCAAGCGCGGCTCGACCTGAACCATGACACGAGCACTTCCCATGCCTAGCTCGGCGAGTGCTTCGCTAGTGGCCGCCTCAAGCCGAAAAGCGGCATGTTTCCGGGCATCCGAGAGCTCCGCGGCGGCGAGCGCCGCCTGCTCTCGAGCGACGTCGAGCTCACGGGCCAGCTCGGCACGCCGCGATTCGTGAGCCTGGAGCTCCGCGAGCTCGGCTGCCAAGCGGGCGCGCTTGTTGAGGACGTCGCCAACCGTGGCCCCGTGCTTCTTGCACAGGCGAGAAATCAAGTGGAGGCGCTCTTCCACTTCTGCCAGCCGCTCGGGATCCTCGGCCACGCTGTCGCCATATCGGCGCAGCACCACGGCCGCGTCCTCGCAGAGGAGCCGTGCCTCTTCCACCTGCTGTTTCGGCCCGGCGAGGCGGGGATCGACATGGACGAGAGCTTCGATCTCCTTGACCAGGGTGGAGAGGACGTCGACCACCGCCCCCTCACGGGAATAAAGGGCCTCCTCACCTCGACGAGCACATGCGCCCAGCTTTCCGGCAGCGCGCAGGCGATCTCGCTCGGCAAGGAGCTCCTGCTCCTCGCCTTCCTTGAGCTCTGCACCGTCGATTTCCTCAACTTGAAAACAAAGAAAATCCTCCCGCTCGGCCCGGGACCGGGCCGAGACATCCCCACCCTCAAGAGCCCCTGCGGCGGCGCGTGCCCGCTCGTACGCTACCTGGACACGGGTCGAGAGGTCAGGGGGGACTCCGAAGGCATCCAGGATCTCGGCGTGGCGTGACGGATCCACGAGTCCCTGGTGCTCGTGCTGACCTGCCAAGTCGACGAGCAACGAGCCGATCTCGGCGAGCGCAGCCGCGGTCGTGAGGCCACCGTTAATGTGTACCCTCGAGCGTCCCTTGGCCGAAATCACCCTGCGGACAAGGATCTCTGGGCTCGATTCGTCGAACGACAGCCCGAGGCCAAAAAGCCGCTCCCGTGCGAGATCCGCAAGGTCCGAGGAAGGCTCAAAGATGGCCTCAACAACCGCCTCGTCCGCACCGGCACGCGGGATATCCGCGCTCGCCCTCCCGCCGCGAAGCAACGCCACGGCATCGACGATGAGCGACTTCCCCGCTCCCGTCTCACCGCTAAGCACGTTGAACCCGGGCGCCAGGTCAAGCGCGACATCCGACAGGATCGCGAAATTGGTGATGCGGAGGTGCTTCAGCATGTGCGACTGGCCTCGCGCTCGCCCCACTTGAGCTTGTCCCGAAGGATCTCAAAGTAGTTCTTCCCAGAGCGGTAAAGCGGAAGTGGTAGGCTCGCTTGCTCAATTCTCACCCTGTCGCCCGGCGCCAAGGCGTGGGCCCACTGCCCATCGACGGTGAGGATGGCACTCCGGGTTTCCCCTTCGAGCTGAACGGTGATCCCCGCCGTCGCAGGCACGACGAGCGGCCTGTTTGTCAAGGTATGGGGACAAATGGGGGTTATCGCCATCGCCGCCTGACCTGGCGTGAGGATCGGCCCGCCAGCAGCCAGGCTGTATGCCGTAGAGCCCGTAGGCGTGGCCACGATGAGCCCGTCGGCCTTGTAGAGGGTGATGCGGTGGCCGTCCAGCAGGGCCAATAGCTCAATCAGTCGCGCCATTGCGCCCTGGGCCACGACGGCATCGTTCAGGGCCAAGCGCTCGATCGGCTCGGCCCCCTCGCGCATGAGGATGACCCTCAAGCGCATGCGCTCCTCGACTGGCAATTCCCCCCGCAAGGCCCTGGAAAGGGCTTCCTTCGCCTCGTGCGGGTCAAATGGGGTCAGGAAACCGAGGCGACCCAGGTTAATGCCCAAGAGGGGCACGACCCGGCTGTTGAGAAGACTTGCGGCGTGGAGCAAAGTCCCGTCGCCGCCGAGCACGACGAGCATATCCGCCTGGGCCGCTAGCTCCGTCTCTGGAACCTCTCGAGCACCGGGCGCCAGGTTTGCGTGCTCTTCCGTGATGAAGGCCTCGCACCCCTGGGCGAGGAGCCACGGGATGATCTCGCGGGCAATGGCCTCGGCTTCAACCTTCCCTCGCTTGAGTACAAGCCCTACGCGCTTCACCCCAATCGGATACCACGGCTGGCTGACACGAGCTAGCGCTGCTGGTCTTCGCTACCCACCGCTTCGCCGCAAGATCCGCTTGAAGTTCGATCGGTCGAGTCCGGCGAGCCGAGCCGCCTCGCTGATGTTCCCTCCGGTCTTGCCCAGGAGCTCCTCGACATAGGCCCTTTCGAACGCGTCCAGCACAGCCTCCTTCGCCTGGCTGTAGGTCATGGTCGAAGAGGTCACCGCCGGCTGCCTGCGGGCCCCGAGTCCCGAGATGGAGTCGGGCAGGTCGCGAAGCTCGACCCGGCCGGCATGCCCAAGGACGACCGCGCGCTCGATGGCATTCTCGAGCTCCCGAACGTTCCCTGGCCACGACCACGCCTCGAGAGCGGCGAGCGCCTCGGGCGCGATGTCACGCACGTCACGCCCCAGCATGGCCGCGTGGCGCGAGAGAAAATGGCATGCAAGAAGTCCGATGTCCTGGCGGCGCTCGCGCAGCGCAGGAAGGCGGATCTGCAGCACATTTAGGCGGTAGAAGAGATCCTCGCGAAAGCGACCGGCACGCACCGCCGCGTGAAGGTCCACGTTCGTCGCTGCGATGACCCGGACGTCAACGTGTACCACTCGGGTGGAACCGACCGGACGGACTTCTCCCTCCTGCAGCACGCGCAAGAGCTTCGCCTGGACACTGGGCGGCGCTTCCCCCACTTCGTCGAGAAGCAAGGTCCCCCCGTCGGCCGCTTCGAAGAGGCCGGCACGCGAGGCCTCGGCCCCAGTGAAGGCACCGCGCACGTGTCCGAACAGCTCGCTCTCGAGGATCGACTCGGTCAGTGCCGAGCAGTTGACGGCAACGAACGGCTTGGGTCGCCTGCCGCTGAGCCTGTGAATGGCCTTGGCAACGAGCTCCTTCCCGGTACCGCTCTCCCCGAGGATCAGCACGCTCGACGAAGTGGGCGCCGTGGCAGAAATCAGGCGCTTGACCTCCCGCATGCCCTCGCTGCTGCCGAGGAGCGAGGTCTCGCTCGTGGTCGCTTCCCGTTCCCGAAGAACCCATTCGAGGGCACGGGCCTGGCAAATGAGGCGCTTTCGCTCCGCCGCCTGCCGAATGACCAGGCAGGGCGACTCCAGGTCGGGAAACGGCTTCGCAAGGAAATGATACGCCCCACCCTTGACGGCGCTCACGGCCGTCTCGAGGTCCGCATGCGCGGTCACGATCACGACTTCAATCTCCGGCCGCTCGGCCTTGATGCGGCCGAGGAGCTGGAGCCCGGTCATCTCTGGCATGGCCAAGTCCGTGACGACTACGTCCACCTCGGGATCCGTCGTCATGGACGCAAGCGCCTCCGGGGCGGATCCGAACGTGCAGACGTCGAAGTCCGCTCCGGAAAGAATCCGCTTCCATGCATTGCGTGCGAGGGGCTCGTCGTCAACCACGTAGACCCTGGTCCTCGCGGAGGGGGCTGAACCCGGCATTGTCCTCGGCGCCAGATCAGGCATCGGCAGGTGGAGCCTCCGGTCGCTCCAGCCTCGGCAACACAACCGAGAACTCGGTCCCCTCCCCTGGGCGTGACCTCACGGTGATGCGGCCCCGATGGTCGCGCACGATCCCGTAGCTCACCGCCAGGCCGAGCCCCGTCCCTTTCCCTTCCTCCTTGGTCGTAAAGAAGGGGTCGAAAATCCGCTTCACCACGTTGGGTGGCATGCCCTCCCCGGTATCAGCGACCCACAGCTCGACGGCGTTATCGGCCTCGAGGTTGCGCGTGCGCACTCGGATCGTCCCACCGCTCGGCATCGCGTCCCGCGCGTTGGTGATCAGATTGAGGAGCACCTGGGAGAGCTCATTGGCATTCCCCGATATCGGCCAGAGGTCGGGGGCAAGGTCCCGTACCAAGGTCACGCCCGACTTGAGGTAGGACTTCTCGATCAGGAAGGACGCCTCGAGGACCACATCGTTGAAGCTGCACGCACGTCGCTCATCGCGCTTCGCTTGACGGGCGAATCGAAGAAGGCGCTCCACGATCTCCTTGCAGCGAACTGCGCTCTCTTCGATTTCGCGCATGTAGTCGTCGCGCTCCTCGGGTTCGACGATTTCGCGCCGAAGCAGCTGCGCAAAGGCCAAGATCGCGCCGAGCGGGTTGTTGATCTCATGGGCGACTCCGCCGGCCAAAAGCCCCATGGCAGCGAGCTTGTCCGCCTGTGCGAGTTGCCGCGCCATGGCCCGCTGTTCCGTGAGATCCTGATAGCGACAGACCACGCCCCCTCGCACTTCGTCATCGGGGAACGGAAACGCCCCGAGCGAGTAGGTCCGCTCCGATGTCGTCTCCAGCTCCACGAGCACCGCATTCCCCTTGCTCCGGGCCTCCTTGACGGGGCAGCCGACGCAGCTCCCGTCCTCTCCGCGAGGGAGTCGATGCGGCGAAGACGCCCGTAGCTCGTGGCAAGCGTTTCCCGGAACCTGCCTGATTTCACGCCCAAAGTGGGCCGCCAGGGCCAGATTCGCCCGAACAATACGGAAATCTCGGTCCACGATCATGAGGGGCTCGACAATCGCGTCAAAAGCCACCTCCCACTCGCGCTTTGCCCTCGAAAGCGCCGATGTCCGCTCGTTGATCTTCCCCTCGAGATCCCGGTTGGCGGCCACGAGCTGCCGGTTTTGCTCCTGGGTCAGTTGCTGGAGGTGCATGTTTTCCTCCTCGAGTTCCCACTGCTCGACCGCAGAGCGAACAGTAGCCAGGAGCCCGGCCTCATCCCACGGCTTGGCAACGAATCGGTAAATCTTGGAATCGTTGATCGCCGACTCGATCGCCTGGATGTCCGCAAATCCGGTCATGAGCACGCGTTGCACGCGGGGCCAACGCTCACGTACCTCCCTGAGGAACATGACCCCGTCGACGCCGGGCATCCGGAAGTCCGAGATAATCACGTGCGGCACAAAGCCGCCCTCGAGGATCTCGAGCGCAAGCTCCGCACTCGTGGCAACCTCGACCTCGAACCCGTCGCGGGCAAGGAATCGGCGGAGCGAACGAAGGACCGCGTCCTCGTCGTCTACCAGCAAGAAGCGGGCTGGCATGGCGGCCGTGGTCCTCATTGCGGCTGGAAAAGGTACCCTTGGTGTTGGAAAAGGCATATTTTCCCCCGCCCTTCCGCCTTCGCACGGGCCAGCGCCGCGTGCGCGAATCGGAGGAGGTCCTTTGCCCCCATCACGTCTCGGGTTGGAAAGCACGCGCCACCCACCGAGACCTCGCAGGTCACGCGGCTTGCTCCCTCTTCAACCACCGTGTTCTTCACATCACGCCAAAGGCGCTCAGCCATCATGAGGGAGCCGCCGAAATAGGTGCTCGGAAGCACGATGACGAATTCATCCCCCCCGGCGCGGGTGACCACGTCGACTTGCCTGCAGGCACGGCTTAGGGAGCGCGCGCACTCCGCAAGAAGCCGATCCCCCACCCCACGGCCAAATCGCCCGTTGACCTTCTCGAACTCATCGAGGTCCAGGGCAAGGACCGAAAGTGGCTCGTTGTAGCGCTGAGCGCGCTGGAACTCCTCGTCCAGCCGCTGGGTGAGATATCGCTGGTTGTAGAGCCCAGTGAGCCGGTCGTGGAGAGCCGATTCGTCAAACTCGGTGCGAACGCGTCGGGCTTCGTCCACGATTCGCTTTATCCGCAAGAGGGCCTCGATCCGAGCCCGCAACTCTTCGAGATCAAATGGTTTTGTCAGAAAATCCTGCGCCCCCGCCCGAAGTCCCTCGATACGGACAGAAGGGTCGCCACGAGAGGACAGGAACATGACGGGGATGAACTCACCTTCACGATCGGCGTTCTTCTTGATTGCCCGGCACGCATCGAGCCCACCCAACCGGGGCATCACCACGTCCAAGATGACCAGGTCGGGCTTTTCCGCCGTGGCCTTGTCTACTGCCTCCTGCCCGTCCACCGCCATGATCACGCGGTAACCGGTGTCCCTGAGGGCTCGAGCCGTGTTTTCACGCGCAGCCACTTGGTCGTCGGCAATCAGCACCGAAATAGGGCGAGCCACGCCCACACGATATCATTTCGGCAAGGGCTAATGTGTCTTTAGATGGGCATGCGGCTTCAGCCCACTCGAGAGGGAACTCCCCTGCCTTCGGTTCCGGATGGGGCGTGAGGGCAGTGTCCTACACGTGAAAATGCTTGACAGCAATCCGCCCACCCAGTAGAAACTCCAGGCTTCAACGCACCCCGTAGGGAAGTGAAACCATGCCGACCCCAAAGAGCAAAACCCTCCAGCTCACCAAGGAGGAGGCCCTCGAGCAGCGCAAGTGGTACGTGGTCGACGTGTCTGGCAAGACCCTTGGCCGCGCCGCCAGCGCGATCGCTCACGTCCTTCGCGGCAAGCACAAGCCTACCTTCACGCCGCACGTCGACTCTGGCGACTTCGTCATCGTCGTCAATGCGGACAAGATCAAGCTCACTGGTAAGAAACTGAGCGACAAGATCTACTACGACCACACCCTTTTCCCCGGCGGCATCAAGAAGACGCCCGCTGAGAAGATGCTCGTCCGCCACCCAGAAGAACTGGTCAAGCGCGCTGTCTGGGGCATGTTGCCCAAAGGCCCGCTCGGCCGTCGCATTTACAAGAAGCTCAAGGTTTATGCCGCGCCGACGCACGACCACGCGGCTCAGCAACCGGAAACACTCACCGTCTAGGTGAAGGGAAGTAGGAGAACGGAATGGCTTCCGCACGCACCGACGCTTTTTACGCGACTGGACGCCGCAAGACTGCAGTAGCCCGTGTTTGGATGACCCCGGGTACTGGCAACATCATGATCAACAAGCGCGATGTGGATAACTATTTTGGTCGCGCCACATCCAAGATGGTGCTTCGGCAGCCGCTCGAGGCTACCGAGACCATGGGCCGCTATGATGTCTTCGTGAATGTTCGGGGTGGCGGCCTTCAAGGCCAGGCAGAGGCCATCCGCCATGGCATCACTCGGGCTCTCATGGAGATCACGCCGACGTTCCGCAGCACCCTGAAGAAGGCAGGCTACGTCACCCGAGACGACCGCAAGAAGGAGCGGAAGAAGTACGGTCAGCGTGGAGCCCGAGCGCGCTTCCAGTTCTCCAAGCGCTAGCTCGCACGTTCAAGACGGAGACCCTCTCATGGGCCTCTGTCGAATCACATGTTTTCTCACCGTCTTCCTTGGGACGCCCCAAAGAACAAGCTTTCACAGGTACTCGCCTCGAAGCGCGCCCAGCACGCGCCGCTTCTGGATCTTACCGAGAGCAATCCGACCCGCGTTGGCCTGGAATACCCAGAGGCCGAGATCCTCTCGGCGCTCGCCGATCCGCGCGCCCTCGTCTATGAACCCGATCCTCGCGGATTGAGGGCGGCACGCGAGGCTATTGCGGCAGGTTACTCGCATCGCGGGCAACTTGTGGACCCAAACCATGTCCTTCTCACCGCCTCCACGAGCGAGGCCTACGCGTTCCTATTCAAGCTCCTCTGCGAGCCAGGAGATGCGGTTCTTGTCCCCACCCCATCCTATCCGCTGTTCGAATTCCTCGCTGATCTTGACGGAGTGAGGCTCACCCGGTTTCCCCTGGCTTATGATGGCACCTGGCACATCGACTTGGCCGGGCTCGAGGAAGCGCTTGCGCGCGAGAGCAGGGCGCGCGCCATCCTGATCGTGAATCCGAACAATCCCACCGGCTCGTTTCTCAAGCGTGACGAGCAGATGCGTCTATGCGCGCTGGCCGCAGCGCACGATCTCACGCTTGTTTCCGACGAAGTGTTCGCCGACTATCCGGTGAGCGACGCCCCAGCGCCGGATCGGATCATTTCAGTTGCTCTCCTGGACGCGCCGTGCCTTTGCGTGAGCTTGGGCGGGCTCTCCAAGGGGGCTGGACTCCCTCAGCTAAAGCTTGGCTGGATGGTCGTGGGTGGTTCGAAGCCGCTGCGGGACGTCGCCCTGGATCGCTTGGAGATCATCGCCGATACCTACCTGTCCGTCAGTTCCCCTGTCGCTCTTGCAGCACCACGCCTGTTCGAGCTTGGCGCGGTCGTGCGCCAGAGGATCCAGTCTCGTATTCGGGAAAACAGGGCGTGGCTTTCCTCGCAGCTTGAAAAGGATTCCCCAATCCAGCTTCTTCCGGCCGAAGGAGGCTGGTACGCCATCCTGCGCCTGCCCAACACGCTCACCGATGAGGAGCTGGCCCTTCGCCTACTGTCCGACCACAGTGTGTTGGCTCATCCAGGGTACTTCTTCGATCTGCCGATTCCCACCTGCTTGGTCATTAGCCTTCTTTGCGCACCGGACGTGTTTCAGCGAGGCGCCTTGGCTATACTGCGCGGGTGAACGATATCCCTGTCGTCGTGGTTGGCGCCTCAGGCTATACCGGCGCCGAGCTCCTCAGGCTGCTGGTTGCGCATCCCCGGGTGCACGTCGTCTCCGTCCATGCAAAAACACGGGCCGGAGAGCCCCTTTCCACGGTGTTTCCGCAGTTCGGAGGCCAACTCGACCTGACTCTGGAGCCACTGGATCCGTCCTCCATCGCTCGTCGCGCGAGGGTGGCATTTCTTGCGATGCCCCATGGTGAGGCGGGCCCCACAGCAGCCATTCTTCACGAGCTGGGCATGACCGTCATCGACCTCTCGGCTGATTTCCGGCTGCGAAGCCCCGAGGAGCATGCCGCCTGGTATGGAGGCGGTAATCACGACCCACAGCAGCACCTCCGCTCGGTCGCGGTCTATGGCCTGCCAGAACGGTACCGTGACAAGCTCAAGGACGCGCGCCTGATCGCTGCTCCAGGTTGCTACCCGACCGCTTCAATTCTGGCCATCGCACCCCTCCTCGAGGCTGGACTCGTATCGGCTCAGGACATCGTCATCGACGCGAAAAGCGGGGTCTCGGGTGCCGGGCGCTCGCCCGCCCTACCGTATCACTTCCCGGAAGCCGGCGAGGGGGTGCGAGCCTACAAGATCGCAGGCAGCCATCGCCATGTTCCGGAAATCGAGCAGGAGCTCACCGTCGCCGCTGGGCATCCCGTGCGAGTCATGTTTACTCCCCACCTTGTCCCCATGTCGCGGGGGATCCTCGCCTGCGTGTATGCCAAGCCGACCGATCCGTCGCGCCCTGCCCGCGTTTACCGCGACGCATTGGTCGCCCGATATTCCGCAGAGCCGCTCGTCACGGTTCTCCCCGAGGGGCAGCTCCCAGACACCGCATTCGTCCGCGGCTCCAATCGGGTCCACGTGACCGCCGCTTACGACTCGCGCGCCGAGCGCGTCATCGCCCTGTCTGCGATCGACAACCTGGTGAAGGGAGCCGCGGGACAGGCCGTCCAGGCGATGAACTGCGCGTTGGGGCTTCCCGAGACCATGGGCCTCGTCGGAGGCGCTTTGTTCCCGTAATGAGCCGCCGTCCGCAACGGGTCACGATTCTGACCAAGCTGCTCCTCGCCTACGTGCTCCCAACGCTCCTTCTTTTCTCTGTATTCGGTTGGATGGCCTACGAGTTCTTGCGCCGTGACCTCGACGCAGAGCTCGGCAGGAGGCTCTCCGCGATCGCTGCAACCACGGCTTCGCAGGTGCGTGGGAAGTACCTCCTGGACCTAAGGCCTGGTGAAGAGACCGACCGCGCCTACCTGAACACTCTTCGCAAGCTTGAAGCGGCGCGCGCCAAGACTGGAGTCGAACGGATCTACGTGTTTCGGCCGGACCACACGTCCTTGTGCGATACGCAGCAGGGTGTGCCCATTGGTCAGGAATACTACACCCTCGATCTGGACCGACACGAGCTGTCCCGCGTGCTCGCCCAGGGAGCTGCGGTTGCTTCGGTGCTTTTTCGCGGCAAGGATGGCCGGTTTTACAAGGCAGGCTATGCCGCAGTGGCGGCGTCCGAAGACGATCCGGAGATCGTTGCCGCGCTTGCGGTAGAGGCACCCGCTGACTACTTTGGCCGGCTCATTGCCCTGAGGCGCCACATCCTCGGATATGGTGCGCTCCTTTTCCTCGCCGTGGTGGTCGCTTCGGTCGTTGTCGCCACCCGGATCACCCGCCCCATCCGGCGCCTGGCGGTCGCCGCCGAGAGGATCGGTCGGGGAGATCTCGCCGAACCTGTAACTCTGTCGGGAAGGGATGAGATCGCGCTTCTTTCACGAACGCTCGACGAGATGCGCGAGGCGCTTCGCCATCGCGACGAGCGATCACGCATGATGCTCGCCGGAATCGCTCACGAGGTTCGCAACCCCCTCGGCGGCATCGAGCTCTACGCGGGAATCCTCAGGGACGAGCTTGCGAACGATAGCGAGAAGCTCGGGCACGTGTCACGAATCGAAAGGGAGCTCGGCCACCTTGAGAAGGTCGTAAACGACTTCCTCGAATACGCTCGCCGGCCCAAGCCCGAGCTGAAGCAACTTGACCTGTGTCCCCTCTTGGCCGAAGCGGTGGACATGGCGCGGGCAAGTGCCGAGGTGGCAGGAGTCCATCTCGCCCTAGAGACAAGTCGGTCGGCCGTCACCCTCGGAGATCCTACCCAGCTCCACCGGGCGATGCTCAACTTGCTTGCGAATGCGGTCCAAGCCACTCCGAGCGGCGGCCGGGTGACCGTGAGTCTCAAGCCGTGCGAGCGAGGCCTTGCAATACAGGTCACGGATACGGGGAAGGGCATCCCACCCGAGCAATGCGATAAGATCTTCGAGCCTTTCTTCACGACCAAGGAAAAAGGCACCGGGCTCGGCCTCGCCTTTGTGAACGAGATCATGCGCGACCATGGAGGTAGAATCCTTCTTCAAAGCGAGGTCGGGCGTGGCACCACCTTTACGCTTGAGCTCCCTGCAGGTGCTTCGAGGACTTCATGGGAACAATCCTGATCATTGACGACAACGAGACCATTCGAGAAGGGCTCGCCCACGCAATAAGGAAGATGGGACACGCCATCCTCACCGCGCCGAGCGGACGCGAGGGCGTTGCCGTCTTCAAATCGAAGGGCGACGTGGACTTCGTCATTACCGACCTAAAGATGGAGGGGATGGACGGCGTTGACGTCCTGAAAGAGATCGCCGCCCTGGACCCCAACGCGGTGACCATGATCATGACGGCGTTCGGAACCGTCGAGACGGCGGTGGAGGCGATGAAGCTTGGGGCCTTCGACTTCCTGACCAAGCCATTCTCCACCGAGGTCGTGCGCTTAAAAGTAGAACGTGCCCTCGAGCTTCGCGCCACCCGCCGCGCCAAGGACAAGATCGAGGCACAGGCGGACTACCTTCGTGGCGAGATCGAGACTCGCTATCAGTTCGCCGACCTCGTTGGAGCCTCGCCCCTCATGCAGCAGATTTTCTCAACCATCGAGCGTGTCGCGGCAACCGATGCATCGGTGCTCATTTGCGGCGAAAGTGGCACTGGAAAGGAACTGGTGGCGAGGGCGATTCATCACCGCTCACGCCGCGCCCCGGGCCCCTTCATCAAGGTAAACTGCGGCGCGCTCACCGAAACGCTCTTGGAAAGCGAGCTCTTCGGCCACGAGAAGGGATCATTCACAGGAGCCATCAAGCGCAAGCTCGGTCGATTCGAGCTCGCAGACGGCGGATCGCTCTTCCTAGATGAAATCGGCGACATTTCGCCGGGGATGCAGCTCAAGCTTCTCCGTGCGCTGCAAGAGCGCGAGTTCGAGCGCGTTGGTGGAGAGCGCACCATAAAGGTGGACGTGCGAGTGCTCTCCGCCACGAACAAGGATCTCAAGCAAGAGGTGGCCTCCGGCAGGTTTCGGGAAGACCTCTACTACAGGCTCCATGTCGTCCCCATCACCCTTCCCCCCCTCAGAGACCGCCGGGACGACATCCCACTCTTGACGAGTCACTTCCTCAAGAAGTTGGCGCCCCGAACCAATCCGGCCGTGCGGCATATTGATGACCAGGCCTTGGCGCGCCTGATGGCCTATTCATGGCCGGGCAATATCCGCGAGTTGGAGAACGCCGTGGAGCAGGCCCTCGTGTTTGCAGAAGGGAATTCCCTCAACGTGACGGCGCTCCCCCCATTCCTTCGGGATACCTCGTCCGACGACAAGCTGGATATTCCCCGCAACCCGCAAGGCGACATGCCCCTGCCCGAGATCCTGGATGACCTAGAAAAGCAACTCATTCTCAAGGCATTCAGAAAAGCCAATGGGGTGAAGACCGAAACCGCTCGAATTCTGGGGATAAAAACGAGCGCGCTCTATTACAAGCTCGAAAAATACGGGATCGAGTGACAGTTTTCCAAGTGTCTGCCGTGGAACCAGCGCGTCATTCCGGATGGTTACATCTGGCACGCACAATGCAAAGCCAATCAACATGCGTCTGGTCGCCCTGATTGTCTTCGTGGCGGCCTCCCTTCTTGGGAGCTCTGGTTTCGCCTCAGCCGGCCAGGTAGAGGACCGAATGGCGGCTCTAAGGACAATACAGGGCCAGGCCGCACTCCTTTCAGCCGAACGACGCGGCCTCGAGCGCAAGCACCAGGCCTTGACGGCCGAAATCGCGCGACTTAAAGGCCAACGAGCAAGCTGGAACCGGGATCGCAAGCTCGAAGAGCAGCTTCGCGAGTCCCAGGAGCTAGCGGCGCTCCTCGAGTCGAGACAGCGGGAGCAGGCCGCGCTGGATGAGCGCGTGCTCGTGGAACGACAAGGGCTTGTGGCTTCGATCGACGAAGAGCTGGCGGGGCTCCCGGGCGACGCGAGCGCTCGCCGAGCAAAATTGGTGCTGCTGAGGGCCTGGGCGGCGGCAGAGGTCGACGCAAGGACCCGCAAGATCAGGCTCCCTGACGACCGCATTGACCCTCTGGACGATCCCGAAGACCTCGACCTGAAAGCGTCGATGCTCGCCGAGAGCGAGGCTCTGCTGCGAGAAGAAGAAAGCCGCATGGAGCGCCGGGCGCTCCACTTCCGTCAAGTGACTCGGCTGGAGAAAAGCCGGCGCCGTGCAGATGAATTGGATCTCTTCTACGACGAGCAGCCGCGGCGGAAATCGCTGCAGGGCAGCCGGGGCGCCACGCCCGACGAGAAGGGCGCGCCAAAGATCTCTGCGACATCCGATGAGCGGACAAAAGACACTCCGCCCTCTGACCTCGCCGTCGATCTGAGTGTCGTGTACGCCGACATCCTTGACACCAGTACTCTTGAGGCGCTTCGTCGGGCGGATCGCTCTGGCGATTCGGAATCTCGGGCCAAGGCAGCCGAAGACGCCAAGTCTGATCTACGCGCCCGAGCCGATAAACTCAGGCGGAAGCGCCTCGAAATGGAACAGCGTGCCAAGGCCCTGCGAGCGCCTGGCAAGTGAACAGATCCCCGTGACCGAGCGGCTCCTCATTCTCCCTCTGTACTGCCTGTGTAGCGCGCCGGCCTTGGCGGCGCCGGTCAAGTGGACCCTCGGCATTGAGGCTGGCTCGGAGCTCGACACGAATGTCCATCGCGTCGAGTACCCACGTCCAGGAGAAAGCCAATACGGCGTCGAGCCGGCAATCGGAGGCAAGGCAGCTCTCCGGCTTTCCCTTAGAGCAAAGCCGGTCCGCGGGCACGCGACCCAGCTCTCGACTGTCCTTGCAGGCAGGAAGTTCGCACCCTCGGGTCAGGACGCCAACGAAGACATGGGGGTCATCTCTCTGGATGCCCAGCATGCCGCCCTGTTAGGGGATGCACCTCTTAGGGCATTTGCTTCGCTGAGCTACTACGATTCGTTTCAGCGCGACTCCCTCGATGGTGTCCGGTCCGCTGATGGCTCGCTGGGCCTCACGCTCGTTGGTGAAGGAGACCACCGCGTGACAACGAGCTTTGGGATGCAGCTTTTCCATTTCAAGCCAGACCCCACCCTCGATTTCGAGGCAATGCACGCGGGCCTCCGTTACGGACACGTCTTCTTCGCCGGGCCGGAAGACGACTCCCCCGCGTATGATTTCGGATTGGAGTACGCCGTGCACCGAAGGGCACTTGAGATCCCTTCGCTCGTAAATACTTGCCCACCGGAAAAGGCCAGCACTCCAGATGGGAAACCCGATCCATCGTGTCGGCGGGCCACAGGTCATGACCGCCGCGACCTGTTCCACTCCGCGGCAGTGGAGCTACGGTACACGGGCTCTCGCATCTTTTCGGCGAGATACGACCTCATGGTTAATGACTCGACCAGTTATGGTGAGTCTCTGCGAAGGCATCGCCTGACCCTTTCTGCGACCACGCGCACCTTCTTGGACGTCTTTTTCACTGTCAAGACGGTCCTGCAAAAAGTCGATTTCGTGGACTCCTTGCTCGTGTCAAGGGGCATTGGGTCCTTCGTTGTTCAGGATGAGGGTCGGAATGCGTTGCTTGTCCAGTTGACGAAGGACATCGGAGATAACTGGTCTGTGGAAGGACGCTATGCGGCTTACGCGCGGGCCTTCTTGCGGGACAGCTCGGTATCGTACCTACGCGAGGTCTTCTACCTTGGGCTGGCGTACACCATTACTCGAAATTGAGGGCGCGCTGGAAGTCGGATGGATTGGACGCAAACTCAACGGCTGTTTCGAGTGAGATCGCCCCACTCTTGTATAGCTCGGTGAGGTGCTGGTCAAAGGACAGCATGTGATATTGGCTGCGGCCCTTTTCGATCACGTCCTTGATCCCAGCAGTGCGTTCAGGGTCCCGGATGTACTCCTGCACGGTCTTCGTTACGATCATGATCTCCGCTGCCACGACACGCCCCTTGCCATCTATTCTTGGAAGCAGCCGCTGGGAGATGGTCGCTTTGAGGTTGTCGGCCAGGCGGTAGCGAATCGTTTGCTGCTCCTCAGCGGGGAACACGCTGATCAAGCGCCCGATGGTCTTCGCCGCGTCTGTCGTATGCACCGTCGAAAAAACCATGTGCCCTGTCTCAGAGGCCTTTAGCGCGATGTCGATAGATTCAGGATCACGCATCTCCCCGACGAGGATCACGTCGGGGTCCTGGCGAAGGGCCGCCCTCAGGGCCACGTTGAAGTTTTTGGTGTCAATGCCGATCTCCCGCTGTGAAATCGACGACTTGACATTGACGTGCAGGAACTCGATTGGATCTTCGATCGTCAGGATGTGTGCCCGGCGAGTTTGGTTCACATGGTTGACCATGGCGGCGAGCGTGGAGGACTTTCCTGACCCTGTGGCCCCAGTGAGCAACACGAGCCCTCGTTCGTTGTTCGAGATCTCCCGGATCACCGGCGGCAACCCGAGATCCTCGATAGTCGGGATTTTCGACGGGATGATCCGGAGCACGAGCGACAGCGAACCGCGCTGCCGATAAATGTTCACTCGGAACCGCGAGACGCCCGGCAAGGAGTAGCTCGTGTCGTACTCCTGGATTTCCGAAACGGCCTGCTTCACCGACGGCTCCTTCACGATGTGCTGGCAAATCGCGAGCGTGTCCGCCGGCTTCAGGCGCTCGAACTTGAGCGGAGCGAGGGTGCCGTTCACCCGGTATGTTGGTGGATCGCCCACTTTGAAATGGATGTCGCTCGCCCCGTGCTGCACCCCGGCAGTCAGGAGCATGTGGAGCTGCTCGAGCGTCATGCTCCGATCTTATCAGAACTGAAGTGTCTCTGGGGAGAGGCTCGTCGCGTGAACTCGACCCTCTTCGTGCATCTTCCAGTGGTCGTTGAGCGCCGATTGGAGGCTCCAAAATGCAACCGGCCAAAGCATCGGGAGTAGGAAGAAAGCGATCACCAGGCGAAAGTTCGTCGTCATTTGGCCATGTTGGTCTTCCACAGCGCGCACCCATGTACACAAGCGACACAAGACCCACAGGTTCACGACGGGCAGGGCAGACAGAAGGGCAGCGCGAGCCGGGGTGGGCATGCCGGTTAGCCGGGAGTGCTCGGCGACCTCGCGAGTTGTGACGTACACCCAATACACCAGGTAAACACCGGTGCTGGTCAGGAAGGCCACGAGTTCGGGATTCCGCTTTTGTCCCAGAGGACCCATGCCCACGTGGGATCCTAGCAAATCAGGTGGTCGAAATGGGAGATCGCCGCCCCTTATGGGGGCAAGCTGGAGGGGAACGCGCAGAGCGCGTCAGGACGTTTCACTGGCGTCGCGAACGCGGCACTAGTGCGGGTGCCCGTGGCCACCGGGTGCTGCAGGCTCTTCCTTCTTCGGCTTTTCAGCGACGAGGGCCTCGGTGGTCAGCATTAGAGATGCCACCGATGAGGCGTTTTGAAGGGCGGTGCGAACCACCTTGGTCGGGTCGATTACGCCGGCCTCGACAAGATCCTCGTACTCACCCGTGGCGGCGTTCCAGCCAAACGTGGACTTTCCTTCCTTGACGCGGTTCACGACAATGGAACCTTCGAATCCGCCGTTGGCCGCAATCTGCCGAAGTGGCTCCTCGAGCGCACGGCGGACAATCGACACGCCGAACTGCTGCTCTTCCGACAGGTTTAGCTTCTCGATCTCGGAGAGGCACCGAATCAGCGCCACGCCACCGCCGGGGACAATTCCCTCCTCGACGGCTGCGCGGGTCGCATGGAGCGCATCCTCCACGCGTGCCTTCTTCTCCTTCATCTCGACTTCCGTGGCCGCGCCCACCTTGATTACCGCGACGCCGCCCACGAGCTTGGCAAGCCGCTCCTGAAGCTTTTCGCGGTCGTAGTCCGAGGTTGTCTCTTCGACCTGAGCACGAATTTGCTTCACCCGGCCCTCGATGTCTGCCTTCTTGCCAGCGCCGTCGACGACCGTGGAGTTGTCCTTGTCGACGGTCACTCGCTTCGCCCGACCGAGGTCCTTGAGCGTGAGCGACTCGAGCTTGAGCCCAAGATCCTCCGTAATCGCCTGCCCGCCGGTAAGGATCGCGATGTCCTTGAGCATCTCCTTGCGACGATCGCCAAAGCCAGGGGCTTTCACAGCGCAAACATGGAGGGTGCCGCGGAGCTTGTTCACGACCAGCGTCGCCAGCGCTTCCCCATCGACGTCCTCGGCGATGACAAGAAGCGGCTTGCCTTGCCGAGCGACCTGCTCGAGCAGAGGCAGGAGGTCCTTCATGTTGGAGATCTTCTTCTCGTGGATCAGGATGAAGCAATCCTCGAGAACGCACTCCATCCGCTCTGAATCGGTCACGAAGTAGGGCGAGAGGTACCCCCGGTCGAACTGCATGCCCTCTACGACCTCGAGGGTGGACTCCATGGACTTGGCTTCTTCAACCGTGATGACGCCTTCCTTGCCCACCTTCTCCATGGCCTGGGCGATCATGTTCCCGATGGTCGTGTCGCCGTTGGCAGAGATGGTTCCAACCTGAGCGATCTCCTTCTGGCCCTTTGTGGCCTTCGACATCTTCTTGAGCGCGTCCACCACCTTCTCGACGGCGTTGTCGATGCCGCGCTTGATCTCCATCGGGTTGTGACCAGCGGCGACCATCTTGCAGCCTTCGCGGAAAATAGCCTGGGCGAGGACCGTTGCCGTCGTGGTGCCGTCACCAGCCACGTCCGAGGTCTTGGACGCGACTTCCTTCACCATCTGCGCGCCCATGTTCTCAAACCTGTTTTCCAGCTCGATTTCCTTTGCAACAGTGACGCCGTCCTTGGTGACAGTGGGAGCGCCCCAGGACTTCTCGATCACGACGTTGCGGCCGCGCGGCCCCAGGGTGACCTTCACTGCATCGGCAAGAGTGTTCACCCCGAACAAGATTCGCGCGCGAGCATTTTCCTCGAAGAGGATTTCCTTAGCAGCCATGGGCCTCAATTCCTTTCGTTGGACTTACTAATCAATTACGCCGAGGATCTCGTCCTCGCGCAGGATAAGGTGCTCCGTCCCTTCGAGCTTGATTTCGGTGCCGGAGTACTTCCCGAACAGCACTCGGTCACCCGTCTTCACTTCAACGGGCTTGATCTTGCCACCCTCCATGGCCTTACCTGAACCAACAGCCACGACCTCGCCCTCAACGGGCTTTTCCTTGGCAGTGTCGGGGATGATGATGCCCCCCTTGGTCTTCTCCTCCTCCTGCACGCGGCGCACGAGGATGCGGTCTTGAAGCGGACGGATCTTCATAGTCGGTTCCTCCTTGAAGGAAACATTGGGAAATTATGCTAGCACTCACCAGTGGTGAGTGCTGATAGCGCGTCATTCTAAGCACTCGCCATGCGAGCGCAAGAGCTAATGGCGCAGGACGGCGGGCTTTTCTAGGCCTGTCGGTCCCTAGCCACCACGCCCGCTACGTGCTGAACTCCTGGCCAAGCGGGAGTCCCGTTCACGACTACGAAACAATTGGAGAATCTGGAATACCGCGTAATGGCCGATATGATTTATTACATGGAGCTTCATCGCACAGTGACCGAGTTCTTCCACGACGCCGTCACCAACGCCTTGAAGTCTCAAGACCTCGAGGTCAAGACGGCGACCGAATTCTATCTTGTCAACTTGCTTGCAGAATTCACGCACGCAAGCCACGTGGGAGAAGAACCGCTTGCTCTCAAGCTTGTCACGGCCCAAGAGGGGACTCCGGATGAACGGATACGCGCTCTGAGGGACATCGGTGATACCTCACTCTATGTGAGCGGCTTCTTCGCCGACAGCCTTACCCGGAAGCTCATCGATGTGGACTACTACATCGCCATGGGCCGGAACGCCTATACGCAGCTCGCTGGGATCGTGACGAGTAGCCGTGGGTCGGCACCTGGGTTCTTCCAAGAGGCCTTTCACGAGCTTGCCGACAAGTTTCGGAGCCTTGTCGAAGTACTCCACGCCATCCGAGCCAAGACGAATTTCTCTACGGGCACCGACATGGTTCGCCTTTACGAGGAGTGGCTTCGCACGGGCAGCGAGTGGATCGAACGCCGCCTGCGCGCAACTGGGCTTTTCTCCCTGGATGCGGTGGGGCCTGGCAAGCTGGTGCACTAGCCCATGCTTCTCCGACTCGTGCAACAAGGTCTCGAGCTCCTGTACCGAGTGGAGACCCACCTCGACGTAGCAGACTTTGTCATCGACTCGGCAACACGCGACGCATTCGGACTTGGACGGGCCCCTCGCGAACAACTCCTTGTGGCGGAAGATGGGGAGAACCTTGAGCTCGCACTGTTTGTAGATGAAAAGGTGCTCGCAAACTTGGCAAGAAACGATCCTCGCGAGAGGTTGGATGAAAGGAACCTCCAGGACTTCCTTTTCACGGTAGAAGGGGTAAGCCACTTCGTCTTTTTTGTCTGGCGGACTCGTCGAGCACGGCCCGTTTCTGCTCTCGAGCTGGAGCTCCAGGCCGAGGTCGACAAGTACGTCACCTGCCTCCTCACCATGTGGCCGCAGAATGGTCGCCCACCAAATAACCTGAACGAAATCCTCTTCGAGCGGTTTCGGCTCGAGCCCGACCTAAATAGTGAGGAACGGGAGCGATACCTCGTGGCCAATGCCAATGCGCGGGCTTTCGCAGGGTCTCTGTACGAGCGGTTCGTCAAGCGGATCGACCTCCCGGGGATGCTGTGGGAGCTGCGTCGTTTCTACCGGCTCGGCGCTCAGGAGAAGCTGGCGCACATCAAGAACGCGGCGTGAGCACTCGGTTGTCAATGAGGCGCGTTTTGCCAACAAAGGCAGCCACGGCGAGTAGCGTAGGGCGCTCAATGCGCGCAACTTCGGCAAGGGTCACCGCATCGCGCAAGTCGACATAATCGATACGCACGCCTCCGACGCTGTTGATGAGCGCCCGTGCGGCACTCAGCACGCGCGCAGCATCTCGCTCTCCTTCACGGACCATTTCCTCGGCCAGGTTCAGGGTGCGGGACAGAACCAGTGCCTTCTGTCGTTCCTCGCCAGAAAGGTAGGCGTTGCGAGAAGACATCGCCAGCTCGTCCGGCTCCCGCACGATGGGCATTCCCAAGACCTCGATATCGAAGTCGAGGTCAAGCACCATCCGTCGGATGACGGCGAGCTGCTGGTAGTCCTTCTCGCCGAACAGGGCCACGTGTGGCTTGATGATATGGAAGAGCTTTGTCACTACAGTGGCCACGCCGACGAAATGGCCGGGACGCTTGTCGCCGCACAAGCCGCGCGCGATCTCCCGAACCTCAACGCTTGTCTGGAAACCTTCTGTGTACATCTGCGCGGGCTCGGGGACGAAGGCCACGTCGACTCCGGCGCGTCTCGCTTTCTCGAGATCTCCGGGAAGGTCCCGCGGATACCGGGCCAGGTCTTCGTTAGGCCCAAACTGAATGGGATTGACGAAGATGGAGAGGACCAGTACGTCCCCACGACGGCGCCCTTCCTCGAGGAGCGACACGTGTCCCGCATGGAGAAACCCCATTGTCGGAACAAAGGCGATTCGGCGACCGTCACGTCGGAACTCCTCGGCACGTATCGCCATTTCTCGCTTGTCCGGAATCACCTCGAGCGGCATGCCAGGCTAGGCTCCCTGTCCCGTTCCCCCGCGTGCGGCCTGGGTTGGACTCCCGTAAAATGGGGTTTCCTCGGACGCGGATTCCTTGCCACTTCCCATCTCGCCTTCCGAAAAAGGCGAGCAGCCTCCTGCCAGCGCGATGGCAGAAACCGTAGCCGCCTTGCGACTCGGGGCTTTCGCCTGCGGCTGCAGGGAAAACGACTCATCTTCAGAGGGAAACTGCCCCGACCGGACGTCCGCGATGTACTCGTCCACCGCGGTGCGAATTCTCATCGCGAGGTTCTCATATCGCCTCACGAACCTCGGCTTGAACTCATCGTTCATGCCCAACAAGTCATAGATAACGAGCACCTGCCCGTCGCACTCGGAACCAGCGCCAATTCCGATTGTGGGGATAGAGAGAACATGCGTGACGTCTGCAGCTACCTCACGTGGAATTCCCTCGAGCACCAATGAATACGCGCCAGCCTGTTCGAGTGACCGGGCATCATCGACGAGCCGCTGGGCGGCGGTGGCGTCACGCCCCTGAATCTTGAACCCGCCCAGCTGATGGAATGACTGTGGCGTGAGCCCGATGTGTCCCATGACCGGGATCCCCGCGCTGACCAGGCGATAAACCAGCTCAGCGTGCTGAGCACCGCCTTCAAGTTTCACGGCCTCGGCTCCACCCTCTTTCACCAAGCGACCTGCTGCACGCATCGCGTCATCGAGCGAAGCTTGGTATGTCATGAACGGCATGTCGCCGACGACCTGGGCGCGCGTGGTGCCGCGCGCCACGGCGCGGGCGTGGTAGATCATCTCGTCGAGGGTCACGGGGAGCGTCGTTTGGTGCCCCTGGATGACCATGCCCAAGGAGTCGCCCACCAGGAGGATATCGACTCCGGCGTCGTCGAGCAGGCGCGCAAACGACGCGTCGTAACAGGTGAGCATGGTGATGCGGTCGCTAGCCTTCTTTTTTTGGCGCAAGGTGTGGATGGTCACCTTTTCGGTCTTCATTCCACCCTCCAGTCCCGCACTGCGGGGGTTTGGCCGCTGCCGCTAGGTTGCGCCCGGGACGAAGTGCGTCACCCCGGCGCGCGTGCGTCGGATGGCCGCTAGAATATCGTCGAGAACCCTCTCGACGTGGTCGACCTCCGACGTGTTGACCACCAGCAGCGGACAGTCCTCGTATCGAAAAAAGAACCCGCTCATGGCTTGCGCGATCTCGTCGATCAGGCCGGACTCAATCACCCGGTCGGTCTCCTTCACGCGCTGCTTTATCCTCGCCCGAAGAACCTCGGGCCTCGCTGTGAGGTATACCACAAGGTCGGGCCGAGGCACCCGCGCGCCGAGCATCGAATGGATCCTTTCGTAAAGGGCCAGCTCCTCGCAACTCAAGGTAAGCCGCGCCCACAACCGATCACGGGTAAAGAGGTAGTCAGCCACCACTCCGCCTCGTGAAAAGAGGTCCTCCTGGAGCAGCTCCCCTTGCTGTCGGAATCTTGAAAGCAGAAAGAAAACCTGGGCTTGGAACGCAAACCGCTGTGGCTCCGCCGCGAATCTGCCGAGGAACGGGTTCTCGGACGCCGGGTCCCGAACGAGCCTAGCGCCGAGGGTCCGCGAGAGCCGCTCCGCCACCACTCCGACTCCGGCGCCTGGGGGACCTTCCACCGCGATGTAGCGAGGGCGGGTAGACATTCGCGCAGTATCGCGCGAGGGTATGACACCTAGCGAGCTACGACTGGGAAGGTAATGACGGGCGATCCCTCCAGCGGGGGAAGCCGTATCGCTCGAACTTGTTTCTCCACGCACGCCAACGCCTCATCGACCACCTTGTGTGCAGGATCCGGGGCAATTCCCGTCTCACAAGTGACCTTGCCTCGTGGGCGCCTGCGTTCAGGATCCTCTCCGCCCAGAGCAATCTCGACGACAACCTTGCCGAGTGGTTGTCCATCCATGCACCTGTGCAGCTCTTGCGCCTTGGCGAGTACGGCACGTACCAGTGGCCCGCGCTCGGCAAGACCCACGCCCCTCGTCTCCACCTCCGCTTCGCCGAGCTCGGCACCGCCAAGCTCAGACAAGTGCTCACGCGCGCGACGGGCCCAAGGGATCTCCCGTGCCCTCTCGATGTACCGACGGAAATACAACCGCGCCAAGGTCCGCCGCTTGGCGACCTTGTGCACGAGGCCGAGATAGAACTCCTTGTCCTCGGCAGGCAGGAAAAGGACGGGGAAGCTGTCCATCCGGTCTAGAGACACCACCTGCATCGAGGTGTCCAGGCGCAGCCCGGCCTGGATGACGTCCTGCGCCTTCTGAGCCTGCTCATCACGGTCGAGCGCGACGCCAAGCGCAAAGTGAAGCATGACGTGTTGGGGCCTGAGTGCCAACCCGCGCCTGTACTCCTCGATCGCCTCTTCAAGCCGGCCAAGCGCGTGGAAGCTGTCTCCCAGGTTCCAGTGAGCCATCACCAAGAACGAAAGTTCACTCGGCGTGGCACGTGCCGCGTGAAGCACAGATTGATAATATGGCACGGACTCCGCGATTCTCCCGGACATCGCCAGGCAAACGCCAATATCAAAGAAAAGGGGGCGCGCTACGGGCGGCGTGAATTCCGGGTCCAACCTGAGAATCCTCAGGTTCTCCTCTGCGCACTCGGACCAGCGATCCATTCCGAGGAGAGCCCTCGCGAGCCAGTAGTGACCCTCGGGTTCCTTGGTCTCCAGCGATACGGCCTCCTGCAAGAGCTTGAGAGCTTCGTCGAAACGTCGTGCTTCCACAAGCTGTTGCCCTTGCTCCAAGAGCGACAGGTACCTCGCTCGATGGGGATGGCTCACGCGCGCCCAGAAGCTCCGACCGGAAGCCGCCTTGTCGTCGAAGTCTTGAGGCGCGCCACCGTGCGCGCTTGCCCCAAGCAGCAGCGCACATGCCACAGCCACCGCGAGGACCTCGAATACCTTATCTACGCGGTGCATGCCCCGTTAGTTCGAGCACGTGCTCCCGTGCCCGATGCTTGTACGCCCCGAGGAGGGGCTTCGCCTCGGAAATGAACCTTCGGAGGCTGGAAAGAGCAGCCTCCTTGCGGCCTGCAACTCGATGGGCAAGAGCCTCATAGTAGAAAACATCACCTTCCGGGACGAAGTACACCGTATCCATGTGCAAGCGCCTGAGGTCTGGGTCGAGATCCAGAGCCGACCGCATCACCTCGTAACTCAAGGAAGTGTACCCGGCTCGATCGTAGGCTACGGCCAGTCCATAAAAATGGAGCGGTTCCCCGGAGTTCAGGTCCACCGCAATACGGTAGTGCTGGATGGCCTCGTCGATCCGCCCAGTTGCCATCAACAGCTCCGCGATGTTGGAATGGTTGGTCGCGAGGAGGCTGGCGAATCGTGGGTCGGCCTCGTCGACGTCCGCAAACCAATGCCGGTATTCCGCGATCCCTAGCTGAAATAGTTGTTCCGCGTCGGGCGTTCCCTGTGCAGCAATTCGGGCCAGAGCGTGACAAGCCGCTTCCGTGAGATCGAGATTCCGAGGATCATCGGGGTCGGCTGCGCGCAGGCCGTCAACGTGGCGGAGCACCGTTGACCATTGTGTAGGTGAAGAATCGTTGAGATATCGGCGCGCCGCGATGAAGGCCCGGTAGTGGAGCTCCGCGTCATCGACTCCGCTTCTGGGAAGAAGCAATGCCTGTTCGTAGGCCTTGATGGCCGCTTGGGCATGGAGCTCCGCGGCTTCAACGGGCCCGCTGGCCTTGTACTCGCGGGCAAGCGCGAGGTGTCGGTCGGCGGTAGCGACCAGCCTATCGCGCTCGTGCCGCGCCTGATTTCTGGCGCCCTTCCACAGAGACTCGCCGCTCGCGACGTCGCCAGCCATTACGAACATGGCGAGCGCGATGAGGGGCCGAAAGAAGACAAGGTCCACGAACCCGGGCCTGGGCATCTCCGATCGATTATGAAGCGACGTCGTCCCGGTGGCTACCGGTTGCGCGCAGGTGAAATACCGGCCACGGCGGCGGGTGCCGGGAGTTTCGCCGCCGCCGCAGCCGGTGGGGTCATCGCACGGATGATGTCCAGGAGAACCTTGCTCCGAGTATCCTGTGGGTCGAGCCTGACCGCCTCTCGGAAAAAGGTGACTGCCGCTCCGAGAGATCCGCGTCGGAAGGCAAGCTCTCCAAGAAGCGCAAATGCACCAGAACAGCGAGATTGCAAGCGAATACAGGTAGAGACCTCGTTCACCGCGACATCGTCTCGGTCCTGGGCCATGAGCGCCCGAGCGAGCAAGAGCCGGACTTCGACGTCGTGTGGGTGGTATGCCAGGTACTGGCGACACGTCGCCTCGGCCTGCGAGAAGTTGCGCACGTGGAACATCTCGAGAACGGTCCCTAGGGTGCTCGCACGCTTCATGCCGCCCCAATCATTCAAGGACTGGGCCAGTCGGTGATGAGTGCCAAGCTGTGGATTCAGCTACGCTTGACTCCCCCGGCAGTGGGGGAAAACGCCAGGACCTGGGGGAGAACCCAGTCCCCGCTATACGTCGAGCTCGTCGACATCGCCTGCCCGCTCCATGATGAAGCGGAAGCGCGCACTCGCGTCCTTGCCCATGAGCTCGTTGAGCACGCGGTCCGTCTCGATTTCGTTTACGATCCGGACGCGCAAGGCGGTACGGTTTTTGGGGTCGAGGGTAGTCGTCTTTAGGGTTTCCGGATTCATCTCGCCCAGCCCCTTGAATCGCTGGATGCTGGGCTTTGCGCCCGCCCGAAGCCCCTTGATAATGCGTTCCTTGTCGAGATCGTCCAAGGCCCAAAAGGTCTCTTTTCCGACGTCGACCCGGTAGAGCGGCGGCTGCGCAATGTACACGTGTCCCCGGCGGATCAACTCGGGCAAGTGCCGGTAAAAAAACGTCAGAAGCAGCGTGGCGATGTGGTGGCCATCCGAGTCTGCGTCCATCAACAGGAAGACCTTGTGGTACCGGAGTTTCTCGGGGTCGAATTCGCTGCCGAAACCACAACCCAAGGCGCTCACAATGTCCTGCAGCTCCTTGTTTGATAGCACCTTGCTGGTGGAGGCTTGCTCCGCGTTGAGCACCTTGCCCCGGAGAGGCAGGATCGCCTGGGTTCGGCGATCACGCCCCTGCTTGGCCGAACCACCCGCGCTGTCCCCCTCGACGATGAAGAGCTCGCTCTCAAGGGGATCGGTTGAAGCGCAGTCCGCGAGCTTGCCTGGCAAGTTGAGCCGATGAGACACGGCTGTCTTTCGGATCACCGCCTGCGAGGCCGCCCGGGATGCCTCCCGCGCCCTTGCCGCGAGAATAATTCGGGCAACCACGGCCTCGGCTATGGTCTTGTTTTCGTTGAGGTACTGCTCGAGTGCCGGACGCACGGCTCCATCAATCGCACCCAAAGCCTCCGGGTTGTTTAGCCGGTCCTTGGTTTGGCCTTGGAATTGCGGTTCGACCAAGTAGTACGAGAGGATGCAAATGAGCCCCTCCCGGATATCCTCGGCGGCAAGCGTGACCCCCTTCGGGCCGAGCTCGTGCGTGCTGATGTAATTCCGCACAGCCTTGACTACACCCGCTCGCAGTCCGTTTTCATGCGTACCACCGGATCCAGTGGGGATGCCGTTCACGTAGGACTTCACGTGCTCATCCGTGGCCTCGGTCCATCCTAGGGCGATTTCGCACCTCACGCCCCCAGAGCCTTTGCCTGCCAGGTCGTTTCTTTCCAGGTAGAAACCAGGACTCCCGGGCGGCACCGTGGATTTCCCCCGCTCGGCGATGACCTTGGTCAGGTACTCCGCGATGCCGCCATCGTGGCGGAACTCGAACACCGTACGTTCGGGCAGAGTCTCGTCCCTGAAAGTCACGATCATGCCACGGTGAAGATAGCTTTTCCCCTCGAGACGCTCGCGAATCACCGCGGAGTCAAATGCCGCCTTGTCGCCGAAGATCTCGGCATCGGGTCGGAATGTGACAGTGGTGCCATGACCACGCACCTCTCGGACCTGCCTGAGCTTCGAGGTGGGGATCCCCCTCGAAAACGCCTGCTTGAACTCGGCACCATCGCGCTTGACGACAGCGATCATTTCTTCGGATAGCGCGTTGACCACCGAAGATCCCACGCCGTGGAGCCCGCCCGAGTGAAAGTAGTTGCCCCGCTCGAACTTCCCTCCAGCGTGAAGCGTGGTCAAAATGACCTCGAGGGCGGACTTCTTGTACTTCGGCATCTCATCGACGGGGATACCCCTCCCGTCGTCGGAAACCGTCACGGTTCGACCGTCTGGGCGGAGAGTCACGTCCACCCGAGTCGCGTGGCCATTAATCACCTCGTCGATACTGTTGTCGACGATTTCCCACAGGAGGTGGTGGTAGCCGCGCGTGTCGGTTCCGCCGATGTACATCGCGGGCCGCTTCCGCACGGGCTCAAGCCCCTCGAGGACCTGAATGCTCTTCGCGGTGTAATCCTTGGCGCTCATCAATTCAGCTCAGTCGGGGTAAAAGTGGTGACCTTGATGGGGGACGGGACGATCTTAAACTGCGTTCGCTTGGCCACCTGGTGACCCTTCCCGCCCCGAGAAGCGATCGAGTAGCTTGAGGGCCGGATCTCGAACACCTTTCCGGCGGCGCTTTCAATGATAAGCGCTACTTCATTCTTCGCGCGAGCTACTCCAACGCCGATGACCCTATCGTCGTCGCCTACCTTGACGACGGTGACACCCCGCCCCGGGTTCGCTAGGAGATTGATTTCACTTATCGGACAGAGGAGCACGTGCCCCGACTCGGTGGCGATACACGCGATGTCCTGGTCCTCGCACGCGAGAACCGAGACCACTTCGTCCCCGTCCGCTGGCCTTGCATACTTCCGACCCGCGCGGGTCGATACGTCTACATGCGGCGAGAGCGCAATCCTCAAGCCATATCCCTTGCGGGTCACGGCTAGGAGCTTCTCAGGGCGCCTTAGCCGTGGGTCTAGAGAAAGAGCTGCGACGATGCGCTCCCCATCGTCGAACTTGAATAGCTTCTGAACCGGATCCCCATAGCCAGTGGAGGGCGGGATATCGTTGATTCGAGCAACGTATGCAGAGCCGTAGGTCGAGAAGAACACCACGTTTTCTCTCGTAGAGCCCGGAAGAACGGCCACGACCTCATCCCCCTCACGAACCCGGGTCTGGGATGGGTCCTTGAGCTCTCGCACGCGCTTCACCCAGCCGTCGCGAGTGAGGACCACGCTGACGTCTTCGGCCAAGATGAAGTGCTCCTCCGAGAATTCTGGCTCGTCGCCAACGCCTCCAATCTTGGTTCTACGCTTGTCAGCGAACGTATTGCGTACCGCCTCTAGCTCGCCTCGCACTACCCCCCAACGCCTGGCCTCGCTCTTGAGGATGGCTTCGATGCGTGACGCTTCCTTGGTTTTTTCTCGGAGCTCCTCGTTAATGATCTGGATCTCGAGTCTCGCTAGCTTGTAGAGCTTGAGCTCAAGAATCGCGTCAACCTGCTGCTCATCTAGGTCAAAGCGCTTCATGAGCTTGGCGGCGGCGTCAGCCTTTCCTTCGGATCGCCGTATGATGCGGATGGTCTCATCCAGGGCGTCAAAGATCTTGGCAAGCCCTTCGAGGACATGGATCCGCCTGCGAAGCTCCTCGAGCTCATGCGCGAAACGACGGGTTACGACCTGGAAGCGGAAATCAAGGAAGTACCTCAGCGCTTGCTTCAGGTTGAGTCGGTTGGGTGACCCCACCTCCGGGTTGTCGGTCGGGACCAGGCACGTCATGTTGACATTGAAATTCTGCGAAAGCGGCGTGTGCTTGTAGAGGTACGCCATGACCAGAGAGGGGTCGGCGTCTTTCTTTATTTCGAGGACGATCCGCACGTCCTTGGTCGACTCATCGCGAATATCTGTAAGGTGAGCGAGCTTGCGCTCCCGGATGACCGATGCGATTGCTTCGACGAGCGTGGACTTGTTGAGCGCATAAGGAATGGACGTAACGATGATGAACTTCTGTCCTCGCTTCCCCTCTTCGATCTTGTATTCCCCTCGAAGCTTGATGGCACCCTGGCCTGTTTCGTAGATCTCGCGCAGCTCCTGGCGCGTGCTCACGACCTGCCCGCCCGTGGGGAAATCAGGTCCCCTGACATGCTTGAGAAGGTCCTTGACCTCGAGCTCGGGGTTATCGATCAGCGCAAGGAGCGCCTCGGTCACCTCGCCTAGGTGGTGCGGCGGGATATTCGTCGCCATGCCGACCGCAATCCCCGTTGCACCGTTGACGAGCAAGTTCGGGAACCGCGCCGGCAAGACGATCGGCTCGAAAACCGTTCCGTCGAAGTTCGGACGATAGTCTACTGTCTTCTTGCGAAGCTCCTCGAGGAGCTCCATGGCCAACCTGTGAAGCCGGCACTCGGTATAACGGTATGCCGCCGCCGCGTCACCATCGAGTGAGCCAAAGTTCCCGTGGCCGTCCACGAGGGGAGCACGTAGCGAGAAGTCCTGCGCCATGCGCACCATGGCATCGTATACCGCCGTGTCCCCGTGAGGATGATACTTGCCGAGCACAGAGCCAACGACAGTGGCGCTCTTCCTGTACCTGGCATCGGGTACCAGGTGCTCATCATGAAACATGGCGTAGAGGATTCGCCGCTGCACGGGCTTCAGGCCGTCGCGGACGTCTGGCAACGCCCGTGACGTGATCACGCTCATGGCGTAGTTCAAGTAGCGACGACGCGCCTCCTCGTGGAGTGCCGCATCGAGGTCGGTGTTGCGGTTGCCACCACCGCCGCCCGCTTGGGTCTTGTCCTTGTTTCCAGCAGGTCTTGCCATGTCACCTTCACGCATTTCGATCGGAGGTTCCTGACTGCTTTTTCCGAAAAGGTCAAGCTGATCGGGCATTCGGCCATTCATAGCACCAGGCTATGACAAGCCGCGCAGGAGAAATGGAGCGCGGGCTACCCCAGCTACGAGTTTGGGCGAGAAGAACGGCGCCACATGCGTGAGGGGAGACGCCCTGTGCTTGATGTCCCTGGACCGCTCGTATCCGTCCAGCGGTAGCTCGGCTCTCCTGGCGCACGAAAGTCGATATGCACGAAACCTGCTCGTGGATATTGACCGATACCCATCCCGCCCAGGTCGAGGGTCTTCGCAAATTGGAAGAGCTCCCGGTAAGAAACCCCCTCGACGACAATATCCATCGCCGACGCGTGGAAATGGCGACTGCCTTCGTTCCGCTGAAAACGGAATCCGCTTGTCAGCAGCACCCGACGCCCACCGAACTGGTCATGAAGGATGGAAAGAATCTCATACAGGCGAGGATCGACCGCGCGCTCTTCCTTGGTTCGGCGGCATCGAAAAAGCCTATCGAGCTGTGCGAGCGCGCTGAAGTCGTAGGAGCCATCTGGGTTGTAGATGTTCACCCTGACTTCTTCCTTGAAGTTGTTGCTGAACAGAATCACCCATCCCGAAGGTCGCGGCAACGGCTCTGTCCTTAGATCGGCAGCCGGTACGCTCTGGCCAAAGAAACGCCGAACCGCCCTTCGACACCGTCTATGCTTCCCCTTCCCCTTGCAGATGAGCTGACCCTTGGCGCGCTTTCCAGAAGTCTTGGAAACGAACGGCCGTCTTTTGACGTTCTTCACCGCTTGCCTTGGGGGGGAAGCGGTAGCTTCTGGAATCCACGACCCCATGGGTGCGACCAGCGCGATCGCGAGGGCTGTAAGTAGCGGATACCAGCGGAGTCTCATGGATGTTCTTCTACAGTACCCAGCGGACGGACGCCGAGTCAAGCTGCCCCCAAAGAGCTGCGCTGGGACAGGTGTCGCGAATTGACCGACTGAGTTCCCAATGGTAGGGTTTCTTGAAGCTTTTGTGGCATGTCGAAGCGGGTCGACCATCGCCGAAGTACCGAAACCATCCGGTTCAATGCCGAGGAAGTGGTCGATTGCGCGAGAACCGCGCGGCGGTTCGCTTCACTCCTGGTCGTCCAGGGGGCCGAGGTGGACTTGGGCACGCACGTGGTTTGCGATCGCCCCGTGACCATGGGTCGAGACGTGGACGTGGAGTTGCCCTTGAGGGATGGCTCAATTTCACGGCGACACTGCCGGGTCGAGCTCGACGACGAAACAGGGCGCTATCTCCTTCGGGATCTTGGTTCGACGAACGGTACTCGGGTCAACGGGACGCGCGTCAGGGAGGCTGTCCCCCTGGCTGAGGGAGACAAGATCTTTCTGGGTACCAGCGTGGTCAAGTTCAGTTACGCCGACGGATTCGACGTGGACTACCATGCGAGACTCGAGTCGCTGGTGACCACCGATGCCCTCACCGGGCTTCTTGCCAAGCGCCGGTTCGACGCGGAGTTCTCGTTGGAGGTACAGAGATCTCGAGACTCCAAGGCCCCCCTCGCAGTGCTCGTCATGGACATCGATGGCCTCAAGCAGATAAATGACACGCACGGCCACGAGATGGGCGGGTTCGCCATTACCGAAGTGGCTCATATCATCGGCTCGGTGATGGAGGGGCATGGCGAGACGTGCCGCTTTGGCGGCGACGAGTTCATCTCATTCCTTCCGGGAAAAGATAAGGGTTCGGCCTTGAAGTTGGCCGAGCAGATCCGTGACCGAGTGGCCCAGCACCTGTTCGAGAAAGGGGGCGTTCGGGTGCACCCGACGATCTCCATCGGCGTGGCCTCGCTTCCAGAGGATGGCGAGATGACCGACGAGCTGTTCCGCGCTGCAGACCGCGCCCTTTACCGTGCCAAGGGCGCAGGTAAGAACCAGGTCGTCCCAGCGTAGGCTACGGACCGCCGAGGAGGGCCGCCACTTCATCGGTGTACGTGCGGCGGTCGGCCTCGTGGACGACGAGCGCCGGATGTAGGGTCAGTCCGCCTCGGTAATCCTTGCCGGCCTCGACGAGAACCCTTCGCGCAGGCTCGTTGGCCACGCTATGCACCGCGCGAAGCCGGCGAGGCCGCAAGCGTCGCGTCTCGAGGGCCGCCATGAGCTCGGGCAATCGATCCGCTGGGAGAATCAACGCGAGCCTGCCCCTGGAGCGAAGGAAATACCTCGCTGCGTCCAGGATGTCGGTGAGCGTGCACGCCACTTCATGTCGAGAAAGGGCCCGCTGGGCCTCGGGGGCCGCGCGGCCCTTGGCCTGCGGTTGATAAGGCGGGTTTGACACCACCAGGTCAATCGAGCCCGAGTCCACGGGAAGGACCCGCGGCTGGACCAGGTCGCCTTCGATGACATTGAATCGACCCGCGACGCCGTTCACGACGGCGTTCCGGCGGGCGAAATCTGCCATGACCGGTTGGATCTCAATGCCCGCCACCAACGCCCGAGGGTCTGCCTGGGCGAGCGCCAGCGCAATCACTCCTCCGCCGCACCCGAGGTCGAGCACGCGCCCTAGTCGGACGTTCGAATCGGCGAGAACGAATCCAACCAAGAGCAAGGGATCCAATGATACGCGTGCGCCTCGCCGAGGCTGAAGAAGCCTAATCCTGCCACGCAACAGGTCGTCGAGCGTCTCGTCATCGTCTACGAATGGCTGTCCGGGATCGTCGTGCACGCGAAGCTAAAGCACGCTGGGGAGGATCTCGACGGGGTCGAGAGGATTCACGACGAGACCGCTTGCGATCTTAGGATAAAAGAAGGTCGACTTTTGCGGCATGACCTCGTGGCAATCCGCGATCGCACGAACCTGCTCGACTCGGGTGGGGTGCATGACGAAACCCACCTGCGCCTCCGCTCGTTCGATTCGGGAAAGCGCGTCGCGGGTGTCTTTGACGTACACGATGTTCCGCTGGGCCTCCTGCGCCTCACGGTCGATACCCAACATTCGCTCCAGCACGAGCGAGTGAAGGATCGTCACGTCGAGGGTCGTGAGGGCCCGTGGACCAGAGAGACCGGCGGCCTCGGGCTCGACTCGAAGGGAAAACAGCCAAGCGTCGGCCCGCCCAGGAGTGACTGCCGCGAACGTGGGGCGCTCCCTCGACTTGTCCGCGAGGATAGCCTTCAACTTCGCTGCGTCGCGGGCTCCTTCTTCGATTTTCACCAGCTCGAAGGCTGCCCTCGCCTGCCCCAGCAAGGAATCTAGGTCAAAGGACTGCAGCCCGTGAATCAGCCGATGCGTCGGAAGTACGACAAGCCCTGGATCGTCCATGTTGGCCAGGAACATGGTCGCATGCTCGGTTGACGCACTTGCGGGAACGGCACTTCCTGCCTGAACGCGGAACTCGTCTCGCAGCGCCAGCATCGTCTCGTAGCGGTGGTGCCCGTCGGCAATGTAGATCTTGAGCGGGGCGAGCACGCGTCCAATCTTCGCCAGCGTGACCCGGTCGGTGACTCGCCAAAGCTGGTGCAGCGTGCCGTCGGGAGTGGTTCCCTCCAAGTCGGGCGGGTTGTTCTCCACGGGTCCAAACGCGCGATCCGTCTCGCGGTCCGGGTCGGAGTAGAGGCCAAAGATCTGGGAGAAGTGGGCCCGCGTGGCCCGCATCAGCTTGAGACGGTCTTCCTTGGGACCTCTAAGCGTGCGCTCGTGGGGCATGATCACGCCCTCGTCGAATCGATGAAGTCGCACCGCCGCTATGAACCCCCGGCGAGTGACCGGCTTGTGGCCCAGCTCGCTGATGGTGAATACCTGGTTGTACCTGTAGATCGCATGCTGGGAATCCCGCTTGAGGACCCCGTCGTCAAGCCATGAGTGAAGTATCTTTGCCGCGGCCCCGTACTTCGCATCCCCCTCCCCGCGCGGCAGGATCAAGCGCACGCAGTTGTACGGGTCCCGCGCCTCGAGGCGTCCCCTGTCCTCCTCGGAAATAACGTCATAGGGCGGGGCGAGCACCCGCGATACGTCTACCTTGGCGGGGTTGTAAAGAATTCCTCGAACCGGGGCGATCTCGGCCATTGTTGTCAACCTCTTGGTCCTGGCGTGTCGGGCGACACGGGGATTGCGCCTTCGCGTGCAACGCGCAACATACCACTTTCAGAAAACACCACCACCGTAGACGGAGGCCCTCCGGGCGTCGTGCCGGCGTCAAGGTACAAGTCCACGGCGTCACCCAACTGCGCGCGAGCCTCTTGAGCGGTCATCGCCGGAGGCTCCCCTGCGCGATTGGCACTCGTTGCTGTGATGGCTCCACCAAGCGCCTGAGCGAGCGCGTGTGCCCACGGATGGCTCGAGACCCGTGCTCCCACGCCACCTTCGCGGCCCACGAGCGGACGGGGGATTCCTTGGCGCGAAGGTGCGACGATCGTGAGCGGTCCAGGCCAGTGCTGGCGCGCAAGTTCGAGAAGCCGCCTCGGAACCTCGCTCCACAATCGCAACGCATGCGAGAGGTCGGAAACGATAACCGCAATTGGGGCTTCCTCCTTGCGCCCTTTGGCCTGCATGAGCCGAGCGAGCGCCTCTGAATTCAGCGCATCCACTGCCAGCCCGTAGTATGTCTCGGTAGGAAAGCAGACTAGACCGCCTCTCGTGAGGATCGTGGCAGCGTGCTCAATGAGGGCACGATCAGGGGGAGGAAACATGTCTAATCCAGGAGGCGAGAGCCCTTCTCGCGCACCTCATCATCAGATGCGAGCACCTTGCCTGTCGTTTCCTCACGGCGCGCCCGAAGCCTGGTCGCTAGCAGAGGGTCCCCAAGTGCGAGGATCGTCGCGGCGAGCAATCCTGCATTCAGTGCCCCATCGATGGCCACGGTGGCAACCGGGATCCCGGGCGGCATCTGTACCGTCGAGTACAGGGCATCGAGTCCACCGAGCGAACGAGCGAGTGGAACCCCGATGACCGGCAACAAGGCGTGCGCGGCCACGACCCCCGCCAGGTGGGCCGCTCCCCCAGCGCCGCAAATGAGCACCTTGAACCCGTTCTTGGCGGCACTCCGGGCGAATTCGATGGCCTGCTCCGGACTGCGGTGCGCCGATAGCGCACGGACCTCAACCGGAACTCCAAGCTCCGCCAGCACATCGGCTGCGGGCTGCATGGCAGCCAGGTCCGACGACGATCCCATGAGAACTGCGACGAGTGGGCTAGGCATTCTCACCTCCTATCACGCAGCCCGATGTCCCTGCGGTAATGGACTCCTCTCCAGCGAATCATCGCCGCCGCCTCGTAGGCACGCGCGCGCGCGGCGTCAACATCATCGCCGAGGGCCGTGACAGCGAGCACGCGCCCTCCAGCAGTCACCAGGCGGTCTCCCATTTGCCGGGTTCCTGAATGGAACACCACCACGTCGGACAGCGATTCCGCCTCCCGAATTCCCTCGATCTCGTCCCCGGAACGGGGCGAAGCAGGATATCCCTCGGCAGCCATGATCACGCATGCGGCCGTGCGTGGTGAGAAACAAGGCTCTCCACCCGGGAGGTTCCCCGTCGCTGCGCCGAGTAGCCAGGGGGCCGGATCGTCTTCCCATCGCATGAAGAGCGGCTCGGCCTCTGGATCACCCAGACGGCAGTTGTACTCGAGGACGAGCGGCGTCCCATCGGAGGTAATCATGAGCCCCGCGTACAGCACGCCCCGGTAAACAATTCCCTCGGACGCGAGACCGCGCACTGTCGGAAGCAGCACCTCGGCTCGCACTCGGTCGAGGATGGCCGCAGATACGGCATTGGTCGGTGACACCACTCCCATGCCACCGGTATTTGGGCCCAGATCACCATCGAACACCGCCTTGTGGTCCTCGGCTGGTGGGAGGACGGCAATGCGCTCCCCATCTGTGAGCGCCAGGATGGAAGCTTCGCGCCCCATGAGCCGCTGCTCTACAACCACGCGTTCACCGGCGGCGCCAAGCTCCCTCTCGACCAGCATGCGACGGGCCGCGGCACGAGCTTCTCGGGCCGATGAACAGACAACGACGCCCTTTCCTGCAGCAAGCCCGTCAGCCTTCACCACCACCGAGTCACCCAAGTGTGCAAGAGCCCGCTCGACTTCGTCCATCGAGCGACACGAGAAGAACTCCGCGGAGGGAATTCCATGCCGGGCAAAGAACTCCTTTGAAAAGGACTTGGAACCCTCGAGCTGGGCACCTTTTCTCGTGGGCCCAAAGCACGGGACTCCCCGATCCGCCAGTGCATCCGCAAGCCCCAGCACCAGGGGTGCCTCAGGCCCGACCACGACTAGGTCGACCTTTTTCTCCACAGCGAGTTGAACCTGCCCGTCGATGTCCTCCGCCGCAACCGGGAGCCTTTCTGCAACCCGCCCAATTCCAGGGTTGCCAGGCGCACAAAGCACGGCGTGACCGTGACGCCGAAGCGCCCACGCCACGGCGTGCTCCCTGCCACCGCCTCCTACCACGAGTATCTTCATGCTTCACGCACTAGTGGCGGAAGTGGCGCATTCCGGTGAAAAGCATGGCTAGGCCGAACTCATCGGCAGCGGCGATGACCTCATCGTCGCGCACGGAACCTCCAGGCTGGATAATGGCCGTGGCTCCCGCTTGGGCGAGCACCTCGACCCCATCGCGAAATGGGAAGAATGCATCCGACGCCACGACGCTCCCAGCCGTAGGGACTTGGGCCTTCTGCGTTGCTATTTTCACGCTATCGACACGAGACATCTGCCCGGCCCCTACTGCCACTACCTGCCCCGGGCGCGCAAAGACAATGGCGTTCGACTTGACATGCTTGGCCACACGCCACGCGAAATCCAACCCCGCGAGCTCATCTGCCGACGGTGCTCGCCTTGTGACAACCCTTGCCTTTGCGGCCGCGACGAGTTCCAGATCGCGCTCCTGCACCAGCACGCCGCCAGAGACGGTACGCAGCGCAATGGATGCTTTCTTGGGTATTGAGCGATCTGACATGCTCCCCACGGAAACAAGGCGGAGGTTCTTCTTCTTCGACAGTACCTCGACCGCCTCCTGTTCAAACGACGGGGCGACAACGCACTCAAGAAAAGTTTCTGACAAGTCCCGGGCCAGCTCGGCGTCCACCGGACGGTTTACAGCGACAATTCCTCCGAATGCCGACACGGGATCCGCGTCGCGGGCCCTTCGGTACGCCGTCGAGATACTCCCCGCATCTTCAGCGACCCCACACGGATTCGTGTGCTTCACGATCACGGCGGCCGGTCGCTCGAATTCGAGCACGCACTCGAGGGCCGCATCGAGGTCCAGCAAGTTGTTGTATGAGAGCTCTTTGCCCTGAAGGACGTTCGCTCGACCAAGACTTGGCCGACCACCTCCCCGGGAAGCATCGTCCACGTAGAACGCTGCCTTTTGATGCGGGTTCTCTCCGTAACGAAGTAGCCGTTCCCTTCGCCAGGTGGGTGAAAGAACCTCGGGGAAGGGTTCACTCGACACGTCTTGTGTAGAAGAAAGATAATCGGCTATAGCCTTGTCGTAGGACGCGGTGTGGGTGAACGCCTTGCACGCAAGCGCGAACCTGGTCTCCTTGGATACCTCACCGCCCCTTGCTTCGAGCTCGGCGACGAACGAGGTATAGTCGTCCGGATCGACGACCACGGCCACTCTCTCGTAGTTCTTCGCAGCGGACCGCAACATCGACGGCCCCCCGATATCAATGTTCTCGATCGCCTCCTCGAGTGTCGTCCCCGGCCGCGCGATCGTCTCGCGAAATGGATACAGGTTGACGACGACGAGATCGATGGGCTGAATCCCGTGCTGGGCCATTTCTGCTTCGTGGGTTGGAATTGGCCGACCCAGCAGCCCGCCGTGGATCCTTGGGTGGAGAGTCTTGACGCGGCCATCCAAGATCTCTGGGGCACCGGTGTACGTGGCGATCGATGTTGTAGCAAATCCCGCCTCGGAGAGGGTCCACGCCGTACCGCCAGTGGACAGGATCTCGACTCCCAGCTTCACGAGCGCCTGGACAAGAGGGACGAGACCTCGCTTGTCAGAAACAGAAACTATCGCGCGCCGGATCTTTGGCATTGGGGCCTCCGGAAGAGGCCATTCTTTAACAACATGCTTGCGGGATGGTCAAGGCGAACAACGAGAAAGCTCGAAATAGGAGATGATCGACCTATGCGTTCATGTCCTCCCCGCCGGGAGTGGCCATTTTGAGCTTGAGAAGCCCCCGCACTTCCACCTGGCGCACACGCTCGCGAGTTAGGTTCATGATTTCGCCGACCTCCTCGAGAGTAATTCCACTTCGGTCGGCTACGTCGAGAGCGCACGTGTCTTTCATGTCCCAGACCTCGAGATCCGGGAAATTGACCTTGATCGAACCCGTGTCAGGGTTCACGTCGAGGTAGAGATGATACTTGCAGCTCACCCAGGGGCACGGACGAGGCCCGTTCTTGCACTCCACTCGGAACAACGGTCGCGGCTCGTCGGGGACCGAACAAAGAACCGTCACATCATGAAGCTCCTCCTTGCTCAGGCGCTTCATGGCGATGGTCTTGGACCGCATGCGCGTTCGACGTCCACGCCTGCGCACCTTGCGGCTCGTGGGGGGGGGGACCTCGTCGCCGACCTGGATCGCCGCGACCGCGCCGCTCGCGCCAAGGCATTCGAGCGAGCCCGGCGCATCCTCCCCACAAGTGCATTCCTCCTCGAACCCTGATTCCACCTCGAAGAGATCGTCGCGCGCCATTCGCTCCCTCCTTCGCTAAAGAAGGTCTTCTGCACCACCCGGGGTGCCTGCGCCGGGCGACCGCTCGTGCGGCTCACTAACCCGGCGTTCGATTTGTCCAATTCGCCGAAGAAGCTCGTCGGCGACCTTTCTTGCCTCTGCCAGCTCACGTTTCAGATCACGACGCCCACGAGCATCGAAGTGCGGAGCGCGGATGGCTTCCTCGAAGCCAGAGAAGAGCGCCCCCACGCCGCGTTCCAGGGCTTCGAAATCGTCCCGAAAGCGAAGAAACTGCCTTTGGATGTCCTCGATCGTGTAGTTCCTGGCCATCAATCGCTTGACGGCATCGATCCGACGGACCGTCGTCGCTGGGTACAGCCCAAGCGACCCCTGATGCTTCCCCTTTCGCCCAACCCTGCGACTTCGAGGGAGCAGTCCGAGCTGAACGTACTTGCGGAACGTCGCTTCCGAGAAGCGAATACCGCGCTCGGCGAAAATATGGACGATCTGAACGCTGGTCAAGCCACCTGGGTACTCGCGCTCGATGGACTTGAGGTCGCGATCCGAAAGGCTGCCCCCGTCCTCACCGCCCGAGCTTCCTCCCGAGGCACCCAACGACCCAGCACCCCCGCCGGATGCTCGCATCTCCACAAGCGGCATTTTCATGTCTGCAAGCCCAAGCCGCCGCTCTATCCCCAAATCACCGATCGTATTCGCCCTTAATCTGAGCACCGCGGCCAAGCCCTTGGTTGATTCCCGTTTTGGCGATGAAGTGAATGTATTCTATTCAGTAGATCGCGTCAACACGAAAGAGCATGCTCGACGAGCTTTTCTCTACCAACCTCTTGCCCGTGGGCAGGGCATCCCTTCACGGTCCTGCTACACTCGTCGGGCGATGAGGTTCTCTCGAGGATTGCCGTTCGTGTTCGCGCTTGCCACGACCCCGGCCGCCGCCGAGGTAGACAACAACTACTTCCACGACGACGCCTACCCGGTGGAAATCACGCTACCCCGCGACTGGTCCATCTCTCAGCACGCGTCATACCCAGGGCTCCGAGCCCACGCGGTTCATGTAAGCGGCAAGGCAAAGATGACGTTGGCAATTGAGCGCGTCCCCGACGGCACGTCGGCAAGGAGCTATGCCGACGAGAACCGCCGCAAGCTCGCCGAGGTTGGCTTTCGGCCTGGGCGACTTGAGCAGCATCCTTCGGGTGCCCTTGTCTTTGAGTCTACGACGCCTCACCGTCGGACGGCTTTGAAGCAGGCTTATCTCACCGAAGGCGGCCTGGCATGCATTCTGACCTTGTCGGCGCCGCCTAACCTCATGCGCGCAAGTGTCCGAGACTTCGACGACGCGCTCCGCAACCTCGTCAT
>JACQUZ010000040.1 GCA_016210055.1 Deltaproteobacteria bacterium | reverse complement strand
GAAGTACACGGCGGCGGAGAGGTCCAATGGAGCAGGATTGGGATCTCTCGGATAAAGCGGCGCCCCGCCCCCACCACTCACGAAGTAGCGCACGTTGTTCATCTGGGACCGGGCATAGCAGTGGTCATGCCCAGAGAACACCGCGTCGACTCCAAAGCGCTCGAAGATGGGCGTCCACATCTCCCGGAGCTCGGGCTGTCCGCCATGGAGTGAAATCGAGTATGGAGGATGATGCATGTTCACGAACACGTGCTGGATGGCCGGGTTCTCCCGCGCAAGGCGAAGCTCCCTTTCGATCCAGGCGGTCTGATCGGTGAGCGCAAAGCTGTACGAGTTGGAATCCAAGACGAGGAAGCGCGAGTTGCCATAGGTGAACGCGTAATACCGCTCTGGGTCTGGTGAGTCGTCCGGCACCGCGAAGTACTTCCGATAGTTGTCGGCGCCCCGATGTCTTCCCTGACGGTCGTGGTTTCCCAGGGAAGGAAACAGCACGTTCTCCCGGAGAAGCTGCCGTTCGACCTGAAAGAAGACTTGCCAGTCCTTTTCGGAGGCTCCTTCGTTGACCATGTCGCCAGTGCCTAGGATGAAGTCGGGTACTTCGCGCCTCACCCGCTCGACGACGACCCGGTGCGAGTCAGCGTTCGACCGAGAGTCGCCGAACACCACGAACGAAAAGGGCTCATCCCCAGAAGGAGCGGTAATCAGCTCACCGGTAGCTCGCTCTCCACCCGCCTCCACTGCATACGAATAGCGGCGACCGGCGCTCAAGTCGGTCACCCGCACCTCCTGGAGTCGCGCAAGAGGAGCTTCGACAACTCGGTCTGGCTCTACGGGCGACTGCACCACCACGCGTCCGGGAAGCTCGGCGTCGGATTCCCACACGATCGTGACGCTGCTGGTCGTCACCCACTGAAGGTAAGGCCCCTTTCGGAATGCCTCGGCTCGGGCGTCCAACGCAGGCAAAAGGCTCAACAAGAGAGCACATGCTCCCACGAGCGCAGGCCGCATCACCGGCCTAGGGTAACATGGCCGATTTTCGCGGAGAAGATTTTTGCCGGCGGAGCCTTCCGAGCTTCTGCTGCCCGCCGATGATAATCGGCGGGTGGGTTGGGTGGAGTCGGATGTGCCATGCGGCGGGCGTGGCGCGCGAGGAGATCCGACTCCGCACTACCGCACCGCGGCAATTGGGGTGTTATTAGACGTAGCGCTTCCGCAAGAGGAACGACACGGCCTCCTTGGCGCACAAGTCGCAGTAGCCGCACCTGTCCTTCATGTTGGTGAGCGTGTCTTCGACGCGCGTCTTCGCTTCGCGGTCAGAGATTCGGCCTGGTCCGTCCGTGAGGTACACCAGAAGATCCTCGATGGTCTTCTTGACCAGGCGCTTGTGCCGCTCGAAGTACGACTCGCGAAGCTGCGAGAACTGCTTGGGGAAAATCTCGCCGTAGTTCGGCCTCTGGTTGGGATGATCGACGGACCACGCGCCAATCCGTGAGATCGCATCGGCTCGGAAATCGTCCCTCTTCGCGCCCACGCCCAGGGTCTTTTCGACCTCGGACATCATCTCCTCGTCGGGATCTTCCAGCCGACCGGTGACGGGATTGCGCACCTTCTCCTTGCGGATCCAGTGGGTGACGTGGGTGACGTACTTCTCGAACAGGCGGCCGTACTCGCGCTCCTCGACGAGCCCCATGGACGTCCGCACCTCGTCGTCCACGAGATCGACGTAGCGATCCCTCACGAGGTAAATGAACTTGCGGTTCTCGTGATAACCGCCTGGGAGCGGCTCCTGCTTGAGGAACTCGTAGACGGTGACGTTCCTTACGAGCTCCTCCATTTCGTCCAGGATCGCGAGCGGCGACAGGCACTGGTGCTTGGGGTTCGACGCGGCGTTCAGCAACATGGTCTGGATCTCGCGCGGCGACGCTCCGGTGCGCCCCTCGTAGTTGGGATAGGCGTCCGATTCACCCCAAATCCGGTCGATGCTCGCGATGAGATCCTTCGCCTGCTCTGGTGAGTACGGGTCGGGCGCAATTCCCCGCGCATAGAGCTCCGCCTTTTCGAGGGGCGCGAGCCGTGAAATGAGCTCGGACAGGCCCTTGGGGTACTTCTCGGGCAGCGGCTTGCGCATGCGGGTGAGCACCGCCCAGAGCGCAGCCACGTGGGTGGCGTGGGGGGAAAGGTGCTTGCCGAGCCCAGAAGGCCGGATCTTCTCGTCGTAGATCCTCCGCTCGATCGTGTAGTCGAGGAGGTAAGGCACCCGCACGAGCTCAAGGCGCCCCTTGAACGACTGGAACTCGGGCACCTCTTTGAACACCGCGAGGTGGGACTCGTTGGAGGAGCCAATGAACACCATGTCCAAGGGCAGGATGGCATTCTCCAGGGTGACCTTCCCCTGCTCTACGGTTCCGAGCAGGTACTTGTACGTCTCGATGGGGCGCTTCAAGAGATCGGAGTACTCGATCATCCCGCGGTTGGCATCCACCAGCTCGCCGCTGTACTCGTGGAGCGACACCGAATGGAGCACCGGCGGAAGCGCAGCCACCGAGCGGTCCATCGTGATTTGCCGCGAGCGGGCGTCCACGTGGAGCTGTGGCTCGATCGTGACCACGCCTTCCCGGTACCTGCGCTGGATGTAGAAGCGCTCCACCTGCACGTGGCGTAGGACCTTGAGGAAATCGCCTCGGTACTTGGCGAGGAGCGCTTCAAAAATCTGCCGATTCTTGTGCCCGAGCTCGCCGTAGAGGATGTAGTCCGCAGGCACGAATCCATCACCGGGGCGCTCGGCGAGAATCTCCCGCCTCCGCTTGGACGGGATCAGGAGCAGTGGGTGGTCCCTAAGCTCGTCCACCAGCTTGGCGTCAACTTGATCATCGGAGAGGTACGCATACGTGTCGCCCCGCGATGCCCCGTCGTATCCCGCCCCGCTTCCGCCAAAACCGATCCCTCCCGTCGCCACTTTCTGCGAGGGGAAGATCCAGTTGAACCGGTAGAGCGCTCCTTCATCGAGGGTCGAGTAGAACTCGAGGGCCCGCGCAATGCACGCGACGAAGGTCGACTTCGCCGAACCATTTGGCCCATGGAGAAGGATGAGCTTGTTGACCCGCCCCTCGCGCGTGAAGTTGCAGATCGTGCGGTACACGCGTCCCTGCACTTCTTCTTGGCCAAGAAGCCTGTCTCGACCCTGATCCCAGGGGCAGTCAAAGAGCCGGAATCGCGTGACGAGCCCGCGCGGAGTTCGCACGGCATCCGTGCCGAAATGGTCGAACACGTCCTTGATGTACTGCGCGGCCGAGCGAGCCTGCCTCTGAGGCTGCGCGCAAGAGAGCGCGAAGTACTCCTCGAAAGACATGACCCGCTTGTTTCGCGCGTACCCTTCCCTGATCTCACCTCCCAACGACTGCAGGCGCTCACGCGGATCGCTCGGGTCGCTCATCTTAGGTCAAGCTTACTTGACGATCACGTTCCATGCGAGAGTCTCACGCTTGGGGTCGCACGTGGTCTCGGTGCAGACCGCGAACTTGAACAGGGCCGTGAACTTCTTTTCGCCCGTCGCCTTGGGCATGAAGCCCAGGTCAAAGGCGGCTTCGTTGTCGCCAAATCGTTTCGCGTCCCCCTTGAGCTGGCGCCGCTTCTCCACCTCGACGCCATCCGGTGGCGAAACCTCGAGCATGATGGGGAAGTCCTTGTTCACGTGGTACCCCGACGTGGGGCGCAGCACCACCTGCGCCGCGGAGTGCGTTCCGAGAGGAACCTCCTTGGGGTGGATCACCTCGACCACAAAGCCTTGGCCTTCGATCTTGGACGCGGTCGGCGTCGCGGTCGGTCGCTTTTCCGCAGTAGCGGAAGGGAGTGCAGGCTTGGGCGTGAGCGAAGGCAATGCGAGCGCAGGGCTCGGACCCGAATTCGCTTGCGGGAGCGGCTTGTCCCGCTGCAGCTCGGGGGTGCGTGCCTTGGAGCAACCAGGCGCGACAACCAAGAAGAAATGCAGGGCGCAAAGGAGAGCCCATCTGCCCATCGGTACCTCCCTGGGCTGGGATAGCACGCGATAGATCCCTTTGCAAACCTGGCACTTGGCACGTAACCTGAAAACGAGTGCAGCGCGCCAGGCAACTCGGCCGTTACCACCTCCTCGATCGCCTCGCCTGCGGCGGGATGGCGGAGATTTTTCGTGCCAAGACCTTCGACGCGAGAGGGCAGCTGCACCTCGTGGCGATCAAGCGGGTCCTCGCCCACCTGGCGCAGGACCAGCACCTCATCCAAATGCTCGTGGACGAGGCGCGCATCGCCTCGCGTCTTCGGCACCCGAACATCACCCGCGTCTATGAGTTCGTGCGCGCACAAGGCGAGTACTTTTTGGCCATGGAGCACGTGGACGGGAAGGATCTGAAGTCGATCCTCGATCGCTGCCGCGCCCGCGAGAAGCCGCTGCCCATTGCCCACGCGGCCTGGATCGCGAGCGAGGCGGCGGCTGCGCTGAGCGGCGCCCACGATCTCGCTGACACAGACGGACAGCCGCTTCGGGTCGTGCACCGCGACGTGTCACCGTCCAACATCCTCTGCTCCTACAGCGGCGAGGTGAAACTCTGCGATTTCGGTATCGCCAAGGCGACGACCTCCCGGGTGCACACCAAGACTGGCGTTATCAAGGGGAAAGTGAAGTACATGAGCCCCGAGCAGGCGATGGGAAGGAAGCTCGACCACCGCTCGGACATCTTCTCGCTTGGCGCCGTGCTCTACGAAATGCTCGCCCTGGCCCCCCCCTTCTCCGCGCCGAACGAGATGGACCTGCTCCTCAAGGTGCGGGACGCCCGGTTCACCCCGCTCGTCCAGGCCCGGCCCGGGATCCCGCCGCAGCTCGCTGCGATCGTAGAGCGTGCCCTCGCTAGGTCGAAAACCGAGCGGTACCAATCCGCCGAGGAGATGGGGATCGCCCTCAAGGCGCTGATCGCCGACAACGTCCCGGAGTACACCCGCAGCCACCTCTCGCGCTACCTGCGCAAGGTATTTTCGGAAGAGATCGAACGCGAGCTCCGGCTCCTCGAGGAGTACACTCTCGGTGAGCCCAATCCCTCGATGCTCGGTGAAAACCTCATCGCCGATGCGCTGGGGCCTGACGCGCTCTACACCCAATTTACGCCGCTCGTGGCCCATGACGCTGCTCCCCATCGGGAAAGGAAGGTCTACCCCGGAACCCCGGGCGGGCGCGCCCCCAAGGATCTCGACCCATCGATCCACGACGCGCCAACATTGATCATTCGCACCTCAAGGCGGAGATAGGCGTATTTCGACCGTCAAGACCTCGTCGCCGCTCCTTAGCGGGACCACGCTCGTCCCCAGGCCGTGCTCGGGGTGCCGGGCGCTGAGCGTCACGTCCCCCGGGGCCACGCCTTTCAAGCGGAAAAGGCCGCGCGAATCCGTCGTACCCTTGGCCCCCCCTCCCTCGACGGTGGCACCGGAGAGGGGCTCGCCGTGGGTCGTGTAGACCGTGCCCGCTATCGTCCCACCCAGGCTGAGCTCCACCCGCACGCCCTGCACCGTGACGACGCGCGGCTCGCGCCCTTCCGGCACCTCGAGCGAAAGCACCCTCGACGCGTAGCCGCTCGCCGAGAACGTCAGCGTCCAAGGTCCAGCGATGAGCGGTACTACGGTATATTCCCCGCCCGAGAACGAGCGGGAAAACCTGCTTCCCGTGGGCCCTTCCCCAGCGACTGAGAACGACGAGATCGGCCTTCGGGACTGGGCGTCGCGCACCTCCCCCGCGATCCCTCCTCCGAATGCAAGGACCACGTCGACGTCCGAGCTCCCGGAAGTGACGCGAGGGACCGTCGCCGGTGGAAAGGAGTCATGCTTGACCTCGATCCGGTAGGTCCCGCTCGCCAAGCCGCGAAGCGAGAACCGACCATCCTCGCCGGTCGTGGTGCTTGCCCGCGGGCCCTGGTCGCCTGCGATGACCACCTGCGCACCCGATACTGGCCTGCGCATGGGATCCTCGACGCGACCTTCCACGATCAAGGTGGCGGTCGCCAGGACAAAGTCCTGTCGGATTTCTGCCCCTTCATGCTCTTTTCCCACGATCACCCGACGCTCCACGCTGCGTCGCCCTGGCGCACTGGCCCGGAGCAGCACCTCGCCGGTAAAACGCTCGAGTCGGTATTGCCCTTGCTCGCCCGCGAGGGTGACCCCCGCTAGAACGCCTCGGCTTCGCGCCTGCACATCGGCACCCAGGACAGGTTCGCCTCGTTCATCGGTCACCCGGCCGGTAATCGCCGCTCCGCGACCGAGGACGACCAAGACTTCGCGAACAACCCCGGCTGCCACAGCCACAGGTGCACTCTCACCTTGCGCCAGCTCGGGATGGCTCGCGCGCACGACCACCTCCCCTGGAGGCACCGCGTCCACCCGGAACTTCCCCGCCTCGTCGGTGACGAACCCCGGCTGTTCCAGAAAAGCAATTGCCCGGTCGCCGCCCGTTCTCTCGGCGAAAAGGACACCCGGTGGCGGTGGATAGGGAATAGGCCCGGGCATCACCCCGAGCTCCCCAATGGGCAGAACCCTGCCGGCGCTCGCCTGGGCCTGCGCCGCGCCGCTCGTCCATGCCCTGCGCCTGGCACGCGTCCCGCTGGACAAGACACGCTCTCCCTTCTTCCCTCGAAGCACCAGCTCCACCCGGGCGCCTCGCACTGGGACCCCTCGGACATCCGTGACCCGCCCCTCAATCTCGCCGCCGCGCGAGAGCTTGGGCGCCAGGCGAAGGTGCATCCCCTCCCGAATCTCGAGCGCCTGCGCCACGGGTGGCAAGTAGCCGTCGGCATCGACATCGAAGGACCAGCTCCCAGGGGACACCCCCTCCAGCGAGAAAGCCCCATCTGGTCCTGTCACCGCACGGCGGCTCGCTCCCACCTCGGCTTCGTCGGAGGTAAGAAGCACGCGCGCGGACGAGACGGGCTCCCCCGTCGTCGCGTCTGTGACCTTCCCCTCGACTAGCGCTGCCGGCTGGAGGTTTATAGTGACTTCTTCCCACGGCCCCCGGCCAAAGCGGGAAACCGACTGGGCGACCGCAGCGCGCATTCCTCGCCGAGCAGAAATCACGTAGGTCCCTTCGGGGAGCTCGCCCACGGAAAAGCGCCCGTCGGGTCCGGCGAGCGCCGTCCTTGGCGCGTCGAGCACAGAGCCCCCGATTTCCACCGTGGCGCCCCCTGCGGGCCTCCCGTTGTCGGTCACTCGCCCAGTCACATCGACTCTTTGCGACACAACGATGCGCACGTCCTCGCCAGGAACCACCACGCGCCGCACTTCGGCCCCGAGAATTCCAGGCCCCTCCACCCGGACCACGTAAAGGCCTCGGGATAGCCCGTTCATGCTGAAGGCGCCCGACCGATCGGTCGTAACCGCTGCCAGGCGTTGCTGGGCGAGATCTTGCTGAGTGACCGGTACCTGCTTGAACAAGGCGACCTGAACACTTGCCACTCCGTTCCCTGCAAGGTCTACCACGCGGCCCAAGATTTGCGATGTTCCCAGGGTGAGCGTGACCTGGCTGGCCGCTTGGGCGTCCCCAAGAAGAGCCCGCGCGTCCGGAGTGGCGGCATCGGCAAGCAGCGCGGATTCGGCCCCACGTGGTGATTCCGGCCGTCCGCGGTCGCGGAGCCGCACGCCCCAGGCGACCACGATGACAGCCGTTACGGCGATGAGAAACGCCGCGTTCTTGAACCCTCGTCGTGACAAGTTATCCTAATGTAAAGTCTTGCGCCCCTAGGCCCGCCCGTGCTAGGGATTCCTCCTTCAAGGAGTCCGTCATGGCATACCAGTGTGACATCTGTGCCAAAAAGCGCCTCGTAGGCAACAGCGTTTCTCACTCCAACATCAAGACCAAGCGCGTTCAGCGTCCAAATCTCCATCGCGTCCATGCCCTGGTGGACGGAACTCGTCGCCACATCCGCGTGTGCACCCGTTGCCTGCGCTCGGGACACGTCATCAAGACGGCATAGCTGCCCTTTAGGGATTTTGGCGTGCCCATGTCCCTTTTCTCCAACAAGCAGGAGTCGAATCTTCGTTCGTGCATCGACATGATCGAAGAGGTCATTGCCAGCCTCGGGCACGCAGTTGATGAGACCCGAATCGAGACCTTCGACGAGTGGCCCGGCTGGTGCATCAGGAAGGGTACTGCTCGGGTCTTTGTCCTCCTGCAAGGCCGCGGTGAGGAGAACTTCTTGCGGGTGGTGGCTCCGGTCTTGGAGATTGACGAGGGCACCAAGACGCTCGAGCTTTTCCGACGGCTCCTGGAGCTCAACGCCAAGGAAATCTACGGAGCCGCGTTTGCCCTGCGCGGAAACGAGATCGTCCTCACCGCGGAGCGCTCCACCCTCGATCTCGACCGTTCTGAAGTCCTGGATCTGGTTGAACGGGTCCAAGCGTATGCCGACCATTACGATGATGCGCTCGCCTCGGAGCTTGGTGGAAAACTGGCCCGGGTGCAGGACGTCCGGCTGTTCAAGCAGTAGCTATTGCGTCGATCTCGACGAGGGCGCCCCGAGGGAGAGCGGATACCTGGACGGTGGCCCGCGCGGGCGGAGCGCCCGAGAAATAGGCCCCGTAGACCTCGTTCACCGCGCTGAAGTCGCTCATGTTCACGAGGAAGATGGTGGTCTTCACCACCCGGTCGAATGACGTTCCGGCCGCCGAGAGAACGCCCTTTAAGTTCTCCATCACTTGCTGCGCCTGTGCCATCACGTCCCCTGCTCCAACCATGGCTCCGGATCGTGGATCAATGGCGATCTGCCCGGAGCAGAAGACAAGCCCGCCGGCCACCACGCCCTGGGAGTACGGACCTATTGCAGAGGGGGCGCTGGACGTGCTCACGATCTTCCTGTCGGTTCCCATGCATGGCTCCTATCGCTCGAGGGCCGCAATTATAGCTGCGGATTTGCTTGCCATGAGCGCGACGTGGTGATAACTAACAACCGCTTTTTAGGTACGGGCGATTAACTCAGCGGGAGAGTGCCATCCTCACACGGTGGAAGTCGCAAGTTCGAATCTTGCATCGCCCACCACGAAAAAAGGGGCCACAACACGCGGTCCCTTTTCCATTTTCGGTGCCTGTGGGCCTGCAGGCGGCCGTGCGGTCCATGCATGGATCGACCAAGTTGTTGCGAGCCGAGGCGCCGCTTGATTACCTAGCGCAATGGACCGTCATGCGTCGCGTTCGCCCTCGTCGTGGGCGGTCACCGAAGCTCTCCGTTCCCACGTCGAGGAATCGTGCCGCAGGATCTTCCCGCGCTGGCGTCCTCGGGCCGATCTGCGTCCGCGGCTTGGCAAGGCGCCCGATGGGGCCACGCGCATTCGCTGGCTCGGCGCTGCGGGTCATGTCGTCGAGACCGAGCGCACGACGATCCTCATAGACCCGTTTTTGTCGAGGCCTTCCCTCTGGCGGGTCGCCACTTCGCCGCTTGTTCCCGACGAAGATGCCATCCGCGCGCATGCTCCGTCGAGGATTCATGCCGTGGCCTGCGGGCATTCGCATTACGATCACCTGCTTGATGCCCCTTTGATTGCCAAGAACACGGGTGCCCTCCTCATCGGCACGCGCACCACCTGTGCCTTCGGCGAAGCGGCTGGATTACCTCCAGAGCGAATGCTCGTTGTCCCGCCGAGCGGTGCCACGTTCTTCGTGGGAGACGTCGAGCTCACGCTCGTGCCGAGCCGCCACGGCAAGCTATTTCGCACGTGGACTCCTTTTCCCGGCGAGGTCACGGGAACGCCCACGCTCCCGGCGCGCGCCTGGCATTACCGGCTCGGCGGCACGCTCGGAATCATGCTGCGGGCCGGAGGCCTGACGATCTACCACAACGGCAGCGCCGACCTGATCGATGCGGCCATCGAGGGGAAGAGAGCCGACGTGCTCCTCGTTGGGCTGGCGGGGCGAAATAGCACGCCGCGTTATCTCTCTCGTCTTGTGCATGCGCTTTCCCCCTCGGTCGTTGTCCCCACCCATTACGATTCCTTTTTTTCCCCGCTCGAAGATGGCGTTCGCCTGCTCCCGGGCATCGACCTCGATGGCTTCGTTGCAGAGGCGCGTTCCATCACGCGCGGCGCGCGAGTCATCACTCCGAGTTACGGCGAAGTCCTGGCAGTTCCCTCGGAGGATCCCCGTGGTGCAGCAATCGTCGACCCAAGGGATTAGGCGGAGCTTTCCGAGCTTCTGCTGCCCGCCGATGATAATCGGCGTGGGCTGGGTAGCTGCAGGCGAACAACCGTGAGATGATACGGAAAGGTCATTGGCGAGGTGGACATGACTCTATCCGTGAAGGCATCGGAATCCCCCGCGACACCGCCCAGGCACAATCCCCTGGAAGTCCTGAACGCCGAGTTCGATCAAGCGGCCAAGGTCCTGCGCCTCGAAGACGACCTTCACGAACTGCTCAAAACACCGTACCGAGAGCTCCACGTCCAGATTCCCGTGCGCATGGACAACGGGACGCTCAAGATATTCAAGGGCTACCGAATCCAGCACAACGCCGTGCGCGGGCCCTACAAGGGGGGCGTGCGATACCACCACGAGGTGGATAGGGACGAGGTCCTGGCGCTCGCTGTTCTAATGACCTGGAAGACCGCGGTCGTCAATATCCCATTTGGTGGAGCGAAGGGGGGCGTGGAGTGTGATCCCACGAAGCTTACGCGGAACGAGCTTCGGCAGATCACCCGCGGGTACATCGGCAAGATCGGGCACATCATCGGTCCTCAACGCGACATCCCCGCGCCCGACGTTAACACCAACGAGCAGACGATGGCGTGGATGATGGACGAGTGGGGCAAGATGAACGGGTACCAACCGGCGATTGTGACCGGGAAGCCCGTTGCCCTCGGAGGCTCCTTGGGCCGACGCGAAGCCACGGGCCGGGGCGTCGTCATGAACATCGAAGAAGCGTGCCGCATGCTGCGGATTGACCTCTCGCGCACGACTGCCGTGGTGCAGGGATTTGGGAACGTGGGTTCATTTGCAGCCAAGTTCCTCGTCGAGGCGGGAGCCAAGGTCGTGGGCGCATCGGACGTGGGTGGAGGCGTCTACAACCCCAAAGGGCTCGATGTCCCCGCACTCACGGCGCATGTCGCCGAGGCAAAAACCGTCGTGGGATTCAGGGATGCAGAACAGATCACGGGCGACCACTTGTTTGACCTCCCGTGCGACATCTTCGTGCCTGCGGCGCTCGGCGGCGTCATCACCGAGAAGACTGCGCCCAAGATAAGGGCACGCCTCGTCGCCGAGGGGGCGAACAACCCGTGCACGAAGCAAGGAGACGAGATCCTTCGTGACCGTGGGATTACAGTGATTCCAGACATCCTTTGCAATGCCGGTGGCGTGACGGTCAGCTACTTCGAATGGGTGCAGAACCTCCAACAATACCGGTGGACGGAGGAGCGCGTGAACGAGGAGCTCGGGCTCGTGCTCAAGAAGGCATTCCTCGACGTGCATGAGCAAGCGACGCGGCACAACATCCCGCACCGTGCAGCGGCATGGGTGCTCGCCATTCAGCGCGTGGCCGAGGCCACGCGGCTCCGCGTCATCTGATCATGATCGCCGCCTGATCACGGCGTGGAGCTCGCCGCCGCGTCAACACCCGCAGCGCCATCAATGGCAGCAGCAGCGTCGGGCGTGGTCCCGCCATCCGCCACGATCTCCTCTTCTTCTTCGTCATCGCATGCAAGCCCTGAAATCGCGATGGCACAGCCCAAGACAAGCGGTCGCAGAATCCTCATTCGAATCTCCTTGGCTGAAATCATGACTGCAGGTTCATCTAGGGGCGCCCCGCCCACCAAGCAAGGCCATGCTTCGCCGCGCAAGTGGTACGCGGCGTGCTTGCTTGTTGGCAGATGACATGGCTCCGGCTCGGAACGGCTGTGATCACCCTCGCGTGTGCGAGTCCGCCACGGGAGGCTGGCCTCGGTAGCGCTCGAAAGCCAGTGGCTGGACGCGAGGCGCACGAGCACCGCCACGCGCAGGTGGACCGACAGGATCGGCCCGTAAGGCAGCTCATCGCCGAGGCGGACGAGCAGCGCGGTGCCCAAATCTTCGCCGCACGATGCACCCCGTGCCATGGGACCCACGGGCGTGGTGACGGGCCATTGGCCGCAAAGCTCGTGACCGAGCCGAGGGATCTCACGCGCAGGGAAGTGGGGAACCTGCCGCCCGAGCACCTGTACAGGGTTGTCCGTGACGGCGGCGCGAGTGTTGGGCTTTCCAAGGCCATGCCGGCGTGGGGCAGGAAGCTCGACGACGATCAGATTGCCGATGTCCTCGCGTTCGTGCTCACGCTGAGCAAGTAAATCGGCTCTCCGACCACACACCTACCAATCGAATGGTTGGTTCACGGAAGGCAGGGCGTTGACCTCTGAAACCCGAGGCTCCCAGCTGTCCTTCACTGCGTTGGTCCCGTCCTCGCCCGCATTCTTTCCGATGATCCAGGTTAGCTCTGGGGAAATCCCTGCCTCGCGGTACGCGTAGATGTCCGTCGTCGCGTTGCCGTAGGCCAGATCGAGAACGAAACCCGCCTCCAAGAGGGACTTCAAGTACTCGAGCTTGTACTTCCCGACTCCGGACTCGGAAGGGAATGCCTCAGCATTGGAACCAGCCAGGCGCAACGGCCCCATGGCGAATTCATGCTCAGACAGCCATTCCCTTGTCTTGCTGGTAAGCCAGTAAGGACGCCCGGTCATGTAGAGCTCCACGTGGCCAATCCCACGGTGGGCATCCGTGAGCGCAACTGCGCCTGGATAGGCCTTGGGCACGTACGAGCCCGAGAACACGTCGGCGAGCACCTGCTGAATGAGCTCGCCGTCATCGGTCGTCAGCGTGCCGTCGATGTCGAACACCGCGAGATGGGTCCCTTTGGGAAGGACCCACAAGTACGCAGGCGCCGAGGAAGCGTCGCCGACGACCTCCATTCTCACCTCGTAAACGCCCAGCGGAAGACCGCGATCGACAACCACCTCGATACGTCCGTCGCCGTCGGTGTTCACCTCGCCGACGTTCTTCCACCCGCCGCAGTCGTCGAGGAACACGCGTACCGGCTCGTCCTTGAGGGCCATCTGGAGCGTGCCGTACAAGAACCGGCCTCGAATCACAGGCGGAGTGCCGAGAGGCCCCAAGAAATCCTCTCCCGCGTGGGCGGGCTCCCCTTGGGCGACTATGCGGCTGCCTAGGTTTTTCCAGCCACCGGGGGACCTCTTGGTGAACGGCCTCCCCGTGCACTGCGACAGTGTTCGAGCGGAAGGGCTACCGTCGACACGCCCGGAATTCGGCGATGCGTCTGCCCGTGTGCCAGAGGAGTCGATGGGTAGGGGCCCAGGAGGAGTCCCGCTGCCACAACCGAGAACGAAGGAAAGAACGAGCGGCAACCCATGGTTCGTCACGTGCTTCGTCACGGGCCGAAAAATCGCACCGCTCGCTTGCCGAGCGCAAGGCCTAACTAGAGCCCTCGGAGCCCCCCCCTGCCGCGCGCTACCCGCGCGATTTGTCTACCTATCGATGTGACTTTGCTTCATGAGAGCGGTCTTCGAGTGGCAACTCCACCACGAAGGTCGCCCCCAGTCCGGGCTGGCTCTCGACCCAAATGGAACCACCGTGGGCCTCGACGATTTGCCGGGCGACCCACAGCCCCAGGCCAAAGCCACCGTAATGGCGCTCAGAGACCGCCCTTTCAAACCGGTCGAAGATCCTCTTCTGATCCTCCGGCGCCACGCCAATCCCCTGGTCTTCGACGGCGATCCGCGCCTTTCCCGTGCGTGCCGCGACCGTGACCTTCACCGGCTTCCCAGGGGCGTACTTGGCCGCGTTGCAGAGGAGGTTGTCGACCACCTGGTCTATCCGAATCGGGTCGAACGCTCCGACCACAGGCGGATTGATGCTCAAGGTGAGCTCGCAGCCCGCGCGGACCAGGACCTCGCGCGATCTCGAGGCAACCTCCGACACGAGGCGCGAGAGGTCGACTTCTTCCCGAAAAAGGACGAGGCGACCCGCGGTAATCCGGGAGATATCGAGCAAGGTGTCCACGAGCCGGTTCACCCGCTGGACCATCGACTGCATGGCCTCGAGGCGCGGGCGGACCTTTTGGAGCGATGGCTCGCCGGTCCCGAAGGCGCGGAGCAAGCTCTGCACGTGCATGAGAAGAGGCGCGAGCGGCGTCTTGAGCTCGTGGGACGCGATCGCCAGGAATGCATCTCGGGCGCTGAGCGCCTCCTCGGCCTCGCCTAGGCGGATGCGCTCCATCTCGGCCTTCTTACGCTCGGTCTGGTCGTGGATGATCGCAATCGTTGACAGACCATTGTCGGTCTGGACCGGGCTCAAGCTGATTTCGGCCGAGAACTCGGTTCCGTCCTTGCGGAGTGCGGGCAGGTCGAGCCCCACGCCCATGGGCCGCACGCGAGGTACCTGGGAGTAATGGTTGCGTTCTCTCCGATGCGGCGAGCGAAACCGCTCGGGAATCAAGGCTTCGATCTCCATCCCGACGAGCTCGTCCCGGCTGTAACCGAACAACTTCTCGGCTTGGGGGTTGGCCAGAGTAATGCGGCCCTTGGAATCGACGAACATCAAGGCTTCTGGGGCCGCTTCGACCAAGACACGGAATTTCGCCTCCGCCTGCAAGGAGGGGGTGAGGTCACGAAAGGAGGCCACGACGTAACGCGTACCCCTGAGATCCAAGGGCGCCAAGCAGACTTCCGCTGGGAATTCTGCTCGACCCGAGCGCAAGCCCGCACACTCGAACCGACGAGTGGCTTTGGCACCTTCGTGGTGATCGAAGGTGGATCGAAGCTCGCCTGCGAGCTTCTCTCGGAACCGATCGGGGACCAGCCCAAGAGCCGCCTCACCGACACGCGCGCCCGGTTGATCACCGAAAAGGGCCTTCGCCGCGGAGCTCACGAGGCAAGCGCGCCCGCCCTCGTCCACGAGCAATGTGGCATGTGGAAGCGCATCCAGGAGCGGCCCGAATGTCCCCACCAGGTCCGAGAAATTCATGCCCTTGTCCGCCGCATTATTGCACGCGATGAAACCAAGACTCACGAGCTGGTGCGTGGAATCGCTCATCCCGTCCCTTGAGGCAGGCAACGTTAGCGCGGGCTTGCAACTTGTGCACGGTATTTCGTGTGGACGCTTACGGTATCTTGGCATGTGCAGGGCCGGCACCTGGTTGGAATTGCGTCGAATCAGCGGCAGGATGGAAGGATCACGATGGAGAAGTCGCCATGAAACTGGAAGTCCGTGGTTGCCTACCCCCCTCGATCGCTGCATTGCTTGTGTTGGGCCTGGGAGTCATGTTCGTCCCGGCCCACGCCGATGCCCACCGCTCGTCCAGTCGGACCATAGGCCTCGGGGTGACCCTCGGTGAGCCGACGGGACTGTCGCTCGACATTCGGCCGAGCCACTCGTCTTCCCTCGAGCTCGCGATCGGGTGGGATACGATTGACCAAGACGAGGGTCACCTGGACGATGGCTACGTGCACCTCGAATACGTCGTGCGCCCTTTTGTGCTCGCGCACTCGGGACGGCTTGCCGTGCCTTTTTACCTCGGCATCGGCGCATTCCTTCTCGAGCATGGGAGCTGGAACGAAGACGACTTGCACCTGGGCGCGCGCGTTCCTTTTGGGATCGCCTTCGAGTTCCGGGCGCCAGTCCAGATCTTCCTGGAGGTCGCGTTGCGCTTCTTCTTGATAGACGACCACGGGGCCCACGACGACTTGGACCTTGGCGGTGCACTGGGGTTTCGTGTCTATTTCTAGCCGAGATCAGTGAAGGTCTACTTCCTCGCGCTCCGCGCCTTGGCAATTCGAGCAGCGACGAGGTCCACGAGAGCGCGATAGATCTCGAGGAGGACGCATTCCTCCTGGCCGAGGACTCCACAGACGAGCGCCCTGTCGAGGGCTCGTCGGTCCGACTTGACGTTCTCGAGGGTGACCGAGGCGGAATCACTGGCACAAAGCTCATCGAAAACCGTGCCGAGAGGCCTTTGGGCGAGGCTCAAAATCGCCTGTTCCATGGTCGTCCGCGCGGCGCGATCCACGATCTCGGGGTTGGCGACGAGCAGATCGCCTACCTCGTCCACCGTGGCTTCGACAGCGCCCAGCCCCAGGACTGCCCGCTGGAATTCGAGCGGGATGGCGGTCGTGACGGAGTTGAGCAGCGCGGCCACGAGCAGCGTCTCATCGTCGTCGCGTGGAACGACGGCGAAGAACCGCTGGTTGGAAAGGAGTGGGCGGTCGGCAAGATAATGGCCGTGCGACCGGTCGATGGCCATCTGCCAGAGGATCCGCGACGATTCTGTACGTGGCAGCCGGAACCATGGCTCGCGGCCTGCGCAGGTCTTTGCCTGCGCCGGGATGGCTCGTCGCCCTTTTCCCATGGCGTAGCTCTGCGTCTCGCCGTGGCGAACGTAGCGCCAGGCTAGGGTGCCCGCGAGCGCAGGCGCTGGCTCGTCGAGAACGACGACGCGATCGGCGATCGACCGAACGGCGATCCCAATGCGCTCGAAGCCCTCGGGGCTACGTGCCACGGGCCGGAGGTAGCGCTCCTCGATGGGCCAGATGGTGCCGTCCCCGGATCGCACGAGGCACACCTTGCCCTTGCACGGGATTCCGGAAGCCTCGACGAGGCGGCGAGCCTGCGATCCCGAAGCGTCCTTGCTCACGTCGGTGACGTAAAACCAAGGGTCGGCCCCGGTCTTGATTCCCCGCTTGATCGCCACCAGGTCCCCAAGGCGCACCAATCGGTCCTTCGCCGCACGGACAAGCTCGGAAAAGACACCAGGCGCGCGGATGAACTGGCCCCACTTGTCCCGCGAGCCCGAGCCTACGCAGCCCTCTTTTCGGTTCCGGTCAAGCCCAAGCTCGTTCTGGCACTTGGGCACGATCTTCAAGGTGTCGTCCTCCCAAGGTCGCAAGGGCGAAAGGATCGCGGCACGCAGCTCGGACAGTGCACGCCAACGCTCGCGTTCGTCGTCGCGTTCGCTCCCAGGGATGATTTCAGCCAGGCGGCGCTTTAGCTGCACGAAGCGAACCACGTTTTCATCCCGCAGGGCCTTCGCCCGCGTTCTCCGAAGGATGACAATGCAGGTGTTGGTATCGGCGTCGGCAAACCACCTTTCGACCTTGGACTCGATGATGGTCTCGATGCAGGTGTTTTCGAGGAGGAACCCCTTGAGGCCCATGCCGTGGGCCGCATCGAGCCAAGCGCTCGGAACCACGAAGCCGAACTGACCGCCGTCGCGCAGGAGCTTCATGGCGTGGAAGAAGAAATGGGTATAAAGCCCGGCGCGTCCTGAAATTGCCGGCACCGGCGGCACCGGCGTCGTGGGATGGCGCGTGTAGGGCGGATTGCCCACGACCGCGTCGAAGCGCCCCTCGGGCAGGGACGCCCCAAAGAAATCCCCACGGATGATGTGGGGCCGGACGCCGTCGCCAGCGTCGCCCAAGCCGCCATGGATCGCCAGGTTGACCATGGCAAGCTGGGCGGGAACCGCCGCCAGCTCCACGCCCCAGAGGGTAGCCAAGAGGTCGGCCGGCGCTGCCCCTGGATCCAGGTTACGCTTGCGCGCGGCCGCACGCACGAGAAAGGAGCCCGCGCCGCAGGATGGGTCGATGACAAGGTCCCGCGCGCTGCCGACGCAAAAGCTGAGAATCAGGTCCGCGACGTCGGCGCTGGTGAAGTACTGGCCAAGATGGTGGCGCTCTCCCTGG